>NZ_JBSPSR010000004.1:0-371379 GCF_059623105.1 Halorubrum orientale | reverse complement strand
CCCGAGGCCGCGTCCATGCACGAGCACAGGTGTTCCTCTCGCTGTGCCTTCGCCTCGTCGTCGCTATCACCAACTACGAACGCGGAGACAATCCGGGAAGCACGATCATCACGGTGTGAGAAGAGTTCTATGACACCCTCTTATTCAGTTGTTTTGCGGTCGTCCCTGAGGAGACGAGCGAGTGGAAGCCGCTTATCGTCCCGCAGGCGATGGTGATGAAAAGCAGCGGGAACAACGGGAAGAGGCCGACTGACTCCACCCCCCAGAAGCCGTTGAACAGGCCGATCGACGAATCGATGACGAGCGGCTGGGAGGCAGTTCCGAGCAGCGTGCCGGCGATGATAGCGAGGACGCCCCCGCCGACACCCGTGTACAACAGGAACGACGAGAGGTAATCACGCGGCTGGAGCAGCACCCACACCGGTAGGGCGCTGGCGATCGCGCCGTACACCATGATCACGGGCACCCACGCTGCGGTGTTCCCACCGAGTGCAGCGGCACCCGGGAACCACGAGCCCGCGTTCTCGAACAGCACGAACGTCCCTGCGGGGTGGCTGGCGTCGCCAGCCAGCTCGAAGATCGCGAACGGGTACTGGATGCCCAACCAGACGCCGGCGAAGACGCCGGCGACGAAGAGGACGGTGCCGGGGATGAACGGCCCGTTGAGCTGGTAGAGGTACACCCCGAACGCGAGCGCCAAGAGGACGTACACGAAGCTCGCGGTCGTCACTTGCGGGTACGCGTTAAACACGATCCCGACGACAAGGGCGAACACCGCGACGACGAGGATGATCGTGAGGAACGCGAACCACAACAGGAGGTTTTTCCCACGCTCGCCGACATACTGGCCGACGATGTACCCGATAGACCGCCCCTCGTGACGGATCGAACTCGACAGCGAGATGAAGTCGTGGACCGCCCCCATCAGCGGGTTGCCGATGGCGACCCACAACAACGCCGGGGCCCATCCCCAGATGGCGCCGGCCGTTATCGGACCGACGATTGGTGCCCCGCCTGCGATGCTCGAGAAGTGATGCCCCAGTAACACCGGCTTCTTCGCCGGAACGTACTCTTGACCGTCTTCGTACTTGTGTGCCGGCGTCTCGCGGTCATCGTCGAGGTCGACGAACCGCGAGAGGTACCGCGAGTACCCCACGTACCCCACGGAGAACGTTGCCAGCACGGCGGCCACGATCCAAATGATGCTCGTCATAGGCTCTCGTAAAATGGATCCTCGAAGGGGCTGTTAAATATTACCATCATCCGTGATGGATCTGCCGCACACACCCGTTGGAGACCGGCGTGACAATTAATTTTGTAATATTATTTGTTGATTCAACAGCAGCCTTATGAAATTTTCAACAGTGTCGATATCGAGCGCTCGCGCGCGATTCACTACTCGGCTGCAGGCGCGGGGTCGACGTCGAGTGCGGCAGCGACCTCCGCGAGGAGGTCGCCGCGTACCTCGCGTGTCCGGGACTCGATAGTCGCGACGAGTGGCGGGGTAAACATCGACTTGACCTGCTCTAAGCGGTCGCGCTCGGTCTCAACGCGCTCACGGAGGTACCGGGCGCCGCGGCCGTCTTCGTCGTCGTCCGGCGACGGGGTGAGCTTGTTCGCCACGAGCCCGCGGACAGCGAGGTCTCGCTCGTGGAACGCCTCGATCGCGCGACCCGTCTCATTCACCGACAGCTGATCCGGGTTCAACACGAGAAAGAAGGCGGCGTCATTCCGCAGTGTCTCGCCGGCGTACTCGAAAAACTCTTTGCGCTCTTCGAGTCTGGCCACCACCGGGTCCCCGTCCATCACGCGTCGCGGCTCCATATCGCCGACGGCCGCCTTCTCGAAGAGGTCGATCGACTGTCGCCGTTTGTACAACAGCCGGTCGATCCAGTCACCGAGGAACTCCGGTAGCCCGAGCAGCCGGAGCGTCGACCCCGTCGGCGCGGTGTCGAAGACGACCCGGTCGTACGGCTCGCTCTCCTCGCGCATCACCCCGACGAAGGCGTCGAAGAGCGCGGCCTCGTACGCGCCCGGCGTCCCGTGTGACATCTCGAGCTGGCGGTTGATCTCGTTCACCATCGCCGCTGACACCTGTTCTGAGAGCCCCTCGCGGATCGAATCGAGGTGCCGTTGGACCTCGTCGTCGGGGTCGATCTCCATTGCGTCGAGCCCGTCGGCCCCCTCGACAGACGCCGGCTCATCGCCGAACGATTGGTCGAAGACGTCTGAGACCGAGTGGGCCGGATCCGTCGAGACGACGAGCGTTGAGAGCCCAGCGGTCGCACACTTGTACCCGTACGCACACGACACGGTGGTCTTCCCCACCCCGCCTTTACCGCCGAAAAAGACGAACGGTTCCATCAGAAGTGGTACTGTTGACCCTTGCGTTCGATGAGCGACTCGCGATCCCACAGCCGGCGTTCCCACGCCTCGAACTCGTTCTCGAGGTACGGTAACAGCTCGGCGGTGTAATACGAGACGGGCGATGGGATGCCGAACGCATCCGGGAAGCACGCCAGCATGAACGCGTCTTCGGCGTCTTCGGCTTCCTTTTCGATCTTCTCGTAGGCCGGGTGGGTGATCATTCCGTGGTACAGCCCGCGGAGCCACTCTTCGAGCACCGTCCGGAACGTTTCGATCCGGGCTGCGAGTGTCATGGTCGACGATGACCGCCGAATCACCCTAAAGCTGTTGTGGTCATCCCCGTCGACGACGCGCAGTCGTGTGGTCGTCTCGTGGGCCTCGATTCACGCGGTGTTGCCGTCGGTCAGCTCCGGGTCGCGGTCCTCGGCGGTGTCGTCGTCCAGTTCCGGTGTCTCGCCCGTGTCTGGGCTGGCCGCGTGGGTGCCGTCGCCCATCGAGAGCCAGACGAGGTACAACATCGCGGCGACCATCGCGGCCGTCGCCACCAGCCCGACGATCCCGACGACGAAGACGAGTCCAAACATGGCCGCCCATCGGCGTGGCCGCGGTATCAACGTATCGGCTTTCGACCGCGGGGCGCCCGCCGCGGTGCTGTGTCCGTGTGTCGCCGACGTCGGGGCGTTCAAGAGGCTCGATGTCGACGGCCCGCACATGAGCGATCGGATCCCGGTGACGGTGCTCTCAGGTAGTCTCGGGGCGGGCAAGACCACCCTGTTGAATCACCTCCTCAGTGCCGCCGGGGACCGTGACATCGCGGTGCTCGTCAACGACATGGGCGACGTGAACGTTGACGCAGAACTGATTGCGGAGGGTTCCGAGGTCGATGTCGCTGGCGTCACGGAGCTCTCGAACGGCTGTATCTGCTGTGAGCTCCAAGACGACCTCGAGACGGCCGTCGTTCGACTCGCGCGCGACCGGTCATTCGACGCGCTCGTCGTCGAGTCGTCTGGCATCTCCGAGCCGGCCCCGGTCGCCAGACTGTTTACCACCGAGTCGCGGGTCGCCGACCGGTACCGCGTCGACGCGCTCGTGACCGTACTCGACACCCGTCGGTTCCTCGACGCCTTTGCTGACGCAGATGTGCCGGCACGCCGCGGCACCGACGCGGACGGTCGACCGCTCTCTGATCTCCTCGTCGAACAGGTCGAAGTGTCGAACGTCGTCCTGTTGAACAAACGTGACCTGTGTACCGATGCGGAGCTCGACCGTGCCACCGACCTCGTCGCGGCGCTTCAGCCCGATGCGACGACTATTCCGACGTCGTTCTCTGCGGTCGATCCCGACTGTCTGATCGGGATCGACGCGTTCGACGCGAGCGAGCTCGCGACACTCCCCGGATGGAAACGGGCGCTCGCAGACGCGGACCACGACGAGCACGGGACGGAAGACCACGCGCACCGCCACCCGGACGAGGTGTACGGTGTTTCCTCGTTCACGTATCGGCGTCGCCGGCCGTTTCACCCCGAGCGACTCGCCGAGACACTCCGATCGCTGCCGGCCGCCGTCGTCCGGTCGAAGGGCACACTCTGGGTTGCGGGGAGCGACCAGCGCCAACAGGTTGGCCAGGCAGGCCGCTCGGTGCGGGTGACCGCACAGGGACCGTGGATCGCGAGCCGGCCGCCGGTCGAACGCGATATGCTTCGGTCGAATCGCCCCGAGTTATCGTGGCACGACGAGCACGGCGACCGCGAGACCGCCTACGTCGTCATCGGGACCGACCTCGAGGCGGACCCGATCGTCGAACAGCTAAACGCGGCGTTGGTCACCGACGAGGAGTGGGCGCGTGTGCGAGCCGGCGGTGAGCTTCCCGGGGTTGACTCGTTCCCGGCGGCCCCCGGCGATGAGGTGGTGCTCCGAGAGCCGTAGCGTCCGTCGTGTTCCCGCCGTCGCGTTCGAACTGTGCGGTCGATGCGGAAGCCGATTGTAGCTGTCTGTGGTGGCTGTGTGATGAACACGACTGCACGACCTCTAGGCAGTAATTACCGCCACACCCTCCCCAGCTGATTCCATACGTGTGTGGTGGTTGTATGCTCGAGACGACTGCGCGACACACGGGCGCAGTTTCGGCCACACCCTCCCCAGCCGATTCGCATCGGTGCCTGTGGCACCTCGCTCATCCCTCGCACGCGCTCGCGAGCACGCCTCCGGCGGCCCACGAGGCGCGCGCCACCGCAGGTAGATGTGTGGGTGGGTCACACACGGGCGAGTCACATGAGTGGAAGTGTGATCCCAACGAGGACGGCACCGAATCCCATCGCGGCGTAGAGCAGCCGCTCGAAACGCGGGCCTGGCGGGAGCGGACCGGCGTCAAGCGCCGGGGCGCGATGGACGAACTGGGCGTACGCGATGAAGGTCATGACGAGGAACGCACCGGCCGACCAGGCGAGTGATGCACCGGTCGAGATACCGTACGCCTGGCCGTAGATGGGACCGATCGAGAACGCGAGCATAAATCCGAGGCCGACGCTCACCCCGAACGGTACGGGATCGATCGGCTCGCCGCGATGGTTCCTGAGGTGGAGGACCGAGTGCACGAGGACGTGTTGGACGTCCTCGCACAAAGAGCTAAGTGCTGGACCGCTCGGATAGTGGATATGGCCGACGAGCCAAAGGGACTCGCGGAGGGGTTCGAAGAGTCGTCCGGCGACCCGCGGGTGGTGCTCGCGATGAACGCCGTCCTCTCGCTGTTGTTCGGGTGGACCGTCGTCTGGGGCCTCGACCGGCTCGAGGTGCTGACTGCGAGCCGAGGGACCATCGCCGCCGCGACCCTCGTCGTCTTTTTTGTGACGTACCTCCTCGTGCTGCGGTGAATTGGAGGCCAGTCAACCGGAGCGCGGTGTGCCATCCGGTCTCGATGGCGTCCCGGGTCGGCGGCCGCTGGTGACAAGCTTTTATGAGTGTCGCGTCGACGCATCGACAATGGCCATCGAAGACCGGGACAACGCGTATCTCATCACGCACGCACTAGCGAAAGACACCCTCTCGCGGCTCCGCGACGTCGAGACCGAACAAGTCGCCTTCCGAAAGGGCCTGGTGAAACTCGGACGCGTCTGTGGCTACGAGATCATCGACGGCGCGATGGAGACGGAGTACGTTCCGGTCGAAACGCCGCTCGCGGAGACGACCGGCGAACGGGTGAAAGGCGTCGATGACGTCGTGATCATCAACGTCCTCCGGGCGGCGACGCCGTTCGTCGAGGGGCTGTTGAAGGCGTTTCCTCGAGCGAAACAGGGGATCATCTCGGCTGGTCGCGATGAGGCCGCCGGCATGAATGCGGACGGTGAGTTCCCCATCACGATCGACTACGTGAAATTACCGGCGATTCGCGAGACCGACACCGTGATCGTCGCTGACCCGATGCTTGCGACCGGCTCGACGATGTGTGCGGTGCTTGAGCACATCCTCGCCGAGGCGACCGAGTTCGAGGACCTGTTTGTGCTTTCGGCGGTCTCCGCACCTGATGGGCTCGTACGCGTCGGCGACGCGTTCCCCGACGCCGACCTCCTCACCGTCGCCATCGACGATCGTCTCGACGACGACGGCTACATCGTGCCCGGGCTCGGTGACGCCGGCGACCGCGCGTTCCGGACGACGTGAGTGCGCGTTCTAGAGGACGCGGGGACCGCGCGGAGATCGGCGCGGACGGCCGCCGCAGGTATTTAAGAGCTCGCGCCACGACCCACTCGTATGAGCGACGCGCCGACGACCGACCCCTGTGACGGGTGTGGGGAGCCCACGACCGACGCGCTCGCCAGGACCGTCCGACTCAGTGTCGACCGCGCGAACATCGACACCCAGCGGCTCTGTCCAGAGTGCTTTGCGACGTGGATTCAGCGATACCAGACCGAGATGGGCGGTGGGACGGACCGCGAGACGACCGATTCGGAGATCATCATCGACTGAGGCGGGCCCGATCGTCGTGACCGTGTCGGCCGCGGCTGGGTCAGGTGCGACTGCAGTAGGTGCGACCCTGGCGCCCACGGCCGTGTTGTCGGCACCCGGCAACGCGGGACGCCACCGGCCGGCTTAAGACGCGCCAGTGCACACTACACCACAATGAGCCTCGCCATGGACGCCGCGCCCGACGCCGTCCCCGCCTGTGCGGACGACGGGACGTGGCTCGCTTGCATCGAGTGCGGCGAGACGTTCGCCCCGTTCGAGGACGTTCGGTACACCTGTGACCACTGTGACGGCCTGCTCGAGGTGCGATACGCCGAGCTGCCGACATTCGACGACTTCGGCGCCGGCGCCTCGACAGATGGCCCCGATCGCGGTGTGTGGCGCTACCGAGAGGCGCTGCCGTTTGACCTCGGAGTGACGCTTCCAGAGGGTGACACGCCGCTACACCGCGTGCCGCGTATTGAAGAGATCGTCGGCGTCGACGGGCTTCGGATCAAACATGAGGGGATGAACCCCTCGGGGTCGTTCAAAGACCGCGGCATGACTGTGGGCGTTCGTGTCGCCCAAGAGCTGGACGTCGACGCGCTCGCGTGTGCGTCCACCGGCAACACCAGCGCGGCGCTCGCCACCTATGGTGGCCGCGCGGGGATGCCTACGCTCGTGCTCCTCCCGCAGGGAAAAGTTGCCGCTGGCAAGATCGCTCAGGCCAGTCTTCACGGCGCACGCATCCTCGAGGTCGACGGCAACTTCGATGACTGTCTCGACATCGTCCAAGAGCTCGCCGCCCGCGGCGTGGTGTACCTGCTCAACTCGCTCAACCCGTTCCGGCTGGAGGGACAGAAGACGATTGGTTTCGAGATCCTAGAGCAGTGTTACGCCGACTACGGACGGTTCCCGGACCGAATCGTCCTCCCGGTCGGCAACGCTGGGAACACCTCTGCGATCTATAAGGGATTCCGCGAGCTCGTCCAGTCGGGCGCACTCGATGTCGCGGACGTCCCCAAGCTCACCGGCGTCCAGGCCGAGGGCGCCGCTCCGATGGTCGAGGCGGTGACCGAAGGCAACGACGAGATCAGCCGGTGGGAACACGTCGAGACGCGTGCGACCGCCATCCGGATCGGCAACCCGGTCAACGCGCCGAAGGCCCTTCCCGGCGTGCACAACACCGGCGGCACCGCGGTCGCCGTCAGCGATAACGAGATTACGGCCGCACAGGCGCACCTCGCGACCGAGGGTGTGGGCGTCGAGCCCGCCTCTGCTGCGAGCCTTGCCGGACTGAAGAAGCTCCGCCGGCAGGGTCGCGTTGACGAAGACGAACTCGTCGTGTGTCTCACGACCGGTCACTTGTTGAAGGACCCGGAAGCCGCCTACAAAGCTGGTGGCGACCCCGAGCCGGTCCCGAACGACGCCGATGCGATCCTCGAACAGATCAGCGATTGAGACGGTGACTGTTGGACGCGCACAGAGTCGGTCTGTGAGCGGGTGACGAGTACGACCGCGCGACACCCGGGTGCAGTTTCGGCCACCCCTCCCCAGCCGATTCTGTACGTCTGCTAGTAGCTGTGTGCTTGTAGCTGCGTGCTTGTAGCTGCGTGATCAACAGGATTCTGCGACACCCGGGCGCAGTTTCGGCCACGCCCTCCCCAGCCGATTCGCATCGGTGCCTGCGGCACCTCGCTCATCCCTCGCACGCGCTCGCGGGCACGCTACCGCGACCCGCGAGGCGCGCGCCACCGCACGTGATCGGTGCTGCCGGTCGGTCGCGCCGACGGCCTAGCAGCCGCGGGCGGTGGGTCGGGAGGGTTCGACTCCGTCACGGCGATCGCGCTTCGGCGAGCCCACCGCGGTCGTGGCCGAACACCACGGTTGCGTCGTGCTGTCGCTCGATCTCACGGAGGTGGTGGCGGCTCGCGCGCCACTCTGTTTTCCCCCAGATGAAGTCCCCACCCGGTGGTACGCCCGCCTCGTAGTTTTCTGGAAGGGCGGCCTGGTCGCCGGTAAAAAGTAGCGTCTCCGTCTCAAGATGAAGCACGCTTCCAGTCATTCCGGGAGTGTGCCCCGGCAAGCGGACGAACTCAAGGTCGGCGAAGTGCGTCTCGCGGTCTCGGGTGAGCGGCACCCAGTTTACATCGTGGTCGAAATCGGCCCGGAGGTACCCGCCGTCGCCAGCACCAGCGACTGCGTCGTAGTACGCGAACTGGAGCTCTCGCTCGTGGACGTACACCGGGGTGTCTGTCCCCGCGAACCACTCGAGCCCGCCGGCGTGGTCGACGTGGAGATGACTCTGAAACACCGCGTCGATGTCGTCGATCCCAAAGCCGGCAGCCGCGAGGTCGTCGTCAAGCCGGTGGTCGGCCGCATCGTGCGGATAGAACGCCTCACAGAGGTCGTCCGGCCAGTGGCCCGCCGCGGCCGCATGGTGAACGCCCGTGTCCCAGAGGATCGTCGCCGCGGGATGCTCGATCACGAAGGCATAGACCGGGAGCTCCGCGTACTCGAGATCGGGGTTCTGGTCACCGTGTGTCGCGCGGGTGTGGCCCTCAAGCAGCGAGTTTCTGTCACACAACAGTCCGCCCCGATCGATGACGTGAACCTCGGCGTCGACCATCGTTCTTGAACGGGGTAGTGTCGGATTAATGATTTGGGTCGACTCAAACCGTCACGACCGGCCGATCCACTCGAAACAGAGGGGTTACCAGCTGTGACAGGAGCCGAGACGAGGTGCAGTCAAACGATCAAACCACCAGACGAGAGTGCGACCACTGGAGTGATATTGTCGGATATAGACGACACAGTGATCTGTTTCGTCTCGAGATCAGTGCCACCGCACACCCACGACGACCCGACGGACAACTGCGGTGGCGCGCGCCTCGTGGACCGCGATAGCGTGTCCACGAGCGCGTGCGAGGGATGAGCGAGGTGCCGCAGGCACCGATGCGAATCGGCTGGGGAGGGCGTGGCCGAAACTGCGCCCGGGTGTCGCGGAGTCGTGTTGTTTATTTTTCGTTATCGACCTATGGAATCGGTTGGAAGAGACGAAGGCGCACACAATGTGACGCAATCACGTAGCCCGGTTGTTCACACACGCTCACCCACCAGACGACAGCGTCCAGATTCGGTCTCAGGCCTCGTCTCGCGTGTTCGCGTCGTCGAGCGTGATCTCGGTCACCTCGACGATTCGGTCGTCGTTGAGTAGCGTCTTGACGGCCGCCTCGGAGATAGCTTGGTCGAGATTGTACACGGTGAGCGCCTCGCCACCCTGCGTCTCGCGGGCGTTGAACATCCCGGCGATGTTGACGTCGTGTTCGCCCAACACGGTCCCGATGAAGCCGATCACACCTGGCTCGTCGGTGTTTCGCGCAACGAGCGTGTGACCGTACGGGACGGCGTCGACACGGAACCCATCGATACGGACGATCCGCGGGTCGTCGCCCGCGAACAACGTCCCCTCAACCGCGAGCGACTCGTCACCGTTGTGGACCGTCACCCGCACGAGACTCTGGAAGTCCTCGGTCTGTCGCGTCTTCGACTCGGTCACCTCGATGCCGCGCTCGTCGGCGAGCCGCGGCGCGTTCACCGCGTTCACCTGCCACTCGAGCGGCTCGAAGACGCCTTTCAGCGCCGATGCGGTGACGAGTTCGACGTCCTCGGCGGCGATGTCGCCTTCGTAGGTCGTCTCCACGCTCGTGATCCGTCCGTCGAGCAGCTGTGCAGCCACCCGGCCGGCAGTCTCGGCGACGTCGATGTACGGCTCGATTCGCGGGAACGCGGTCTCATCGACCGAGGGCGCGTTGAGTGCAGTGAGCACCGGCTCCTCTGCGAACGCCGAGCACACCGCCTCGGCGGTGTCGACGGCGACGTTCTCCTGAGCCGCCTCCGTCGACGCGCCGAGGTGTGGCGTGACGACAACGTCCTCGACGTCGAGCAGCGGCGAGTCGGCCGGCAGGGGTTCTTCGGCGAACGAGTCGAGTGCGGCGCCGGCCACGACGCCATCGTCGACGGCGGCCGCGAGCGCGTCCTCGTCGATGATCCCGCCGCGTGCGCAGTTGATCAGGTAGCCTCCCTCGAGCTGTGCGAGCTCGTCGGCACCGATCATGCCCTCGGTCTCGGGCAACAGAGGGGTGTGGACGGTCGCCACGTCGGCACGAGCGAGCGTCTCGTGGAGGTCGTCGACCAACTCGGCACCGAACTGCTCGGCGCGCTCGGGGGAGATGTACGGGTCGTAGACGACGAGGTCCATCCCGAGCGAGTCGAGGCGCTTTGCGACCTCCTGGCCGACGCGGCCAAGCCCGACGATGCCGAGCGTCTTGTTGTTGAGCTCGGTGCCGAGGAACGCCCCCTTCGCCCACTCGCCGTTCTTCAGTCGAGTGTGCGCCTGTGGGATCGACCGCGCAACGGCGAACGTCATCGCAACCGTATGCTCTGCGGCCGCCCGGACGTTCCCTTCGGGGGCGTTGGCGACGATCACGCCGTGGTCGGTCGCGGCCTCGATGTCGATGTTGTCGACGCCGATGCCGGCTCGCCCGACGATGACGAGGTCCGGTGCTGCCTCGAACACTGCCTCGGTCACCTCGGTACCGGAGCGAACAATAAGCGCGTTGGCGTCGGCGACCGCGTCCAGCAGTGCGTCCCCCTCGACCTCGTAGTCCGCCTCGACCGTGTGCCCGGCGTCCGCGAGCCGGTTGAGGCCCGCGTCGGCTATCGGGTCCGTGACGAGTACTTTCATGCCCGTATCGACCGGCGGCGCGAGGTTAACGCTTTCCTCATCGCAGCGTTTTGCCGCCCACGTGCACTCGTCGGATTCCTTCCGCGTTCTGACGCACGCACCGCCGTGATAGCCGATCAAAACTGTCTGTTCGTCCACTGATATCGGGCCGATGTCGACACCCCTCGTCGTCTTCTGACCGGCGCAGTCGTCTGCGCTCTCGACCGGCACAATCGGCTGCGCTCTCAATCGACGCCATGCGAACTACCTCGCGGCGCAACGACGACCGGTGACGTCGGGGGGTCGTCGCTCAGGCGCTCGTCTCGTTCTGTGGGGTCGCGTTCGGGGTGGACTCGTTCGACGGTCCCTGGGTCGTGTTCGTCTCGCCCGGTGCTGGCGCGGTCAGCGTCGGCGTCGGCACGCCGGCCTGCGCTGTCACTGCGCGCGCACCGCCTCGATCGTCTTCGACGACGAAGTCGGCGAGGGCAGGGGTGACCGGCCCCCCGATCTCGCCGCGGCGGCACTGCCGTGGAGGGTTCTTCAGATGCCATTCGCGCGTCGACCCAGCGGCGTCTCCATCATAAAATCCGGGGCTGTGTTCTGGTCCGTACAACAGGGACTAGCTAGCCGACGTAACCCTTACCCCCCGTGGCCGCCAGAAACGGGATATGACTGACGAGCGGGACGCAGACCGCCACGAGTTCTCGACCGGCCAAGGGGTCGACGTCGACTACGAGGAGTTCACGCTTGACCCGGAAGCGTTAGACGCCGACCCGACGACCGTCGACCCCGTCGACTCACACGCGCTCACGGACCTGCTCGACCGCCGAAACGTCGAGAACGACGCCGTCGACGTCGAGCGGCTGGTCGACGTCGGGCTCTCGTATATGCAAATCAACCGCTTCGAGGAGGCGACGGAGACGTTCGAACGAGCCGCCCGTTTCGCCGACGAGGAGTCACTCGACGCCCAGGAGGCATGGGTGAACAAGGGCGCTGCTCACGCCGAGCTAGAGGAGTACGACGAGGCAATCGGCGCCTATCGCGAGGCGCTCTACGTCGACGACGACTCCGAGCACGCCGCCACGGCTGAAACGAACCTCGCGTACGCGCTCTGGGAGTCGGGGCAGGGCGAGCAGGCGCTCGAGCACGCAGAACGCGCCGTGGAGATTGACCCTCGGTTCGCGCAAGCGTGGTACAACCGCGGATTCCTCCTCGTCGAGCGCGGACTTGCCGAGGACGCTGTCTCCTGTTTCGACAACGCGATCCGACTCGGCTACCGCGAGGCCGGTGTGCTCGAAGAGAAGGCCCGCGCGCTGGAGGAGGCGGGCGAACACGAGCAGGCTGAGACGGTTGCCGACCGCGCCGAGGAGCTCCGTCGCGAGACCGAAGCAGAGCTGGTCGACGAACACGCCGGCCAGGGTGCTAGTGGTCGTGCCCCCGAGCAGCGTGACCGCGAGCCAGCACGCGAGCTCCAGGGTGAGGGACCGGAGGGGTTCTAGATGCTCCTCCGTGAGCGCGAGACGCCGGAGGGAACGCTCGTCTCGGTGTGTGATGCCGAGTGTCTTGGCGAGACGTACGAGAACGATACCGCCCAGATCACCGTCGAGGAGTCGTTTTACGGCGGGCCTGAGGCAACCGAGGCGGACTCAGCGGCCGTCGTCGACGCGCTTCACCGGGCACAGGTTGGCAACATCGTCGGCACCGAGGCGGTCGACGTCGCGATAGACGCCGGCATCGTCGACGAGGCTGCTGTCTTAGAGTTCGACGGGACACGACATGCTCAGCTTCTCTGGCTGTGACGTGATTTGATACACAAACACTTTTGTTTAGACCAGTCTAATTCCATCGTGAGTATGTCTGTCTTGCCGTCGTACCGTTCGACCCAGCCGACCGGGTCCCGCTTGCGATGACCGAACCGACCTGGCTGACCGTTCTGTTCATCGCCGCCGGCGCCCAGCTTGCCGTCCTCCCGGGCGAGAAGGTACAGCTGCTGATCGCCGGGCTCTCGGCGCGGTACCGTCCGGTTGTTGTGGTGAGCGCAGCCGCGGCGGCGTTCGCCGGCTGGACAGCACTCGAGGTCGTGTTCGGCCGTGCACTCACCCGTGTCCTCCCGGGGATCTACCTCGACACGCTGACGGCCGCGCTGTTTCTCCTCTTCGCGTACTTGCTGGTCAAGAGCGCGCCCGCCCCCGATGCCGGGGATCCGACGCGGGCGGACGCGCCAGAGACCGACGGCGGTGACCTCGATGTACGCGTGCCGCTCGTGGGGTGGCGCGTCCCGAACAAGTTCGGCGGCTTCCTCCCGATATTCGCGATGATGGCGTTCGGTGAGTTCGGCGACAAAACGCAGCTGATCACGATCTCTCTTGCCACCCAATACAGCGCGTTTCCGACGGCCATCTGGGCCGGCGAGATGCTCGCCATCGTTCCGGTGAGTGCGGCGAACGCGTACATCTTTCACCGCTTTGCACACCGACTCGATATGCGGAAAGCACACTTTGTGGGCGCGGCACTGTTCGCTTTCTTCGCGTTCGACTTCGGTCTTGGTGTCGTAACCGGCGTCTCGCTATGGGAGACCGGTACCGACGCGTTACTCGGGCTGGCGTGAGTGACACACCGCGCTGCCGTGTTCTTCGTCTCGTGAGGACCGACCGTCAGAGCCCGGCGACGTCTTCTATCGCGTCGGTGAGCGCTTGGACGCTCTCAACGGTGTGCTCGCCCATGTGGCCGATTCGGAACGTTTGCTCGCCGATATCGCCGTAGCCGTTCGAAAAGACCATGTCGTACTCTGTGGAGACGGTCTCTATTGTCTCGGCCACGTCGATACCGTGGGTGTTCTCGATACACGTCACGGTGCGTGATTCGTATCCCTCCTCGGCGAAGGTATCGAAGTGCTCATGGGCCCACTCGCGGGTGTACTCGGCCATCTCTCGGTGGCGTTCGTCGCGGGCCGCGTGGGTCTCCTCGAGCATGTGTTTCATTTGCTTGCGGTACGCCAACAACAACGGAATTGCGGGCGTCGAGTGGGTCTGGCCCTTCCGGTCGTAGTAGTCGAGACATCGCCGGAAGCCGCCGTACCACGAGGAGGTCTCTACCTCGGCTTCGCGCTCGTAGGCCGCGTCGCTGACGACACACACGGCGAGTCCAGGTGGCATCGCGAACGCCTTCTGGACCGAGGTGAAGATGGCGTCGATGTTGTGTGCCTCGATGTCGACGTAGTCGCCGCCGAGCGCGGAGATTGCGTCGACGACGAAGTACGTGTCCGGGTACTCTGCGACGACGTCGCCAATCTCCTCGATTGGGTTGCGGACCCCGGTCGAGGTCTCGTTCATCACGACCGTGACCGCGTCGTACCCGCCGTCAGCGGTCCCGAGTGCCTCGCGTACGTCTTCCGGCTTGACCGCCTCACCCCACGGGTACTCGATGCGGTCGACAGTTTTGCCGAGTCGTTCGGCGACGTTCGCCTGTCGCTCGCTGAAGGCGCCGCTCGTCGGACACAACATCCCGCCATCGTCGACGAGGTTGAGTGTCGTCGCCTCCCAGAACTCCGTCCCGGAGGCGGTGAGCACGATCACGTCGTTGTCGGTGCCGAGGAACTCCTTCGTGTCCTCGACGACGGTCGTGTACAGGTCCGTCATGCGATCCATCCGGTGGCCGAATATCGGCTGGGCCATCTCCTCGATGACGTCTGATCGCACCTCGGTCGGCCCCGGAAGGTACAGCGTCTTGTCGGTGTAGTCGTCTCGGTATTCGCGTTTCTTCGTCACTGGCGTCACCCGATACCGTACACCGGGTCGGGAGCCCGTATGGTCCTTTTGATGCGCCCGCGTCGTGAGGGTGGCGTGTCGCTGTCGTGAGCGTGGAGCAGCCACACCGTGTTCTCTCGTGCCGCCGCTGTTCGAGACCATATCTCCCCACGAGCTGATATGCTGCACACGCGTTACCATGGTACTCGTTACACGCTTAGGTCGGCAGATATAGCGCGATTTAACGCGTGAGGTGTGCTATCTCGCCTCTCTACATATACGAAATATGAAAGCTTATATCTGCCCGCACACTCCGCTAGTGTATGCGACGTTTCACCGCTACACAGCCGACGCGCTCGCTCGCTCCGCTTCCTGCACCCCCCTCGGCCGCTAGCTCGCTCGCGACCCTGCTCGCGTCGTTCTCGCTCGTCGTCCTCGCACTCGGGGCACTCGCGTACCCGACCGTCGCCGTCTCGGCACTCGCGGGGGCGGCAATCGTCGTCGTCTGGCGGCCGCTCACCGACCGACTCTCCTCGGCGCTCGCGACGTGGCGGCACGCACCAGTCGACAGCGTGACGTTCGGTCGTCGCCGTCGCTACCGAAACTAACTCGCGTGACAACGCCGACCACGCGATGAATATGACCGCGTGACATCCGGACGCCAATTAGCCACTTCCTCCCCAGCCGATTCTATACGTGTATGAGGATAGGTCTATGACGAACCTGACCGCGTGATATCCGGACACCAATTACCGCCACACCCTCCCCAGCCGATTCCATACGACTGTGGCAGTACCAGCGTGAACAACACGACCGCGCGACACCCGGACGCCAATTAGGCACACCCTCCCCAACCGATTCTATACGACTGTGGCAGTACCAGCGCGAACAACACGACCGCGCGACACCCGGACGCCAATTAGCCACACCCTCCCCAGCCGATTCGCGTCGGTGCCTGCGGCACCTCGCTCATCCCTCGCACGCGCTCGCGAGCCCGCCTCCGGCGTGTTCACGAGGCGCGCGCCACCGCCGTCACCGCCGTCGCCACCACCACCGCCGTCACCGCCAGTGCCAGAACGCGGTGTTCGTCGACTCGACGGGGTCGGTCCGCTTCTGTAAGGCGGCGACGTCTTCTGCGGTCGGCTCCGTGTCCTCGGGCAGCGATTCAACACACTCAAAACACAAAAAGAACTCCGAGCCGTCGACGAGCTCGAGTGTCATCCCCTGTGTCGACTCGAACGCGAAGTTCCACAGGTCACCGATACCGCCCGCGATCCGGACGGATCGCTCACATACGTCACACGACTCTGTGGCCATGCATTCTTCTCGGTCCGACTGGATTAAGACGTGTCGGCCCCGTCCGAAGCCGCATGCTCGACGACGTGGGCATCGCGCGGGTCGAATCCGACGGTGACCGACCCCGCAAGCGGCTCGTCGGCCGAGAGCACCAGCGGCTGATCGTTCCAGGTGAGGTGCACGCGGGTCGTCTCCCCGAGGAACTCCGCGCCCTCGACCTCGGCTCGAACGCCATTGTGTGCCCGGCCAACTCGCAGGTGTTGTGGGCGGACACAAAAGACGACTCGGTCACCAGGACGTGGCGCGGTCGGCCACCCGGCACTGTGGGTGTCAGTAGCCGTCTCCGCCCCGTCGTTGGAAGCGCGATCAGCTGATCCCGCTCCGAGAGCGACCTGGAGTGTCGCGTCGTGGACGTCTACCGGTACGACCCGCCGCTCGTTGCCAGTGTCTTCGGCTGCCGAGGTGACACCCTCTGTCGCGACGACGCCCTCGAACACGTTGTTGTCGCCGACGAACTCGGCGACGAACCGCGAGGCCGGTCGCCGGTACACCGTCCGCGGCGGGGCGACCTGCACGACAGACCCGTCGCGCATGACTGCGACCCGGTCGGAGACAGAAAGCGCCTCCTCTTGATCGTGGGTGACGTACACTGTCGTGATTCCAAGCGAGCGCTGGATCGACCGCACTTGGAGCCGGAGCCGCTCACGGAGCCGCGCGTCAAGCGCACTCATCGGCTCGTCGAGCAACAAGACGTCTGGACCCGGCGCGAGCGCGCGGGCGATTGCGACCCGCTGTCGTTGGCCCCCGGAGAGACTCTCGGGGTCGCGGTCGCTCGTCTCCGGTAAGTCGACGAGTTCCAGCAGCGTGTCGATTCGCTCCTCGCGGCTCACCCCGCCGGGCGGGGCCGAAAACCGGAGGCCGTACCCGACGTTCTCGCCCACGGTCAGGTGCGGAAACAGCGCGTAGTTTTGAAACACGACGCCGACGTCGCGCGCCTCCGGAGGCACCCCGGAGACGTCACTGCCGCCGAATCGCACAGAGCCCTCAGTAGGCGCCTCGAAGCCGGCAACGAGACGCAGTGTCGTCGTCTTCCCGCAGCCGGATGGCCCGACGACGGTGAAGAACTCACCCTCACGGATCGCGAGATCCACGTCGTCGACCGCAGCCGTCTCGCCGTACCGCTTTGTTACCCCGTCGAACTCGACGGCGGTCGGCGCGTTCGGGCCCGGACGGTCGAGCTCCTCACCGGTCGCCGTATCACCCGCGTTTCCGGGCGGGTACGGAGATTCGTCGCGGTCGTCGAGCGCCTCGCGGTCGTCGTGCGCCTCACGGTCGTCTCGCGCGCCCGACTCGTCAGTAGTCACGCACCTCACCCCCGAGTCGCTCTATCACGAGGAAGCTGACGGCAGTCACAAGCAAGAGGACGACGCCCATCGCGGTCGCCGGTCCGAGCCGCCGGCCGATGAATCGTTCGATCGCAACCGGCATCGTGTAGGCATCCGCCCCTGTCGCGAGCACGACCGTCGCGGTGAACTCGCCCATCGAGATAGCGACCGCGAACGCCGCGCCTGCGACTACGCCCGGCCACACGAGCGGGAGCTCGATATCGAAGAGGGCGCGCGCCCGCGACGCCCCGAGCGCCCGCGCTGACTCGACCAGCGACGCGTCAAGCGATGCCAACCCGGGCGCTACCGTTCGCACCACGAACGGGTAGCCGGCTACCGCGTGGGCGGCGACGATCGCCGCCGACCCGGCGACGGCGATCCGCCACCCGGCCACCTCGACCCCGAAGACGAGTCCGCGGAGGAGCCCGAGTCCGACTAAGATTCCCGACACGGCGAACGGCGCCATCGCGACCGCGCCGACGAGTGACCGCCCCCGAGACGCGCGGGTCGTGATCACGGCGACGACGACGCCCATCGGAAGTGCGACCAGCGCGGACGCCCCAGCGAACAGCACCGAGTTGCGAACCGCGGGCCAGGGCCGGACTTGGAAGGCTGCGCCCGTCTGCTGGCGCGTCAGCAGGAATCGGTAGTGGTCAAGCGTGAGCGATCCGTCGGCGGTCGTGACGCTCGCGAGCAGCATCGAGACGATCGGCGCGAGAAAGACCACCGCGGCGATCCCTGCGTAGGTGATGATTCCCGCCCGCTCGAACAACGCCCGCGGCGTCCATGCGTCCGGCCACAGCGACTTCCGCGGAAGTGGGCGGACGCGGCGAGCCGCGACCGCGGTTGCCGCCTCGTACCGAAGATACGCAAACAGCACGCCGAGTGCGATGGTAAGCTCGACGATCGCAAGCGCGGCGGCCTCCGCGTACTGGAGGTCGCGCGCCAGCCGGTAGACGAACACTTCGACGGTCGCTAGCTCGAACCCGCCGAGCGCCAACACGATCGGGAACGTGCCGAAGGTGAAGACGAACGTGAGCGCCGCACTTGTTAACACTGCCGGATACAACTGCGGGGCAACGACGTCGATGAACGCTCGCAGCGGTCCCGCGCCGAGGCTTCGGGCGGTCTCGACCGCGCTCGCGTCGACCGACTCCCAGGCCGCGGTCGTCACCCGCGCGACGAGTGGTGCGTTGTAGAAGGCGTGGGCAATCAGGATCGCCTCGAGGGTGAACATGAGCTCGACCCGCGGCATACCGACCGCGGAGAGGACTGCGTTTAGCGTGCCGTTTCGGCCGAAGGTGGCGACGAACCCCACCGCGACCATGATTGACGGGAGCACGAACGGCAGGATCGTCACGGAACGGAGCGTCCGCCGACCGGGGAACTCGAAGCGCGCGAGGATGTACGCGGCAGGGAGCCCGAGCGCAACGCTGACGATCGTCGAGAGTACGGCCTGGTAGGCGGTGAAGCCGACGATCCCGAGCCGCCGGTCCGGTGCGGCTAACGCGCGGGCGACCGCGACCGGTCCCTCACCGGTGAACAGCCGGGCGACCTCGCCGAGGTAAAACGGGTCACGAAGGAGCTCGACGAAGACGGCGAGCGTGACGACGCCATCGACGACGACCGCCTCGACGAGGACCGTCCCCACCGGATAGTAGAAGACGACGACGAGGACCGCGATGGTCACGGCCGTGAGCGCGGCGAGTGCTCGTCGCTCCACGTGGTCACAAAGCCGATGCGGGGTGTCTCTCACGGCGACCCGCTCAGTTGCCGGCGACCTGCCGCTCCCAGTCGGTTATCCACGCATCGAGGCTCCCCTGGAGTTCGTCGTACCCGAACGTGACTGGGGTGGCCGGCTCCTGTGCGAGCGATGCGTAGTCGTCGGGCAGCTCTGCGGTCGTCGTCGCCGGAAACGCGACGTTTCGTTTCGCGATCTCGCCTTGGACGGCGGGCTCGAGCAGGAACGACATGAACTCGCGGGCGAGCGTGGGCTCGTCGGCGTCGGCGAACACCGCCATTCCCTCTGGAGTCGCGTACGCCTCGTCGTTCAAAAACCGGATCTGATGTCGCTCGAGGTCTTCGCCCGCGTCGGCCGCGAACACCTGGTCGGTGGAGTACGAGACCACCATGGGTGCCTCGCCGTTCGACCATGCGGTGTATGCGTCCTCCCACGACCCCAGCACCCGCACGTCGTTCGCCTGAAGGTCGGCCCAGTAGTCGAGGTAGTCGTAGTTGGGGTCGCCGTCTGTGCCCTCGATCGTCTCGTCGCCACCGCCGCCGTACCCGCCATCGTCGTCGCCGTCTCCCTCCCCGAATCGATGGATCGTGTGGAGGAAAAACGACCGGCCAGTCGAGGAGCTCCCTGGGTTTTGTGCGATGAGTGCCCCCTGATGTTCGTCGTCGAGCAGCCCCTCGAACGTCTCTGGGGCGGTCGTCTCGGTGCCGTCGTAGACGAGACTCACGTAGCCGGTATCGAACGGCACCGCCCGGTCAAACGGGTCGAACCGGAGGCCGTCTCGGATCGCGTCTGTTTCGTCGACCTCGCCGGCTTCGGCGAAGAGGTCGGCATCAAGTTCGCTGTCGGCCCGAACGAGGTCCTCGGTGGTGAGCCCCACGTAGAGGTCGGCGTCGATAGACGCGCCTGAGGCGGCGCGCTCGAGGTAGTAGTTCAACTCGTTGTCGGGGGTCGCCCATTCGACCGTGGCGTCGACGCGCGATTCGAACGTCCCTTTCAGCCACGCGCCCGGACTCACCGATGGCGCGTCGACGAACGCGCCGTAGGTCGCTACGGTCAGCGTGGGTTGTTCGTCGCCCGTGTCCTCGGTCGTGTTCGCCCCGCCGGCATCGTCGGTCTCGTCCGACTCGTCGCCCGCGCCCCCATTTGCCCCCTCGTCGACCCGCTCTGCGCTACAGCCGGCGAGTCCGGCGAGACCGGTTGCGCCCGAGAGCGCGAGGAATCGTCGCCTGCTGTGTCGTCGCGCGGGCGTCGTGGCGTCGTCCATCACTGGGTTGTTGTACCGGGTAGTTACATAAGCGATCCGTGTCTTCTCGAGACCCGACCGACAGCGGAGGCGTGGGGTGGTCCTCAACCCGCCGTGAGGTCGTCCGTGCCATCCGCTCGATACATCATTTGTACGCCTATCAGGTGGCGCGCGCCTTGCGGACCGCGGTAGCGTGTCCGCGAGCGCGTGCGAGGGATGAGCGAGGTGGTGCGAGGAGGAGCCGAAGGCGACGACCCGCAGTCACCGATGCGAATCGGCTGGGGAGGGCGTGGCAGTAATTGGTGCCTGGGTGTCACGAGTCGTCTCAGCCACAGGTATCACTCTCCGACACACGGACACCACTGTTAGCCACATCCTCTCCAATATGTGTGTGACGACGGCTCTGTGACGAATACGACCGCCCGACCTCTGGACACTTCTTTCAGCCACATCCTCCCCAATCTGTGTGTGACGGCGGCTCTGTGACGAATACGACCGCCCGACCCCCGGACACTTCTTTCAGCCACATCCTCCCCAGCCGATTCGCTCGGTCGCTTCGCTTCCTCGCTCATCCCTCGCACGCGCTCGCGAGCCCGCCTCCGGCGTGCTCACGAGGCGCGCGCCACGGCGGATTCGTTGGCGTGCTCACGAGGCGCGCGCCACGGCGGATTCGTTGGCGTGCTCACGAGACGTGCGCTACGGTGGATTGTGCGGAATCGGATACGTCTGTCTCGTCTCCCGAACCGACCGGTTTAATCGGTCGCCGGGCCACGCTTGCTGTATGACTGTCTTCCCGCGCTTCGAGGTAATTCCCGCGGTCGACGTCCAAGACGGTGCCGTCGTCCAGCTCGTCGGCGGCGAACGCGACACCGGGACCGTCTACGGCGACCCAATCGAGGCGGCCACCGACTGGGTCGACGTAGGTGCCGATACGCTCCACCTCGTCGACCTCGACGGCGCCTTCGAGGGTGAGCGCGCCAACGCCGACGCCATCGAGGCGGTCGTCGCGGCAACCGACGAGACCGTCGAGGTCCAACTCGGTGGCGGCATCCGCACGGCCGCAGACGCCCGTGCCCTCCTCGATGCCGGAGTCGACCGCGTTATCCTCGGGACCGCAGCCGTCGACGACCCGTCTATCGTCACGGCGCTAGACGACACGCATCCCGGCAGCGTCGTGGTGAGTCTCGACGCGAAAGACGGCGAGGTGGTCGTCGCCGGCTGGACCGAATCGACCGGGCTCGACCCGGCCACAGCCGCCGCACGCTACGCGTCACTCGGCGCGGGAGCGATCCTCTTCACCAACGTCGACGTCGAAGGGCAACTCGAGGGAGTCGACACCGACGCGGTTGACGCCGTGGCCTCGGCGGTCGACATCCCCGTGATCGCCTCCGGCGGAGTCGCCACGGTCGAGGACGTGCTCGCGCTCCAACGGGCCGGTGCAGCCGCTGTCGTCGTCGGGACCGCGCTCTACGAGGATCGGTTTACCCTCCGCGAAGCGCAGGCGGCGGTCGACGCTGCCTGATCGTCTCATCACGCCGCTGGCGCTCACGGCCCGACGTCGCACACCACTCACGTCTCGGGACGCGGCCGTTGAACGACGAGCACCGGACCCTGAAACTGCTCGGCGACGCGGTCAGCGGGCATCCCGAAGACGACCGTCGCTACCGACGGGTTCGTCTCGCCCATCACCACGACGTCGTGGTCGGCCGCCTGTCGGGCGATCGCCGCCACCGGTTCGTCCGTCTCCTCGATGACCGTCTCGATCGCGTCCGGTTCGACGCCGCGATCGACGAGCGCTCGCTCGGTCTCGGTCACCACTCCTCGTGCTTCGGCCATCGGTTCGTCTGCGTCTCGCCCGTGGAACACCGTGACGTCTGTCCCACGGTCGGCGAACAGCCCGGCGACGAGCGCGGTGTTTCGGTCGAGCCCGACGAGTCCTCGGACGGTGAGGAGGACGTTCTCGACGCGAGGGACCGCATTCGGCACGAGGACCGCGAGACAGTCGTGTTCGTAGATGATCCGATCGACCGTCGTTGCCGCTTCGTGAGTGAACACCAGTCGCGTCTCGACGGTCGCACCGGCGTCGGTGAGGGCCTCTGCGAGCCCTTCGAGTGTCGCCATCGCGGGCTCGCCGAGTTGTTCACGAGCCTGCTCTGTGGCCGTCTGTTCGGGAATCTCGTGGTACCCCAACAACACGACGTGGGCGTTTGCGAGTAGCGCTGCAGTTCCGCTCGGGAGCGACGCCTCGCCATGGACGTCGATCGGAACGAGGATCGTCGGTTCGGAGTGTGCCGGCGGTTCGGGGGTCGCGGTCACGCGCGCTCGCCCTCCAAGTCGACGTCAGTGGCATACGTACGATACCAGCCGTAGGCGGCGACCATCACGGCTGTACCAACGGCGATCGACGCGGGTTGCATGAATCCGATGAGCCCGAAGCTGGCGAGTGCGCCGCTGCCGGCGACCGCGGTACCGGCTGGACACCGGAATGACGGGTCGTACCATCCCGGCTGCTCGCGACGGAACTGAATCAGCGCAACGCAGGTGAGCCCGTACATCACGAGGTGAAGCACGGAGGCTACCTCGGCGAGCAGCCCCACCCGCCCGGTTGCGGTGAGTGCGACGATCGGAACGCCAGCGAGCCCGAGTGCGACGTGTGGGGTTCCGTACCGGAAGTTGATCCGGCTTGCAGCCTCGGGAATGAGCCCGTCGCGGCTCACGGCGTACACCATTCGAGAGCCGCTGAGGATCGAGGCGTTGGCACTAGAGAGCGTTGCGAGCAGCCCGGCGACCACAATCGCGATCGCACCGGGCAGCCCGATGAACGCCCGGGCGACCTCTACCATCGCGGTCTCGCCGAACGTGCCGAGCCGGGCGCTCCCAAACGCGCTGGTCGCGACGAAGATCGCGACGACGTAGAGCCCGCCGACGGTCACCACCGACCCGACCATCGCGAGTGGAAGGGTTCGCTCGGGTGACTCAACGTCTCCGGCGACCGTCGCGATCTGTGCGAACCCGAGATACGAGGTGAAGACGAACGCGGCCGTCTGCACCACCGCGAGCGCGCCGCCCGGCGGGAAGAACCGCTCCGGCGTCGTCTCCGTGCCGAACACGCCGAGCGCGTCGAGACTCCCGTACGTCAAAAACAGCAGCAAGATCCCCACGAGCAGGACCACGATCGCGTTCTGTAACGTTGCCGTGTTCTCCGTCCCAAAGAGACTGAGCGCCGTGAGCACGACCCCGAACGCAACGCCCAACGGGACCGCCGGCTGTACCGAGAGCGAGACGCCGAGCTCTACGAGCACCTGTCCGGCGTAGCTGCCGAGCCCTACGAGATAGAACGCGGACGCGAAGACGAGCCCGAGCCAGAGTCCGAGTCCCACCACTGCGCCGGCGCCGGTGCCGAGCGCCCGCGAGACGTAGACGTATCCGCCGCCACTGTGTGGCATCGCGGTCGCGAGCTCCGCGGTCGGTAGCGCGACGAGCAACGCGACGCCGGCGCCGATCGCGAACGAGAGCGACGCCGCGGGACCGGCCCGCGCGGCGGCAAATCCCGGGAACACAAAGATCCCCGCACCGACCATCGTCCCGACGCCGATGGCGAGCGCGCCGACGAGGCCGATCGTGCGCTCGAGTTCGCCCTCCCCGGTGTCGGCGTCGACCGCAGCCTGTGACGCCGGGAGATCGGCCCCGTGGTCGACGCCGCCGGGCGACCCCGTCGCCTCAAGCGTCCGCGAGGGGTCCGACGGCTCTGAGGGATCCATTCAGGCTGAAGTGACGACAGATGGACATATATAGCCACCGACGAAGGCCCACAACGGCCTTAACGCCGCCCGCCGACGGTCGAGTATGAGCGATCACGACCGACGCACGGCCGTCTCGCGGGAGACGTCGGAGACGACAATCGAACTCACACTCGATATCGACGGTGACGGCGACAGTGAGATCGACACCGGAATCGGGTTCTTCGACCACATGCTGACGTCTTTCGCGAAGCACGGCCTCTTCGATCTCACCGTTCGATGTGATGGAGACACTCACATCGACGACCACCACACGGTAGAAGACGTGGCCATCTGCCTCGGCGAGGCGTTCGCGGAGGCGCTCGGCGACAAGCGCGGGATTCGACGATACGCCGACCGACGAGTCCCGCTTGATGAGGCGGTCGCAAGCGTCGTTGTCGACGTCGCTGGCCGGCCGTACTACGCGTTCGAGGGCACGTTCTCACAGGAGTCAGTCGGCGAGTTCACCAGCGTGATGGCCGACCATTTCGCGCTGTCGCTCGCGTCTAACGCCGGGCTCACCCTCCACGCAGCGATCGAGTGCGGCGACAACGCCCACCACGAGGTCGAAGCGTTGTTCAAGGCGCTTGCACGGGCCCTCGATGACGCAACCCGGCTTGACGAGCGCCGCAGCGACACGCCGAGCACGAAGGGCGCGCTTTGAGCTACCCACGAGACGCCCCACAGGCGAAGCAGTCTTCTCACACCGACGAAGCGGACGTATCACATCGACAATCGTGACACCAATTTATCACGATAGCGCGACACGGATCACCCGATCAGTATGAACCTCCGCTGTGCGGGGTGTGCCGGGTGTTGTGTCGACTGGCGGCCCCTCGATCCGGTGGCCGCCGGCACCGACCGCACCGGCGACCGCCACCCGCTCGACGACGACTACGACTTGGTGCCGCTCACTCGCGACGAGGTCGCCGCATTTCTTGCCGACGGACTCGCTGACGTCCTCAGACCGCGGCTGTTCACCCCGGCACCGGCCGACGACCGCGTCGCGATCGATGGGATTGACGTCGCCGCCGTCGACGACCGGCCAGTGTTCGCGGTCGGGCTCCGCAAGCCACCGAAGCCGGTAGCACCGGTCGGCACCGACGCGATCCGCTGGCTCGACGCCTGCGTCTTTCTCGATCCGACCACGCTTCAGTGTCGGATCCACGACACCGACCGCTACCCGCGTGCCTGTAGAACGTACCCGGCTCACTCGCTCGAACTCGAGGCCGGGACCGAGTGTGAACGCGTCGAGGCCGCCGGCGGAGGCGACCGGCTGCTCGATGACACCCCGCCCGCCGACACCCCGCCGCTCCCGTTCGGCTCGCACGCGGCCGGTGCAACCGTCTTCGCGTACCCCGCCCCCGAAGATCTTGCGGGTGCCGTCGGCCGTCTCCGGGCTGGCACCGAGACGGCCGCCGACCGCGCTCGATTCATCGGGGCGGCCGTCGGCTCTCGCCCCGGCTCGCTCGCGGTCAATCGTGACCGGGCTGCCGACGCGCGCGAGACGGCTCAGACGGCCGACTCCTGGGCCGGGCGGGCGATCCGCGCGTGGCGTGATCGAGCGGGTGCGGACGGCGACCCGGTTGCCGTCGGCTGCGACGACCGCGACCCGCTGGTCCGGCGACTGGAGGACGACGCGGGAGCGCCCGGAACGCCCGGGTGGGACTGAGACGACCACTCCAGAATCTGCAACCTCGCGTGCGCGTGCGCGAGGCTTAACCGTCCGCGGTGTCACCAGTTATCTATGCCCGAATCAACGGCTGAAGCCGCGGGCGAGTCGATCAAATACGAGCGCACGGATGTCTCCGTGCTCGTCGTCGGTGCCGGCGCAGCCGGCGCTAGAGCCGCCATCGAACTCACCGAGCGTGGCGTCGACGACGTGCTCGTGTTGGGTAAGCGCGGCCACGGCGACGCACACACTACGTGGGCGCGCGGCGGGATCAACGGGGCACTCGGTACCCACGACCCCGAAGACTCTCCCGCGATCCACGCGGCCGATACGCTCAACGAGGGCCACCTGATCAACGACCCGGCGCTAGTCGAGACGGTAACCGAGCAGATGCCGGCGCGACTCCGCGAGCTCGACGAGTGGGGGATGGACTACTCGCGGACCGACGACGGTGCCGTCGACCAGCGATACTTCGGTGCACAGTCATTCCGGCGGACCGCCTTCGCGGGTGACCACACCGGCGAGTCGCTCCTCGACACCCTCGTCGACCGCGCCCAGTCGCTGTCGATCCCGTACCGCGAGAACGTGATGATCACGAAGCTCGTCGCCGACGGCGACGCGGTGTACGGCGCGGTCGGCTTCGACATGGACACCGGCACGTTCCAGCTATTTAACGCAGGCACTGTCGTGCTCGCCGCCGGCGGTCACGCGGCAATATACAACCGACACACCTCGCGCGACGATGAGAACAACGGCGACGGCGCGGCGCTGGCGTACGACGCGGGTGCGACCCTGATGGACATGGCGTTCATCCAGTTCCACCCCACTGGCATGGCCGTCGACGAGACCGACCCCGAGTGGGAGCCATGGAGCGGCCGGCTCGTGACCGAGGCGGTCCGCGGCGAAGGCGGCCGGCTCTTCAACGCCGAAGGCGAGCGCTTCATGCGTCGGTACTCGCCCGACCAGATGGAACTCGACGCCCGCGACGTGGTCGCGCGGTCAATCGCTGAGGAGGTCGCTGCGGGCCGTGGCACCGAAAATGGGGGGGTCTACCTCGATATCTCACACCGCGACGCGGACTTCATCCGTGAGCGGCTCCCCCGTATGTACGAGCGCTTCCAAGAGCTCGGCGTCGACATGGCTCGCGAACCCGTTGAGGTCGCACCGACCTCTCACTACGGGATGGGCGGCGTCGCGGTCGACGAGACCGGTGAGACCGGCGTCAACGACCTCTTTGCGATCGGCGAGACGATGGCGGGCGTCCACGGCGCGAACCGCCTCGGTGGCAACTCGCTCGCCGAGACGGTTGCGTTCGGTGTCGTCGCCGGCGAGACAGTCGCTGACCGCGTCGACGGCCCAGGAGAGATTCCAGCCGACCTGCTTGACACCCTCGTCGACCCGCACCTCGCGGACCTCGTGTCGACGGCGAACCGCGACGGCGACGAAGACGTTGAGGCCGTCCTCGCCGCGCTCCGTGACACAATGTGGGAGCACGCAGGTATCCTTCGCGACGAGGAGTCGCTCCGCGCCGGCCTCGACGCACTCGAAGAGATCCGCGAGCGCGCAAACGACCTCGACGTCGGACCAGTCATGAGTGAGTCGTACGAGTTCGCGATCGATCTCGGGTTTTCACTTACGGCCGCTGAGGCGGTCCTGCGTGGCGCGCTCGAACGCGACGAGTCACGGGGCGCACACTACCGAACCGACCACCCAGAGACGGACGAGGCGTGGCGGCGTAACGTTACGATCGAGCGCGCCGACATCGGTGGAATGGCGCTCTCGACGGAGCCGGTCGACGAGCCGAGCGCGGCCGTCCAAGCGGCCCTCGATGAGGGCCACGAGCTCGACTACCACCAGCTCGAGTAGCGACAGCACCATCGAGTAGCGGCCCGCGCCTTATTCGCCGCGCACGCGGTACCACACCCGCTCGCCGACCGGCGACTCGTCGGCTTCGAGGTTTAGTCGCCGCACGAAGAGGTCGCGTACTGCGAGCGTGACGACGAGGTCGACAGGCTCGTCCGACACTGGTGCCGCTTCGGTCGACGCTGGTCGCACCGTTACCACCGCATGACCGTCCCGTTCTGCGATCGCTTCGATCCGGCCGACCGTCCAGCGGTCCACGTGGTGGCTCGGTTCTCGTGCGTGTATCCGGTCGTGGGGCACGGCCGATACTCGGTGCTCACGAATACAAACCTGTGGGTCGGTCACCGCGTCGACTGCCACACGCGCTGTTGTCCGTCGAGCCACGCCACCACCGCGACGTGCGGGAGCGTCATCGCCGCGATAGCGACGAGCGAGACGCCGAGGACATCGCCCGGTGCGGCGACGCCCGATGGAACCGCGAGACCGACGCCACCCACCACGAGGAAGCCACCGAGCGTGAGCGGGGCGGCGTCGCGCGCGAACCGTCGCAGTGCGCCCCGCACGTCGCGGTCGGCCAACGCCTCTGTGGCGGCTACGTCGACGAGTGCCAGCCGACCGACGTGCCGCAGCGCGTGCCACGCCGCGAAGTATACGCCGACCGCGAACACCGGCGCGGCGAGCAGGAACCACGTCCACAGCGTCGCCGTCTCGCCGACGTCTCGCAGCCACCCTCGTCGGCTCGCGCCAGCACGGACCTGCCGGTAGCCGAGGCCGACCGACACGAGTGTCGCGCCCGCCATCGATGCACCGACTGCGATCCGGGTCGCCGGCACGAAGAGGGGGTCGACGGCGGCGGCCGCGTCGGCGACGAACAGCCCGACGACCCACTCGGTCACCACCCGGTACTCGTTTGGGTGTGCAAGCAGCGGCACACCCATCGGGAGACCGCCGCGTACGACGAGCGTCAGTACCCGCGTTGCGGGCGTCCGTAGGTGCTCGACGCCCGCGACGACAAGCGCGGCGACGTCGCCTTGTCCCCAGTGGACCCAGGTGAGTGCGATGAACCCCACAAACGCCGTAACCGGGGCGGTGAAGAACGCGACGACGACTGCCCCACCGAGCACCGCGTAGACGACCGAGACGACTACGATCGACCGCCGAAGCGACGCGTCACTCGCTCGAAGCGGCATAAGGTGGTCGACTGCGCCGTGTGCCATTCCGACGACGAGCGTTCCGAGTGCGAACGTTGCGACACCCACCTCGACAGGAAGCAGCGGGGTGAGCGCGCCGAGTGGGAGAAGCACAGCGAGCGCCATCGCCGGGTACCGGGCGAACCAGCGGTCGGCGACAGCGAGTGCGGTCTCGTCGCGGGTCGACGTGCCACCACGGTGACGGCTCGCGACCGGATCACCCGTGGAAGAGCGGTCGGTCACGCCCTCGGGCGATCGAACCGACGACTCAGTCATCGCTCGGATCGATCTCTTCTGTGTCGGCGTCTCGTTCTAGTCCGGCCGAACCAGACTCGTTCGATCCCGAGCGGTCGGCCGCACCGGCTGGGGTCGTCCCGACCGACGACGGCGCGGTCCGCCGGTCGTTCCAGTCGAGGACCCACTCGAACAACACGAGTCCGTTCACCGTCATCAGGTTCGCGGAGGTGAAAAAGAGCATCTCCTCGATCGGGAGCCCGAGGACGGCGACCCCGGTGGTGAGCTCACTTGAGAGATACCACGTGCCCATGCCGATCGCGATCCGGTCGACGATCCAGAAGTAGACGGCCGGCACGAACGTCACGGTCAGCCACACGCGAGGTGTCCGTGCGAGGTAGCCGCCACCGACGCCCCACTGGAGTGCGAGCACGGGACCCACCCAAGCGAGCAGTCCACCCAAGTAAAGGTACGACGGGTCGCTGAAGACGAGCCACAGACCGATCGGCACCATCGCGATCCCGATGGCGACCCCGGCGATACGCGGCCCCCAGTCGAAATCACCGGGGCGAAATGCCGGATCGAAATCGAATATGTACAGGGCGAACGCGGCGATTATCGTCTGGATAGCGAAAAAGAGGTACTCGCCGAGTGGGATCGACAGCGCCCGCACGAACACCGCGCCGTCGGCGTACCCCCACGCGCCGCGGCGGATCATGTAACTGATCCACGGTGTGGTGTACGCGTACGCGATGGCGACGAGGATCGCGATGCCGAGTGTCGCGCGGCGCCTGCGGACCCTGTCGTACCGCGGCGCGAGGTACCAAAGGAGCGCGAGCAGCGGGAGCGTGAACACCACGTGGAACTGGAGGTACGTCAGGGTCGGAATCATCCCCGCCTCCGCGTGATGACGACCATATTCATTGGTTTGCTCCGACCCCGATTAAGCGTTTAGGACTCCGCCGAGAGTACGCCGTGTGCTTCGAACACCCGCTCAAGCCGGTACATCGAGGCGACGACCGCGTCACAGACGGGCCTGACGGCTGGCTTCGGGAGGAACCCGACGGCGAGCCCGGCCACCTCCAGCATCGGCAGGTCGTTCGCTCCGTCACCGACAGCGGTCGTCACCGCGAGCGGCGCGCCGAGTTCGGCTGCAAGCTCCTCCAGTGCGTCGTCTTTTGTCCCCTCGATGAGGGGCCCCTCGGCACCGCCGGTGAGTGCCCCGTTTGCGACTGGCAGCCGATTTGCGACGATTGTGTCTGCCTCGACGCCCTCGCGCGCGAGCGCAGCCTCAACGCCGCGTTCGAACCCTCCGGTAAGCACGGCGACGTGATGGCCGGCGTCGCGGAGCCGTGCGATCAGTGCTCCCGCCCCCGGTCGGAGTCGAACCGCGTCGAACGCGTCTGTCACCAGGTCGTCGTCGAGCCCCGAAAGCAGCTCGGCACGCTGATAGAGACTCTCGGCGTAGCTGAGTTCGTCATTCATCGCCCGCTCTGTGATCGCAGCCACCTCGTCGGCGACGCCTGCCCGCTCGGCGAGCAGGACCGTCATCTCCGAGTCAGAGAGCGTTCCGTCGAAGTCGAACGCGATGAGGCGCATGCCGGAGCATCGACCCCGAGCGGTTTGTACCCGTCTACTCGCTGCGACGCCGACGGAGCTTTCTCTTCGTCGCCCGAGCGTTCGCCGTGTTCAGCCTCAACGTTCCGCTTCCCCCAGCTGTCGATCGGCTCGGATCTGCGATCGCCGATAGCTCAGCCTCGCCCAGCCGGCTCCGGACGCGACACACGCTCGTGTGCAAGCGATTTGCCGACGGCGACGTCCCCGATCCGGCCGAGCTCCCCGGTGTTGCTGGCGCCTCCAACTCGATCGATACGCCGTCTCCACCCAGAGAGGCCGCCCTCAAGCGACTGTGTGTAACCCTCCGCTCACACCTCGCGTCGACCGACCCGTTTGACCTCGCGCTTACCAGTGTCGACGCGTTCGAGACGCCCGCGTCTGGTGCCGGGCCGGTCGTCTACCTCGCTGTCGAGAGCCCGCCGCTCGTCCGACTCCATCGCCGGCTCTGCGCCGCGTTCGGTGCTGCTGACGGTGTCGAAGGAGACGCGTACGTCCCGCATGTGACGCTCGCTCGCGGCACCGACCCAACGGCAGTGCGCGACGCACTCGGTGCCGACTTCGGGGCAACTCCGGTTCGCTGGCGTGCGGACGCGCTCACCGTCTACGACGCGCAGTTTCGTGAGGTCGCGGCGACGCTCGCGCTGTGAACAGCCCCTGGAACCGTCCCACCCCGCTCACCGCTCGTCGACGTCAACCGCGTGGTGAGGACCGACGGGACCGTGCGTCGGACACACGCCGGCGATCGGGGTCGCGTTGAGACAACACGCTCGTTGCTCGCTCGTCACCAGCCCGTGCACGAGCTGGGCTCCACAGCGTCGACAGAACGTGGCCTCGCTGTCTGCCCGTCGCTCTTTTTCACTCTCCATCGGCTCACCGCTCGGCGACACGCATCGGCACCGGATGGTCGGGGTGCATCGTCAACGACCCTCGCAGCGAGAGCTCCGGGCCCTCGTACTCGAGTGCGTACGACGAGCAGACACACGCGAGGATGAGCTTCGCCTCGAGCAGCGAGAACGCCTTGCCGATGCAGTGGCGTGGCCCCCCGCCGAACGGGAAGTACGCGAACCGTGGGCGTTCGCTGCGTCGCTTCGGCGTCCACCGGTCGGGGTCGAACGTCTCTGGGTCGTCGTACCACCGCGGTGACCGATGGACGACCCACTGTGAGAGCATCAGCGCGGACCCCTCCGGGATGCGGTAGCCGTCGACGCGGACGTCGAGTTTCGGCTCGCGGAACATCGTGTAGACGGGCGGGTACATCCGCATCGACTCGGTGAGGACCCGCTCTGTGTACGCCATTTCGCGCACGTCGCTCGCATCCGGCGGCCCGTCGGCCGTGGCGGCTGCGGCCTCCGCCTCAACGCGCTTGCGAACCTCGGGGTGTTTCGAGAGCAGGTAGAACGTGTACGTAAGCGCGAGTGCGGTGGTGTCGTGTCCAGCGAGCAGCATCGTCACCAGCTCGTCGCGGAGGTTCTTATCCGTCTGCTCACCCCGGTCGCGGGCGCGCAACAGGACGGATAGCAGGTCCATCGGCACGTCGGCGTCCGGGTCACCTGCTGGACCGCGAACCGAGACGCCGTCCTCGCCTGCGGGGTCGACGGACGGATCGCGTTCGGTCCCTCGCCGTCGGTCGACGATCCCGTCTATCACCCCTTCGAGCGTCTCAATGCTCTCGGTGAACGCCCGGTTCTCTCGGGTCGGCACCCAGTTCGGGATCAGGTAGCGACGCGGGTCCGGCTCGAAGCGGGCCCCGAGCGGCTCGAGGTGTTCTTGGACGGTCTTTACCTCTTCGTCGGTGACGTCGGTGCCGAACATCGCCGAGACGATGATCCGTACAGTGAGCCGCGCCACCTCGAGCTGGACGTCAACGACGTCGCCAGGCTCCCAGCCGTCGAGTTGTGTCGCCGTGTGGTCCACCATCGTCCCCGCAAGCGCCCCAATACGCTGGGTGTGAAACGAGGGGTTCGCCAGGCCGCGTTGTTGTCGCCAAGTATCACCCTCACTCAACAACAGCCCGTCACCGAGCAGCGTGGTAATGGCGTCGTCACCGAAGTTCGGCTTCCGATACCGAGCCGCATCACCGACGAGCACGCGCTCGATGTCGTTGGGATTCGTGAGCATGTACGTCTCTCGGGGCCCGAGATCGAACCGCACCACGTCGCCGTAGCTGTCGGCACACGCGCGCATGAACGAGAACGGGTCGTCGGCAAATTGCCGACCGTTACCGAAGAGCGGGTCCCCGATGGGCCCGGGCGGCGTCACAGACATACGATTACTGGGGACCGAATGAGGTTAAACGTTCGGCGGTGCCGGACGACTCACCCCGCTTTCCCGTTGGTCATTCGGGTGGTGTAGCGTTCGGTGCACCGAGTCCGTGTGTCCGCCCGTAGCGTTCAAACGCGTCGGGCGGCTATCCTGGATCGATGGACGCCGATGAGGTGCGCGTGCGCGCCGCCGACCTCCCAACGGAGCCTGGCGTGTACCAGTTCCGAACCGGGGAGACGACGCTGTACGTCGGCAAGGCGGTCGACCTCTGTAACCGAGTGCGGTCGTACGCTGACCCGCGGTCTGGGCGTATCCGAGGCATGGTCGAGCGCGCCTCGCGGATCGAGTTTGCCGTCACAGACACTGAAACGCAGGCGCTCCTGCTTGAGGCGAACCTCATCAAGCGGCTCCAACCGCGGTACAACGTCCGGCTGAAAGACGACAAATCGTATCCGCTTGTCGCGTTCACCGACCACCCCGTTCCACGGATAGAAGTGACACGTGACCCCGACGCCGGCGCCGTTGCGTACGGCCCATTCACCGACAAGGGTAGCGTCGAGACGGTGGTGAAGGCAATTCGTGACGAGTACGGCCTGCGTGGCTGCTCGGACCACAAGTACGCCGACCGAAACCGCCCATGTCTCGACTACGAAATGGGCATCTGTACGGCTCCGTGCACCGGTGAGATCGACCCCGAAGCGTACACAGAGGATGTGAGGGCTGCCAAACGGTTCTTCGACGGCGAGACCGGTGTCCTCGCCGACCCGCTTCGGCGCCGTATGGAGGCCGCCGCGGAGCGTGCCGAGTTCGAACGCGCTGCGAACCTCCGTGACCGGATTCACGCTGTCGAGGCGTTTCACGGTGATGGCGGCGAGGCCGTGAGTAGTCGCTCCGACGACCGAACCGTCGACGTGCTTGCCGCAGCTGTCGAAGGCGATGTGGCTCGCGTGGCACGGCTCCACAGCGAGCGCGGTCAGCTCGTCGACCGCAGCCGACATCGGCTCGACGCACCAGCGGTCGAGGCGGCTGGCGACGGCGGTGAGACGTCACTTGCCGACACCGACGGCGGAGCTTCGAGTACACCTGCTGCGGTGCTCTCGGCGTTTCTCACCCAGTACTACGCCGAACGGGCGTTTCCAGACGCGGTGTTGCTAGCAGAGCGACCGACCGATCCTGACGTGGTCGACTGGCTCGAAGCAGCGGGTGTCGCGGTTCGGGTTCCAGGTGCAGGACGTGAGGCCAAGCTCGTTGAGCTGGCGCTCAAGAACGCTCGCAAGCGGGGGGGTCGAGACGACCCGGTCGGGGCACTCGGCGACCGGCTCGGCCTCGACCGCCCGACACGGATCGAGGGGTTCGACGTGAGCCACGCGTCCGGCACCGCTGTCGTCGGGTCGAACGTCTGTTTCGTCGATGGGAGCGCCGAGACGAGGGCGTACCGTCGGAAGAAGCTCACCGAGCGCAACGATGACTACGCCAATATGCGCGAGCTAGTTCGGTGGCGGGCGGCCCGCGCCACCGAGGGCCGTGACGACAGACCGGACCCCGACCTGCTGTTGATCGACGGTGGCGACGGCCAACTTGGTGCGGCGCGTGACGCTCTCGCGGCCGCCGGCTGGGACGTGCCGGTCGTCGCCCTCGCGAAAGCCGAGGAGCTCGTCATCACCTCGGACGGGCCACGCCGATGGCCGGACGACGCCTCGGCACTCCACCTGCTCCAGCGAGTTCGTGACGAAGCACACCGGTTTGCGGTCCAGTACCACCAGCGCGTTCGTGATGAGGTGAAGACGGTGCTTGATGACGTTCCTGGCGTCGGCCCAGCGACCCGGACACGGCTGCTCCGTCGGTTCGGCTCCGTCGAGAACGTCCGGCGGGCCTCCGTCGACGACCTCTGTGATGTCGACGGCGTCGGCGAAACGACGGCCGAACGGCTCCAAAGTCGCTTGTAGTGGCGAACAGGCGGCATCCATCTCCCGAGACGACTGCCGCACTCCCGTCTCCCGTCTCGGGTCGCTCGTCAGCGCACGACGACGGTGGCTGCGGTATCGAATATAAACCGTCGCTTCGTGGTGGTTAGTCGGCTCGTCCTTCGGCGACGAGCGAGTCGTACTGCGCCCCGGTCTGTTTCAGCGTCTCCGTCGAGTAGAGTCGCTCGTGGTCGAACGGCAGGTGCTCGGCCGCGAGCTCGTCGATCTTCGCGTCGACCGCGTTAGCCTCGCGGCCGTGGATCATCGTGAAGAGATTGTACGGCCACGACTGGTCGGGTCGGCGCGGGCGGTGGTAACACAGCGTGACGTACGGGAGGCTGCCGACGGCCTCTCCGCGGGCGTCGAGCTCCTCGTCAGGGACGTCCCAGACGACCATACAGTTGTTCCTAAAGCCGGTGACGATGTGATTGACGACACAGCCGATCCGTTTGATACAGCCGTCGTTCCGAAGCCGCTCGACGGCGGCGAGGACGTCGTTGACGTCGGCGTCAATATCGGCGGCCACGTCGGCGTACGGCGTCGCCGACAGTGGGAAGCCGTCTTGGATCGCCACCAGTAGGTCGGCCTCAAGCGGGGTGAGGTCGCCGCGGGCGTCCTCGGCTATCCGCGTCGCCGAGACCGGCGTCTCCTCGAGCGATTCGCGGGCGAACCGGTCGGCGTTTACAACCGGGAACTCAAGGTCGATGTAGTAGTCCGTGAGCATCGGGAGGTTCAACACCGTACAGCCGGTTTCTGATTCGATTTCTGCGAGGATCGCATCGCGCCGCCGTCTCGATCCCGCGGTGACGACGAACCACTGGTTCCACTCGTGGTCCCGGCGATAGTTGTGGTTCACCTGTCGGTAGCCGTTGATGACGTCTGCGACCGCGTCGAACCGGTCCGCAGGTGCTTTTACCGCCGCGAGCGTCGACGAGCCGATAACAGGTGGGTTGAGCACCGCGCCGAACCGGCGGAACACGCCCGCCTCACGTAGCGCCTCGACTCGGGCGAGCATCTCTGCGGCGTTGAGGGTAGCTCCCGTCTCTGCGCCAATGTCTTCTGCGAGTCGTTCGAACGGCCGCGTTTCGACCGGAAAGTCACTCTGGTACTCATCGATGAGTACCGCGTCGACCGCGTCGATCTGGGCCCGCCAGTCGGCGTCAAGACTCATTTGTCTACATCAGGTGACGAGTGTACCTACCGGTTTCGCTGACGGTACCAGTGTGACCGATGAGCCGAATCGCGACCGACTCAGCCCAGCACGACATCGCTCCCTCCCAGTGGTGACGGTAGTCGCGCAACTGGTCGGTTCACCTCACCTAGGTGTGTCCCACACCCCACATTACGGTGGCGCGCGCCTCGCGGGCCGCGACAGCGTGCCCGCGAGCGCGTGCGAGGGATGAGCGAGGTGCCGGAGGCACCGACGCGAATCGGCTGGGGAGGGTGTGGCGGTAATTGGTGTCCGTGTATCGCGGAATCGTACTGGTCACACCAACGACGCCTCTGTCGTATCGCGAATCGGCTGGGGAGGGTGTAGTTGAAAAGAGTGTCCGGGTGCCGCACGGTCGTCTTGGTCACACAGCTACCGCTAGACGTGTATGGAGAGGGTGTATCGACCAGTGTCCAACCATCGCGGTATCGTGTTCATCACACCCGTCTACCGCCCCGAAACCAATCGGCTTGAACGGTCGGCACCTCGTCGCGCTCGCTCAGTCGTCGGATGCGTGTGAATCCGCTGGTGGCGCAAACGCCTCGGCGCTGGCTTCCAGTTCCGACACCGAACACCCACCGATCGTCGCCGCCTGTTCGAGGGTCAGTGTACGAGCACGATACAGTGTCAACGCAGTGGCCACGGATTTGGACGTCATTGGGTACACCCACCAGTTGTATGGACATTCATATAATAGTATCGGAAATTACTGTGTACCACACCTACTATCTAGCGCGTATACAACCGATCGTCGTTCTATATTCTCGCAGGGTGCCGGAATGTCACAATATGTGTGTTAGTCACATACCGCATTCGTTCCCGAGAAACGAGACTCGAGCGGGAGGCTTTTTGTTCGAGGAGTTGAATAAATGCTATGGCGCAAGCGACGCAGGAATTCGGCGACTGGCCGCTGAAGCGGCTGATGACCGAGGTGTGCGGTTCCGGACACAAGTCCGCAGACGACCTCACGCGCGCGCAGGCGACGGAGGCGTTCGAACGAATTCTCGCCGGGGAGCCGGACCCGACGACACTCGGAGCGTTCTGGCTCTCGAACCGCTGGAAGCGCAACACGCCCGAAGAGCTTGGCGCGTACGTCGACGTGATGTGTGACCGCGTCGAGTATGCTGAGCCCGACGTCGACCCCGTCGACTGCGGGGCGAACTACGACGGTAAGGGTCGAACTGCTATCCTTGGTGTCGCCGCCGGCGCGGTTGCGGCCGCCGCGGGCACCCCAGTCGTCGTCCACTCCGGCGACCGTGTTCCGACCCAGAAACAGGACGCGTACAAACACGTTCTCGACGAGCTTGGGGTCGCAACGGAGTTGACGCCGCGTGACTCGGCGGCGATGGTCGACGAGACCGGCTTCGGATTTTACTACCAGCCTGCGTTCAACCCCGAGGTCGACGCGCTTTTCGACCGCCGCGATCAGATGGGCGTCCGGACGTTCCTCAACACCATCGAGACGCTGGCGAACCCGGCCGGGGCGTCCGTCCACCTCGGCTCGTTTTATCACCTCGCGTTCGCAAAGAAGGTGGTCGACACGTTCACCGAGAGTACGTTTCACGACCTCGACCGCGTGTTGATGTTCCAGGGTATGGAGGGATACGACGACGTCCGGCCCGGCTACACGAAGGTCGCAGAGTGGACCGCCGGCGCGGGCGGGAGCGACGCCGCGACCTTCGACGACTTCGACATCGAGACTGCCGCCTACGGGATGGATCTCGAAGAAGAAGACCTCGCGGTCGACGACGTCGCCGGCGACTCAGCCGCGATTACGGAGGCCGTCCTCACGGGCGAGCGAGACGGGCCGTTCGCCGACGCGGTCGCGCTCAACGCAGCCCTCCGCATCTACGCTCGCGAAGACGTCGACTCGATCGACGACGGCATCGAGGCCGCCCGCGCGGCCATCGACGACGGCTCGGCACACGACGTGCTCGAATCGCTCCGGACCTTCTAGCTGCACGACCGACCGCCGAGTCCACTCACCGGGACGGCGCCGGCGGCATCGCCCGCTTGTGTGCACTCGCCTCGTATAGCTCGACGACGTGGTCGACCGCCGCCGCGGGGACGTCGAGTTCGCGGATCGTCGCCGACCGCGAGAGCCCGCCGTCGACGTGGAGCGCGAGGATCGCGTCGACCGTGTCGTAATCGAGCCCGAGCTCGTCGGCGTCGGTCTGTCCCTCCCACATCCCCGCGGTTGGCTCTTGCATCACGAGATCGCGTGGAACGCCCACGTGTGCGGCCAGCTGGCGAACTTGTTGTTTATACAGGTTCCCGATCGGGTTGCAGTCGACCGCCTGGTCGCCGTACTTGGTGTAGTAGCCGGTCATTGCCTCCGCGCGGTTGCCGGTGCCGAGCACGACCCGATTCTCCGCGTTGGCGACGAAGTAGTTACACACCGCACGCGTCCGGACGTACACGTTCCCGCGGGCCATCCGATCCGATGCGGGACCGGGCAGGGCGTCGAAGAACGCCTCGGCGATCGGCTGTATCTCGACGACGTCGTACTCGACACCGAGGTCGGTCGCGACCCGCTCGGCGTCGCTCATCACGGCAGGATCGTTCACCGCGGTCGGCATCGTGATCGCGTGAAGACCGTCCGCACCGAGTGCCTCTACGGTGAGGTACGCGGTCAGCGTCGAGTCTATCCCGCCGGAGAGTCCCAAGACGGCCCCGTCGGCGCCGGCGTCGTCGACGATGTTGGTGATGAACGTCACGATTCGCTCGCGAGTCGTCTCGAGTTCCTCCTCTGAGAGGCGAAGGTCAAGCGGCGGGTCCTCCGACAGCAGTACCGACTTATCGACGTGTTGGCTCATACCAGTACGTGGTGCTCGAGCGACTAATACCTCCCCGTTCACACACTGTAGTGTACGATCGTTCAATTCTGTTTCTTTTCTGTGGGTAAACGATCGGTAAACAACAACCCCGACCCACTACAATACGCCTTCGTGAGCGGCGAGCAACAGCCCCTCGAGCGTGGCGTCGTTCGTCGGCGGGTCGCGGGCGACTGCGAGCGCCTCCTCGACTGGCACCGTCCGTGGCACGAGGAACTCGTTGCTGTCGTGGTCGACGTCGACCGGCTCTAAGCCGGTCGCGAAGACGTAGCCGCGCCGGTGACGCAACACCCCGGTCGAACACCACACCTCCTGTAGCAGCGTCGTCGAGTTGGGGTCAAAACCGGTCTCTTCGGCGAGCTCGCGTGCGCCCGCAGTGGTGTACGATTCGCCAGCCTCGACGATCCCTGCCGGAAGCTCGAATTGGGTGTTCCGCACGGTCGGCCGGTACTGTTCGACGAACAGCACCTGTCCGTCTGCGACCGCAATCACGACCGTCGCCGGCGAGAGCTCCGCCCAGTAGTAGCGCTTTTCGGATCCGTCCGGCTGGACGACCAGGTCGTATCCGCCGACGTACCAGCCGGCGTCGTACTCGATGACGACCTCCTCGACCGGCCACTCGGGCTCGCCCGGTAGCGAGTGCTTTCTCCCGTCGTCGAACGCGGACAGCGAACGCAGATCTGTGGCCCGCTGGGTCCCCAACCGCCTGTCGTCCGGCTTGCCGCCTTCCTCGTCGGTCATGCGACACCTCGCTCGATCGCGACCACGTACGTCTCGCCGTCTCGCTCAATGCGTACTCCACCGTCGACGGTGGCGTTCGGCCCGCGTGCGGTGAGCGCGTCGACCTCGTCGAACGGACTGTGTGTGAACGACTCTTTCAGCCCGAACGGCCCGCGCTGGTAGGACATTGATCGACCCTCGTCGCTCGCGAACGCCTCAGAGAGGTACGGGTACCGTCTCTCGGAGAGGCCGGTCGCGTTCACCGACGGCCCGTCGGACTCGGCCGGTTCGACGGTGAGGTGGTACGGGTCGCCGCTGCCGAGGTAACTCGGGAGCGCGCCCAACGCGAGTAACGCGAGGGTGATCACGGCGATGGCGACCAGCAGGTTCCGGGTGACCGGGCGCATGCGTTCGCTTGGTAGCCGTGCCGAATACCCGTTTCGACCGCCGACGGACTTTAGCGTCGGCCGCTCCTCACGGTCGCATGGAGTATCGGTTCGAGCTCGCCCTCTGTGCGGCCCTCGAATCGCCTGACTGCGTGGTCGCCCGCCAACTCGGGTCTGGCATTACCCGTCCGGGAACGCGGATCGTTGACGTGTGTGTGTTGCGCCCAGGCCCTGACTTCGACGCCCGCACGACAATCACCCCCCATCGGATTCCGTCAGCCGCGCTTGAGGCGCCCGTTGGGCCCGGTGAAGCGGTCCCCGTCGCGGAGGCGTTCGACTGCTCGCCGGAACGCGCGACCGATATCGCCGATGCGGCCGTCGATGCCGGGTATCTCGAGCGTGAGCGGCGACACGGCCGCGACGTCGTCCGGGCGACCGCCCGATACCCGGACGACTGGATCGGCTCGCTCACCGCAATCGAGAACAAGCCTGACCTTGGGCGCCCAGGCGACCTCGAAGCACAGCTCCGATACGACGTCGCACTCGGCCTGTTTGATACAGTCGTGCTCGCGACTGCCTCGTACGTCACACGCACTCACCTCAACCGGATCCCCGAGTCGGTCGGCGTCTGGCGATTCGACGCTGAGACCGGCGAGTACGAAGTCGTTCGGGAGGCGACACCGCTTTCGCCCGACGAGCCGGGCGTTGAGATACGCGAAGAACGGGCCCTTCGAACCGACATCTCGCTTGTCTCTCCTGCGGCGAAGACGCGGAAGCGCCGCCGGATCGGCGAGCGTGCCTACGGCAAGGGGTGGCGCCCGTCGCCGCCGGCCTGTACACACGCACGGACGACCGCAGACGGCCGCCCCTACTGTGGGTACTTCGACCGGGTCGTCGACCCGAGCCGCGAGTGTGGTGGCGACTGCCCGGCCTTCGAGTCTGAGTCGCCACCGTCGATCGACCGCGACCGGCTCCGCACATCACGTACTGCGTGGGTCGCCGACGTCGACGCAGGGGTGCGCCGGCAGACTGGACTCTCGCAGTTCGAGTGACACTTTTTTCGTCTGCGGTGTTCGGTACTCGTTCCCATGCGAACGCTTATACAGCGACGAGTGGGATCAGTCCGTATGCACGACATCGACGACATCTTCGTAGCGCGGCTGATGAGCACCGACCTCCACACGATGACTCCCGATACACTTGTCGAGGCGGCCGCCGCGACGCTTCTCGACAATGAAATAAGCTCGGTGCTCGTCGTCGAGGGCGATCGGCTGCTCGGCATCCTCACGAGCACGGACTTCGTCGAGATCGTTGCGCGCAGCCAGCCGAAAGCAGAAACGACCGTTAAACGCTACATGACGACGGACCCCGTTACGACGACCGCCCAAGACCCGGTCTCGGCGGTCGCCGCCACGATGATCGAACGCGGTATCCACCACGTTCCGGTCGTCGACGACGGCACCCCAATCGGCATCATCACCACCTCGGATCTCGCCGCGTACGTCTCCGGCACTGAGCCGCTCTCTCCGTGAGCCGGCACCGTTAAGTGGGTCTATCAATTTCATTCATTCGACGCTTCGCTTGGAGGGCCGAAGCGTCAGCGGGGACCTACTGAACGGCCCGGCGTGCCACCTTTTCCGGCACGCCGGGCTGTTCGTTTCCACAACGACGACCGATTGGTTCGGTCACACCGATACAGCCAACTTACTGACCCACAAGCGTCCCGTATGCCGCTTTTGCAGATCTCGACGACGTGTTCGCTCACCCCTCCCGCACGCGAGTCGTTCACCGCGTTCCTCATCGATGCGTACGCGACGACGATGAAGACGTGTCCTGATCACGTCGCGGTCTCGATAGCCGAGCTCCCGCCGTCGGCGATGGCCATCGGCCGGGGAGTCGACGGCCCGCTCGTGTTCCTCGATGCGGAGATTCGCGGTGGCCGCCCGTTCGAGACCAAGCGCGCGTTCGCCGTCGACGTGATGGAACACGCCGTCTCGGAGCTAGACGTCCCCCGGCCGAACGCCAAGGTAGTGTTCACTGAACACCCGGGCGAGCACATGATGGGACTCGACCGTGTCGGCGACGCGTGGCACGCCGAGTGATCGACTTACCAACCAGGCTTGAGGTCGCGAGTCGCTAGCGGTTCTCACCCTGGTACGCTCCATCGTACGTCCCCTCGTGATCCGCGCGTGCTAACACGAGCTGGCCGATCCGTGCACCCGCCTCGATGTCGATTCCGTGCCCGACGTCGAGACGACCTTCGCCGACGCCCTCGTAGCCTGCGTCCCACACTGCGGTGTCGAGGGTACAGCCATTCCGGAGCAGTGTCGACCGCGGCAGGACGAATCCGACGTGACCGGACGGAATCCGTACGGGCTCACCGTACCGGACCACGTACGTCCCGCGCTCGAGTCGGTACCAGCCCTCGTCGGGCTCCACCTCGGTCCGGTCACCGACACGTTTCCCGTCGCGACCGATCCGCCCCCGACCGGTCTGTGTGAACACCGCTCCGACGGTGAGGTCGACCCCGTTTGGCTGTGTCTGTGCTGGTTCGAGCGACGCACCGGCCGCCTCGAGCGCCGCCGCCACGACCGCGCCTGATTCGAACATACCGGTCGGTCCCGCAGGGTATGTAAAGTCGTGTCGCTCTCTGGCCCCGGTCGTACACGGTCGATCCGCAGGTACACTCGCGGGTTTTATAATGACGGGAGAGCCATTTCGGATCGATATGGGAAAGACGATTACGGAGCAGATACTCGGCGATCACCTCGTCGAAGGCGATCTGACGCCCGGCGAGGAGATCGGCATCGACATCGACCAAGTCCTCACACAGGACACCACTGGGACGATGGTGTGGCTACAGTTCGAGGCGCTTGAGCTGGACGAGATCCAGACCGAACTCGCCGCACAGTACTGTGACCACCAGACGTACCAGTTCGACTTTAAGAACACGGACGACCATCGCTTCCTTCGGTCTGCGGCCGGTACCTACGGTGCGTACTTCTCTCGACCCGGTAACGGCATCTGTCACCAGGTCCACAAGGAGAACTTTGCGGCGCCCGCCAAGACGCTGCTCGGCTCCGACTCACACACGCCGACGCCCGGCGGACTCGGACAGCTCGCGATCGGTGCCGGCGGCCTCGACATCGCGGTCGCGATGGGCGGCGGCGCCTACTACGTCGAGATGCCCGAAGTGGTCAACGTCCACCTCACCGGTGAGCTCCCCGAGTGGGCCACCGCGAAGGACGTCATCCTTCACCTGCTCGGTGAGCTGACGGTGAAAGGCGGTGTTGGGAAAGTGCTCGAGTACACCGGCCCCGGTGCTGACTCACTCACGATCCCCGAGCGGACGACGATCACCAACATGGGAACCGAACTCGGCGCTACGTCCTCGATCTTCGGTACCGACGAGAAGACGCGCGACTGGCTCTCTCGTCAGGACCGTGAAGACGAGTACGTCGAGCTCGCCCCCGACGACGATGCTGAGTACGCCGACACGATCGAGGTCGACCTCTCGTCGATCGAGCCCCTCGTCGCCGCCCCCTCGATGCCCGACAACGTCGCGCCCGTCAGCGAGTTCGAAGGTGAAGACGTCTCACAGGTCATCATCGGGTCGTGTACCAACGGCGCCTACGAGGACGTACTCCCGTCCGCGAAGATGCTCGAAGGCCGTGAGGTCGCCAAACAGACCGAGATGATCGTCGCGCCCGGCTCGAAGCAGGCCTCCGAGATGCTTGCGCGTGAGGGATGGACCGCAGAGATGATGGCCGCCGGCGTCAACTTCTCCGAGGCGACGTGTGGTGCCTGTATTGGAATTGGTCACGTCCCTGCTTCCGATTCGGTCTCGCTGCGAACGTTCAACCGAAACTTCGAGGGCCGCTCTGGCATCGAAGACGACTCGGTTTTCCTTTGCTCGCCGGAAGTCGCCACCGCAGCAGCCATCACCGGTGAGATCGTCGACCCCCGCGACCTCGCCGATGAGCTCGGCGACCTTGAGGCGCCTGGCCTCGAGATGGGCTCGAGTTACGGGGCCGGGATGGGCCAGTCAGACTCCGACATCATCGCGCCAACCGAATCGATCGACGACGGTCTCGTGAAGGGGCCGAACATCGGCGACGTCCCGATCAAAGACGGCCTCGCGAACGAGATCGGCGGTGAGGCGCTCTTGAAGATGGAGGACAACATCACCACCGACCACATCATCCCAGCAACGGCCGATATCCTCAAGTTCCGCTCGAACATCGAGAAGCTCTCGGAGTTCACCCTCTCGCGGGTTGACGACACCTTCGCCGAGCGCTCGCTTGAGGCGGACGGGGGCGTCCTCGTCGCCGGCGAGAACTACGGCCAAGGATCTTCGCGTGAACACGCCGCACTCTGTCCGATGTTCTTGGGCATCGAAGCTGTCTTCGCACAGAGCTTCGCACGGATCCACAAGGCGAACCTATTCAACTTCGGAATCGTCCCGCTCGAGATCGACGCGGAAACGTACGACCGACTCGACCAGGGTGACGACGTCGAGATCGTCGACGACGTCGCAGCCGCCGTCCGCTCCGGCGCCGAGACGTTCACGGCGCGCGTGAACGACGAGTGGGAGTTCACCGCTACCCTCGACGCCTCCGAGCGTGAGCGCGACATCCTCGCGTCCGGCGGTAAGCTCTCGTGGGTCAAACAACAGCACGGCTCCGGTGCGGCGCCTGCTGACGACTGAGCGCAAGCCCCACCAACGCCGCGGTTCTTTTATTTATCACCATCCGCGAGCCGCTGTTCTTTGTTGTGCCCCGGCAGCCACGGAGTACGTCTAGTCGCGTCGCTAGGCAATACTGTCCCCGAAAAAAACCTGCGTCGACCGACCTCAGCGAGCTGCGGCCGCGACGCGTTCGCGCTCTTCTTTCTGTGAGATGGCGTACGTCTGGGCGTCGCCGTCGGCAGCACCGATGAGCTGTGTCGCCAGTGCTTCTGCGGCGGGCGTGCTGGATTTATACGTCGCGCTCGCGACGCCATCAGAGATGAACAACAGCGCTTGGTCGACTCGCCGCTGGGGAGCGACGTCGACCGCCTTCGGCACCGAAATACCACCGTACTTCAGCCGCACGGTCTCCTCGCGGGGGGCGGCGTTCTCGACTGCCGTCACGAGCACCTGAACCGGGTTCTCTTCGGTCCGGTCGTGGATGATGTCGAACGCGTCTCGGACGATTCGGGTCGCCTGCTGTTTCTTTCCGGTGTTTTCGTCGGTCTGCATCAACCGGTTGATTAGCCGCTCGACCACCGATATCTCGCTCTTTTTGAACTGCTTCGAGGCGTGCCGGCCCATCGTGTGTGCGATGGGCGTTACCGTCATGTACCGCTTCGTCGACGGATCGGCGTACGCGACGTCAGTGACGTCCCAGACGCCGAACAACGCGGCGTTCTCTGAGGCAGACTCGCTGGCGGCTGGGGCGTCGGGCTCAGGCTCGTCGGCGGCGACCTCGGCGTCAGCTTCTTCTCCGCTCATCGGACGGGCTTCTCCGCGTTTCCGCGCACCAGTTCGATCATCGAGACACCGTTTACCTTCTCGACTTTGTAGTTGACACCCGAGAGGTCGCCCATCGCGCGGCCCTTCGCGCCGCCGATCCCTGCGATCGTGACCTCGTCGTGCTCGTCGATGAAGGAGATTGCGCCGTCACCAGGACAGAACGCCGTCACCTGTTTGCCGTTTTTGATGAGCTGGACCCGGACGCACTTTCGGATCGCCGAGTTCGGTTGCTTCGCTTCGATACCGACCTTTTCGAGTACGATGCCGCGTGCTTGCGGGGCACCCTCGAGTGGATCGGACTTCGTTTTGAGCCCGCGCTCTCTCCGAGCGTACTCGGAGTCGGACCAGCGGCGCTTTTGCCGGTCCTGTTTGAGCTTCCGGGCGGCATATTTGCCGTTTGCCATCGTACACATATTTTCAAGCGAAGCTACTTAAGCGTCGTCTTTCGTCGTGATGAAACGCCAGGAGAGCGCTCGAGCGGTCCCTCTCGTCGGATCTGTGCGCGTTTTCTGATCGAACGACGGCCACACGTGACCGCTCTGTCGACGAACGACCTAGAGCGGTCGTCGTCGCTCCTCACGTCAGTTGTACGTCGTCGACGTCGTAATGACGCTTCGCGAGCGTGCGTGCGGTCTCGATATTTTGTCCGTCTGCGCCGATGGCGACACCGCGGTCTGCCGGCGCCACCTCGACGTACGCCACGCGATCGTCTTGTTCTGAGATCGTCACGGCGGTGACCGCCGCCGGCGCGAGCGCGCTCGCGACGAACGACTCTGGTGTATCTGCGTCCTCGACCAACTCGACGGACCGACCCAGCCGCCGTTCGGCTTCAGTGACCGTCGCTCCGCCCTGTCCGATGGCGGCGGCCATTTCACCCGCCGGGATCACGAACACCAGCCGGTCGCCCTCCACGAGGCAATCTCTCGGCGCTACACCGGTCAGCTCGTCGAACCGGCCCATATAGCGCCGCGCCTCGTCGGAGAGCTCGACGTACATCAGTCGTCGCTCACGACGCGCGACCCCATCCGGAGGTCGACGTCGCCGGTACCGATCGAGATCGGCTTCCCGGCGATCACGTTCTCGATGACGCCATCGAGGTCGTCGTGCTCGCCGTGAACTGCCGCATCGAGCAGGTGATTCACCGTCACCTCGAAAGCAGCCCGTGCTAACACCGAATCTTTCGACCCGGAGATACCGTGGCGTCCGATCGACTCGATCTCGCCGTTGTTGGTCATGATGTCGGCCACGAGCATCAGGTGTCTGACGTTCACGTCGTCGAGCCCCTGCTCTTCGAGCGTGTTTTTCGTCTCGTCGATGATCGTCTCGCGAGCGGCCTCGACACCGAGGTTCTTGTAGATCTCGTGGATGTTGTTACACGTCGTCCGCGAGGCGTCGACGCCGTCGATCTCCAAGGCGTCGCCGAACGCCGACCCCTCGGTGTAGAGCACGAACTCCTCACCAGACTCCAGTTGCTCTTTGCGAATGACGACGCGCTCGACCTCTTCGATTCCCTTGAATACGATCTCCCGAAGTCGCTCGACGAGCTGCAACAGCTCTCGGTAGCTCGGCTCGCTCGGTCCAAACTCGATCACCGTCCCCGCTTGACGGGCGTCGACGCCGAGGGCGTCTTCGATCGTCTCGGCGATGATCTCCGCGACTGCCGTCGGATCCGAATACGTTGGCCACCGCTCTAAGAGCGTGTCGTCGTTGAGGTCTATCCGAACCAGCATGTCCGCCACGTTCGTGGAAACGTCACCCAGCGCGAGGATCCGCGTCGCCTCGATCGACCAGACGACCTCGTGTGCTCGCTCGCGGTCGGTCGCGTACTCGCCATCGAGGTGCACCGTCATCATCGGAGTGTCCGGCGTCTTTCGGGCGTCCACGAGTTCGATGAGCCGCGGGAGTCCTTGCGTAACGTCAATTTCTGCAACCCCGGCGTAGTGGAAAGTATTCATTGTCATCTGAGTTCCGGGTTCACCGATCGATTGTGCAGAAACGGTGCCCACCGGCTCGAGCGGGTCGACCCGCGTCTCGCGGTACCGGTTCTCCACGCCGGTGACGATGTCGGTCGCCTGTTCGACCGTGACGTCGCCGTACTCTTCGACTTTCGACTCCAGCGTGTCGTACACCTGCGTCTTCAGCCGATTCGGCAGCTCACTCGACTCGACGACGGCTTCGATGTCGTCCGTGACGTGGTCGTACTCAGTCATCGGATTCTACCCCCAGCTCGTCTGCGACATCCGGTCTGGACGCGGTATGCTCCGAGAGGTTCGTCGGCGGGGCGCGCTCGCCCAAGAACCGCTCTCGCTCCGCTTCGGAGTCGAACTCGGACTCCAATACGCGATCTGCGATCCCGTCGACGTCGATGCCGTCACCCTCGCCCGAACCGACCTTGATAGGCGAGGTGCCATCCTCGCCGAACTCGAACTGGACGATACGCCCGGAGGTATCCCGGACGGTACCGTCGTACTGGGCTTCGAGCTCCGAGAGTGCGTTGATCAGCCGCCGTTGGAGGTAGCCGGACTTGGAGGTCCGGACCGCCGTGTCGACCAACCCTTCGCGGCCACCCATCGCGTGGAAAAAGAACTCTTCGGGCGTGAGCCCGGCGCGGTAAGAGTTCTCGACGAAGCCGTGTGCCTCAGCAGAGAGGTCGTGCTCGCGGTAGTGTGCGAGCGTTCGGTCTTCGTACCCACGGTTGATCCGCTCGCCGCGAACCGCCTGCTGACCGACGGAACCAGCCATCTGCGTCAGGTTGAGCATCGACCCACGTGCACCTGACCGGGCCATCACGACCGCCGGGTTGTCGTCACCGAAGTGCTGGTCGGCGATCTCGCCGGCGGAGTCACGCGCCTTGCCGAGTGTCTGCATGATCTTCATCTCCAGCGTCTCGTCGACGCCTCGACCCGGTAGCGATTCCAACTCGCCGGCCTCGTACGTCTCGATCAGTTCCTGGACGCGCTCATACGCGCTGTTTATTGCTTCGTCGACCTGCTCTTCGGCCGCCGGCGGGATCGACTCGTCGTCGATCCCGATGGAGAAGCCGAAGTGCATGATCGCCCGCATTGCGAGCGAGGCGATCTCGTTGATGAAGACGCGAGCGCGCGTCTCGCCGTACTCCTTTGTGAGCGTATCGACGACCTCGCCGCCGAACGCGCCCACCGCGTCCTCGTCGATCGTCCCCTCGACGAGCTGACCGCGCTCGATGACGACGTCGTCACCGGTTGAGGAGCGGAACTGCAACGAGAGATCCTCGGGCAACAGCTCCGAGAACAGCGTCTGGCCGGTCCAGTACGCCGTTTCGTCTTCATCGACACCGTCGGGGTCGGGCAGCTCATCGACACGGGTCGCCCGCAGCAAGTCGAGCGCCTGTGCCTCCGAGAACTCGGGATTCGTGTGCGTGAGCAGGTACGTCCCCGAGATGTGGTCTTGAATCGCACCGATAATGTTCCCGCCGAACCGCGGGGAGAGAATCTGCTCTTGGACACGCATGAGGACTCGCGCCTCGGCGCGGGCCTCCTCGTTCTGGAGCGCGTGCATGTTCATCTCGTCGCCGTCGAAGTCGGCGTTGTACGGCGGACAGACCACGGTGTTGAGCCGGAACGTCTTGTACGGCATCACCACCACCTCGTGGGCCATGATCGACATCCGGTGCAGTGACGGCTGTCGGTTGAAGATCACGATGTCGCCGTCGACGAGGTGGCGATTCACCTCCCAGCCTGCTTCAACCTTCTCGGCGAGCTCCGCACAGTTCTTCTCGGTCACCTTCAACCGCCGACCATCGGGTCGGCGCACGTAATTCGCACCGGGGTGCGCTTCGGGACCGTTCCGCACGTACTGTCGAGCCTCTTCGACGTTTCGCTCGGTGACGTTGAGCGTCTGGGTCATCTCTTTTGCTACCCGGTCCGGCACGCCGACTTCGTTCAACGAGAGCGTCGGGTCGGGCGAGATGACGGTTCGCGCCGAGAAGTTCACCCGCTTTCCAGAGAGCGAGCCGCGGAAGCGACCCTCCTTGCCCTTGAGCCGCTGTGAGAGCGTCTTCAGCGGACGGCCGGAACGGTGGCGCGCAGGCGGCGTGCCGCTGATCTCGTTGTCGACGAACGTCGTCACGTGGTACTGTAACAGCTCCCAGAGGTCCTCGATGATGAGTTGTGGGGCCCCCGCTTCACGATTCTCCATGAACCGCTGATTGATGCGGATGATGTCGACGAGCTTGTGCGTAAGGTCGTCCTCGGAACGCTGGCCGTTGTCCAGCGTTATCGATGGCCGCGTTGTCACCGGCGGGACGGGTAATACCGTCAGGATCATCCACTCGGGCCGGGAGTCGTTGGCGTCGATCCCGAGCACGCCGAGGTCCTCGTCCGGGATATCCTCGAACCAGTCGCGGATGTCCGAGGGCATCAGCTTGTTCATGTCCTCTTCGGTGAGATCGACGTCGAGTGCCGACTCGATGGCCCGGCGGTCCTCCTTGCGTGGGCGGAACTCGCCGGCCATGATCTCGTTTACCCGCTCGAGTGCGATGTCTGTCTCGTCGGCCAGCTCCCGCGGTGAGGTGCCTGGGTCGTCGGCCTCCTCGTCCGGCTGCATCGCGGCCGCGATTCGCTCGGAGTAGTCACCCGAGAGGACGTCTTGGACCTCGTAATAGGTGGTCGGCTTCTCGTGTTTGATGTCTGCTTGCGGCTCGCCGCAGTACGGACACGTCGAGGCTTTTCGTGCCTGCCTGACGGCGGCTTTTAATACGTCGTGGGGGTCCTCACCGAGCTCTTCGGCGCGGACGAGCCGCTCCGAGAACTCCTCGCGCTCCATCTCGGTGAGCGCGAGCTTACCGCACTCGCGACACGTCGCCCGCAACAGCCGGCGAATGAGCTTCGTGAAGCCGACGTGAATCACCGGTGCGGCCAGCTCGATGTGGCCGAAGTGGCCGTTACACGAGCCGGAGTGTGACCCGCAGGTCCGACACTCCAACCCAGGGTCGATGACCCCGAGACGAGGGTCCATGAGCCCCATGTCGATCGGATAGCCGTCGTCGTCGTACGTGTCAGCTGTGATTACTTTCGTCGCGGACATGTCCCGGTACGTCTCCGGGTCCATTAGTCCAAAGTCGATGCCGCCGAGCACCTTTGGTGTCTGTAGTGACATTTAAATTGCGTCCTCCAACTCGAGTTTTGGTCGGATGCCCAAGGCGATCATTTCGTCCAACAGCAGCTTGAACGCGTAGCTCACCTCGAGCTCGTGGATATCGTCTTCATCGCCGGTGACCGGGTCGTACACGCGGCGCTGTTCTCTGTCTTCGACGGCAACGAGCCCTGTCTCCGCGGAGACGTACACCTGCTCTGCGTCTGAGGATTCGAGCAGCCGCTCGTTGAGCACCATCGAGGCACCGTGGCCGATGATCGTGTCGCGCTCCATCTCTCCGACCCGGAGTCCGCCCTCGCGAGCGCGGCCCTCTGTCGGCTGTCTGGTAAGCACCTGTACTGGCCCCCGTGACCGGGCGTGGAGCTTGTTCGACACCATGTGGTAGAGCTTGTGATAGAAGATGGTGCCGACGAAGATCTCCGCGTCGATCTTCTCACCGGTGACGCCCGAGTACATCACTTCTTTGCCGGAGGATTTGAAGCCGTGTGTTTCGAGGCCGCTGCGGAGCTCGTCCTCGTCTTCACCCTGGAACGGGGTGCCGTCGACCCGCGATCCGCGCAGGGAACCGACCTTCCCGCCGAGCATCTCAAGCACGTGGCCGACAGTCATCCGCGATGGCAGTGCGTGGGGATTCATCACGAGGTCGGGCACCACCCCTTCCTCAGTGAACGGCATGTCCTCTTGTGGTGCGAGGTGGCCGACGACGCCCTTCTGCCCGTGCCGTGAAGCGAACTTGTCGCCGAGTTCTGGGATCCGCTGGTCACGGACCTTCACCTTCGAGAGCTTCGAGCCGTCTTCGCCCTCCATCAGCGTGACCGTATCGACGACGCCTGACTCGCCAGAGCGCATCGTTACGCTCGTCTCGCGGCGCTTCTGTGGGGAGAGGCCACCCATGTCGTCCGGTTCCTCTAAGAATCGCGGCGGGCTCGTCTTGCCGAGCAGCACCGACGATTCGTCGACCACCGTCTCCGGGTTGACGAGGCCGTCCTCGTCGAGGTGGGTATACGCGTCCTCACCGCGGGCCCCGCGTACGTCTTGATCGGGAATCTCGAAGCGGTCCTCCTGGCCGCCAGGGTACCGCCGTTCTTCGCCCTCGTATGTCCGGAAGAAGTGCGAGCGCGTGAGCGCGCGATCGACGGATCCCTGGTTCATCACCAGTGCGTCCTCGATGTTGAACCCCTCGTAGCTCATTACGGCGACGACGAAGTTCTGTGCGGCTGGGCGCTTGTCAAAGCTGATCTGATCAGACGTCTGTGTCTTCACCATCGCCAGCTGCGGGTAGTGCAGCAGGTGCTGGCGGGTATCCGGTCGGATCCGGTAGTTCGCCGATGGAAGCCCAAGCGACTGTTTCATCATCCCCGCACCCATCGTGATGCGCGGGCTCGCGTTGTGCTCCGGGTACGGGATCATCCCCGCGCCGATCCCGAAGACGAGCTGCGGGTCGATCTCGAGGTGTGTGTGATCCGCGCTCACGTCCTCCTCGTCGACGGCGACGAGGATGTCCTCCTCCTCTTCTGCGTCGATGAACTCGATGTATCCGCGCTCGACGAGATCTTCGAACTCGACGTCTCCGCGCTCTAACGCGTCGATCTGTTCATCGGTGAGGAGTGGTTCACCGTTTTCGACGACGATGAGTGGCCGCCGGGCTCGCCCCGCGTCCGCGTTGACGATGACCTCGCGGGTCCGTTCTTTCACCGAGACGTTCACCATCTCGCTCACGTCACCGCGCCTGCGGGCCTCGCGTATCTGGTCGGCCAGCGCGTTCGGGTCGGGGTGTGTTCCCACCAGACTCCCGTTGACGTACACCTTCGCTTCGCGTTCTGCTTGTGCCATGATCAGTCGTCCGCCGTCTGTCGTTCGACGCCCTCGATGCCGGGGATCCCCTCGACACCCATCGACGCCAGTTCTCGTTTCAGCCCCTGTTCGTCCTCGACCGTCTGTGACAGCTCCATCGCTTGCGCGAAGTTCTTCACCAGCCCACAGTTCGGCCCCTCCGGCGTTTCGGAGGGACAGATGCGACCCCACTGAGTCGCGTGAAGATCACGTGCCTCGAAGTGCGGCTGTGAGCGACTCAGCGGCGACCGCAGCCGCCGAAGGTGTGAGAGCACACCCATGTAGTCCGTCCGGTCGACGAGCTGTGAGACGCCTGACCGCCCGCCCACCCAGTTGCCGGTCGCAATCGGGTGTTCGAGCCGTTCTGTCAACACATCGGAACGAACCACCGTGTTGACGGTGAGCTGGCGATTTCGCATATTCGCCCGCTCGAGCTGGTACTTGACGTCGCGTGCCAGTTTATTCAGCGCGGTCCGGAACAGATCACGCATCAGGTCACCGGAAACCTTCAGCCGCTTGTTCGCATAGTGGTCTTTGTCGTCCGCTTCACGCCGGTCAAGCGCGAGCTCGAAACACGCCTCGGCCATCCGGCAGAGGTAGTACGCCTTGTTGATCCGGACGTCCTCCTCGTCGACGCCCTCTTCGTGGAGGTGTGGGAGCAGGTATCGGTCGATGACGTAGTTCGCGCGCTTGAGCTGGTAGTTCTTCCCCTGCCCGGAGGCGACGCGCTCACCGAGCGTCTCGATGGCTTCCTCCGTGGTCTGGACCGACGCCTCCTCTAAGTTCTCCAGCATGAACTTCACGATCTCGGGGTCGTCTGAGACGCGGTGGACGATCTCCTCGTCGGACTCGAGTCCGAGCGCGCGGACGAGTGTCACGAAGTCGATCGAGCCCGAGACCGACGGGAACGACACCTCGAGTAGCCCCTCACGATTCCGCTCACACAACACGAGTGCCCGGTACCCGCGGCGCTGGGAGAACGTTTTTGCGACCTGGATCTCGTCGCCGTACTTCGAGTCGTACTCCGCGAGGATCTTGTTCGGTGCGAGGTCCTCGCTCGTCATCAACACCCGCTCTGACCCGTTGACGATGAAGTAGCCGCCAGGGTCAACCGGGTCCTCGCCGATGTCGATGAGCTCGTCGTCGCTGAACTCGGCCATGTTGCAGTTGGTCGAACCGACCATGACCGGCATCCGACCGACCTTCGTCTCCGTGCTGTCGACGACCGTCTCTGGTTCTTCATCGCCACCGCGGACGATGGACATTTCCATGAACACCGGCGCGGAGTAGGTGATGTTCCGGAGCCGCGCCTCTTGTGGGTACAACAGCTCCTCGGAGCCGTCGGCCTCACGGACGCGCGGGGTGACCATCCGCACATCTCCGAGTTCGACGTACACCGGCTCTTGGCCCTCCTTGTCGCCAATGTCGGTCTCGATGGTCTCTTTCTCGTCGACGACTTCCTGCATGCCCCGGCGCAGGAAGTTGTTGAACGAGCGGAAGTGGTGTTCGGCGAGCCGTTCGTCTGAGAAGTACTCTCTCGACACCACGCGTCGGTCTTGTCGGTTCATGAGAGGACCAATCGATACACGACCGCCTGGTCGGTCGTTCGCGAGTCGCGAATGATCTTCACCACGTCCCCAACCTCGGCGTCGTCGGGGGTCGCGGGATCGGTGCGCTTGATCTTCGGCAGATCAGTTTTCCTAACGTCGTACTCGTCCAGTATCGCCTGAATCTCATCGGGGTCGTCGATCAGGACGTGCTCCGGGACGAGTTCGTGTTGACTTACGTCTACCATGGGTGGTGGGGAGAAGCTATCACGAGATACTACAGTCTGTTATTAACCGCACTCAGATAAGGCTTTTCAACTTCGCTGTGCGTGGCTCTCCGCGACGGGCAACCAATAGGCGATTAATTCACACGCATCCACAAAAGCGTGCCGACCCGTTCGATCACCCCCCACCCTCACCGCCGATGGCAAGCCTTAACTGCCAGACACGGATACGACAGATTGCGACGCGCCCGGATGGTGTAGTGGCCCATCATACGACCCTGTCACGGTCGTGACGCGGGTTCAAATCCCGCTCCGGGCGTCCCCATTTTCGGGGCCGTCGCTGTCTGCCCGGATGGTGTAGTGGCCCATCATACGACCCTGTCACGGTCGTGACGCGGGTTCAAATCCCGCTCCGGGCGTGTATTCTGCCGCCGCCAACCGACAAGCGAAGCGAGTCGATATTGGCGGCGATGAATCGTTCCGCAGGGATTTGAATCAGGGAGTGAAGCGAGCGGAACGAGTGGGGTTCACATCCCGCTCCGGGCGTCTTATCTCTCGTTCGAGAGTGTGATGTATTGTTGAGCAGTGTCTTCGCGAGTCTCTGACGTACGCACACCGGTCGCGGCTCTTTTGACTAATTTGCTCGGTTACGCTGGTGTAGGGGGTGTGACGAACACGACCGCACGGCCTCCGGACACAATTTTCAGCCACCCCCTCCCCAATACGTATATGACGGTGGTAGTGCACCCAACACGACCGCACGGCCTCCGGACACAATTTTCAGCCACCCCCTCCCCAATACGTATGTGACAGTGGTAGTGCACCCAACACGACCGCACGGCCTCCGGGCACCAATTAGCCACACCCTCCCCAGCCGATTCGCGAGTCGCCTGCGCAGCGACTCGCTCATCCCTCGCACGCGCTCGCGAGCACGCTTCGCGGCTCGCGAGGCGCGCGCCACCGCAGGGAGATGTGGACGATCGTCTGGTACTACAGATCTATGGTCGAGCGGAGCGTCTCGACACTCGTCTTCGTCGTCTCGTCGACAGGATCGTCGGGCTCGATGGGATCGCGGCCGTCGTACGTCTCGTGGACCATCGACACCCCGTCGGCGAGCGTGTCGAGGCCGTACCCTCCCTCAAGGACGTACGCAACGGCAGCGTCGACTTCCGCTGCAACTGTCCGAAGCTGGTCGGCCATGAGTCCGTATCCCTCCGAAGAGACGCGCATCCGCGAGATCGGGTCGTGACGGTGGGCGTCGAACCCAGCGGAGACGATGAGGAGGTCGGGGTCGAATTGTCGGAGTGCGGGCGCGATTGCCTCGTCGATCGCGTACTGGTAGTCGGCGTCGCCCGCGCCCGCCGCGAGCGCAAGGTTGACCGTAGTGCCGTCACCTGCGCCCGCCCCGGTCTCGCTCACTGCGCCGGTCGCGGGATAGAGTCCGTCCTCATGAACCGACGCGTACAGGACGTCACCGCGGTCATAAAAGATGTCTTGGGTGCCGTTCCCGTGATGGACGTCCCAGTCGAAGATTGCCACGCGCGCCGCATCCCCCGTATCAAGCACCTGTTGGGCGGCGACCGCGGCGTTGTTGAAAAAACAGAAGCCCATCGCGTCGTCGACGACCGCGTGATGTCCCGGTGGCCGCCCGAGCGCAAACGGTGTCTGGCGACCGTCTGCTCCGTCGAGAGCGGCCCCAGCGCCCCACGCTGCAAGTCCGGCGGATGCGAGCGCGGCGTCCCACGTCTCCTCACCGGCGACGGTGTCTGGGTCCCAACTGCCGCCGCCGTCGGCACAGAACGCCTCGAACTCGTCGACGTAGTCATCGTCGTGTACGGCTGTCACCGCTTCGTGGCTCGCCGGCGGCGCATCGGTGTACTCGACGCCGTGTCGCTTCGCGAGCCCGCGGCGGATGGCCCGTAGCCGGTCCGGGTTTTCCGGGTGACGGTCGCCCGTGTCGTGTGCGAGACACGCCTCGCTGTAGCCGAAGCGCATCTATTCGAACAGTCCGAAGTATGTCTCGATGTCTTCGGCCTGTACCGTTCGTCGGTCGGCGTGTCGTGCCAGCCTCGCTGCAGCGGCCGCGACGTTGTCCGCGTAGTCCTCGAGGATGTCTGCAAGCGCGATCCGCGCGTCAACGCCCACCCGGTACCTGTCGTCGATCCGAAGCCGAGCGATCCGGTCGACGGGAGCGACCGGTAGCGACAGCTCCTCGCGCGGTATCACTTGCTCGACGCCGAAGTCGCCCGCCATCAGCGTCTTTCGGCCGTCCTTGGTCGCGCGCTCAGCCGCGTCGATCGCCAGCTCCGCGCCGTGTGTCTGGATCCGCCGAGCGAGCTCTTCGGCCGCGTCGGCGCTGACGCGAAGCTCGCCGGCGTTCCGCCGGATGATGTGATCGACCGGCGCGAACGGCAACTCGACACTCATACACACAGACGTGTCCGTCCAGCGTATAACGCTTTCCGTTACCGGCGTCTCCGTGCCCGAACGGCCGCCTCGCCGATCGTGTGCGCGTCGCCTCATCGATGCCGGCAGTCACTATACAGTCGGCTCCGGATGTTAGTCTGGGTGCGGTTTGTAGCCACGCCGGGTCACTCTATCCTCACCTCGTGAATCGGCGATCAGAACACGTCCGCGGCGTGTATCGTCCCGTCCCGTTCTGGCCCACGGACAGTAACCTCTTCGCCGAGTCGAAGTGACGCATCGGTCTCGACCTGACGCGTCTGCTGGCCGTCGTCCAATACGATTGGGTCTCCGGTTTGTACGACTGTCCCGGTGAACTCCGTCTCGTCTACGGTCGTCTCCCCATCGTCTTTTGCCGGGCCGTCCTCGTCCGTTGCCGTAGCTGTTGTCGACGCTTCATCGGTCGAAGTTGAGGCGGTGGTCGCCTCGCCGCCGTCGGCAAACTCGCTAAGTCCACCGTCTGCTGTGTTCGCTCCTGCTGCGTCCGGATTGGTCTCCGATGCGCCTGCTCTCGTGTCGGCATCCTCAAGTACAGTTACCGTCGATCGCCAGTTTGCGGACGCCTCAAGGTCGTCTTGCCAGCCGTCGCCGATTTCCGCGTCGGTGACGACGACGCGGTCGGCTAAGTCGATATCCGCATCGGCTTTGTCTCCCCACAGCGCGACCCGAATCTCACCCGTCTCGTCTTTCAACCGCACATTTCTGACTTGCCCTTCGCTACCGTCGTCTCGGTCGAACGTCCGCACCGGGTCGGTCTCGATGACGCCGCCGTCGATATCGACGGTCTGTCCGATCTCCACCTCACCGATCGGGGTCGTCTCTGGCACGTACTCGACGTCTGCGTCGACAGCTTCGACGGTTCCTCGATTGCCGACGTGGAGCTCGAGGTCGCCGTCGCGGTCACGGACGTATCCATCGCCAACTTCGACGACTTCGCCGGCGTCGAACGTCGTCGCGAGGGCTGCCTTCTCGTCCCACAACGTCACCCGCACGCGACCGGTCTCGTCGCCGAGCGTGAGGTTTGCGACCCGCCCTTCAGAGCCGTCGTCTCTGTCGAACGTCCTCACCGAGTCTGTGTCGAGGACCTGCCCCACGAGGTCGACGTCGGACGCGCCGAGCGAGAGGTCTTCGACACGATATGTGTCGAGCACCTGTACGTCGACTTCGGCGTCGTCGTCGGGTTCGACCTTATCGGCGCTCACTTCGAGCCCACTGTACCCCTCTTTTGGCCGACCCATAACCCGGAGCACCTGGCCAACCTCGAGTTGTTCGTCCGCTGCTGCCGCCATCTCGTCCCACAACGCTACTCGAACCGAGCCGGACGCGTCCGCGACGTCGACGTTACAGACGCGGCCCTCACCGTCGTCGCCGTCACGCTCGAAGGTTCGGACGTCACCGATGGCCGTGACCTTCCCGAGGAATTTCACCTCGTTCATGCCGGGCTCGATGTCCGCGATGGTGTCCGCCTCCTCGTCGCGGAGCTCGTGAGCGATGAGCATCGCGGCGGTCTCTTCGTCCGCCAAACCGCCCATCTGCTCGACTTTGTCCTCGACTGCGGCCGCGAACTCCTCGAACTCGACGTCGGTATCGAGGTCCTCGTAGACGTCCTCTATGGCTCCCATACGCGTACCTCGTCGGTGGTCGACTCGACGAATAAGCGTTGTCCTTGCACCGATCTCGTGGCCGCATCCAGCGGGTTCGTGATGACGCGCTCCCGACTGCAGTGCTTCAGCATACATCGAGTGGTGCCGGGTTCGTACATAAGGAGTCGGCTCTCGTATGCGATATTTGCCCACGGCGACTATCTTTAATCAGCGAGAGAATCCCGCCGTTCACGGCGGGCGAGGATGTCACCGGACCGTAACCGTCTTATGTGACTCCCCGATAGATGTATATGAGTCCTGGTAGGGTAGTGGACTATCCTCTTGGCTTGCGGAGCCAGGGACCGGAGTTCAAATCTCCGTCAGGACGTTACCATTCCTCTGCCGTATTGCGGTTTTCCTCGTCTCCGACCAACGGAGACACGCGATGACGAAAGCCAAGGAAACAGGTTCGGGTGAGTCATCCCCGAGCCGTCACGGGATTCCGCTCATAACTGAGCCAACGGAAGAAGAGCTTGCAGAACGCCAGGTTTCGGACTATCGAGCACATCGGGAGAAATTCATCAAGTGGGTACTCAACCTCGGAAAAGACCCAGAGCGCGGCGAAGGATATGCTGAAACGACAGCAGACATCCGCTGTGCGAGGGTCGATAAGTTCTACCGATGGGTATGGGAGCAAGAAGACGGATACACCACGCACGTCTCGCACGAGCACGCGGATACGTATATGCGTGAACTGGCATACAGTGACGCCTCACAGGACACGAAGGCGAATATGATGAAGGCACTGAAGACCCTGTTTCGATGGCGCGCGTGGGAGTTCGATGAAGCGGAGTGGGACCCAGAACTCACCTTCTCGAACGATACCAGTACGACGAACCCGCGTGACTACCTTTCCGTTGAGGAGCGCAAGCAGATTCGGGAAGCGGTCTTAGAGTATGGTTCAGTTCCGTCATACAATTCGCTCTCTCCAGAAGAGCGCGACCACTGGAAGGAGTATCTCGCGCAACGATTCGTAAAACCGAAGGGCGAAGTTGGCCCCGACGACTTCGACCGTGCGAACTCTTGGAAGTTCCCTTCGCTCATCTGGACTGCTCTCGATACAGGTCTCCGCCCGATTGAGGTCGAACGTGCTACCGCCGATTGGGTCGACGCGCCGAACCGAGTGCTCCGCATCCCAAAAGAAGAGAGTTCGAAAAACGTCGACAACTGGACAGTGAGCCTAACAGATAGGACCGCAGAAGCGTTGTCTCGCTGGTTGAATGAAAGAGAACAGTACGAGATGTACGAAGACACGGACACCCTCTGGCTCACTCGACAGGCGAACCCCTACGGAAGTCACGCACTGAATCACATCCTCCGACGAGTATGCGAACAGGCGGGGATTGACACCGAGAATCGAGACATAAGCTGGTACTCGATTCGTCACAGTGTCGGGACATTTATGACGCGAGAAGAGGGACTGGCCGCGGCTCAAGCCCAACTCCGGCATCGCTCCTCGAAGACAACACTCCGTTATGACCACGCCCCTCCAGACGATAGACGGGATGCTCTAAACCGGATGGGTTAGGGAATACCGGTGGGGGGCACAACAGTCACGACTTTTCTCACCGTATGTACTGTGATTTCTCATCACCACTTCCTACAGGGTCTAATTGGGAGAGACTCGTGACACCTCTGACACCCCCCACGGTATTCAGAAGGCGACCACCAGCCGATTAACCGAACAGTTCTTCGATGTCACCCTCCAGTTCTTCTGTAGCCGAAGCGTCTGGTCTCTCGCCCGACCACTGGAAGCTTGTGTAGACACGCTCTCGTTCTCTGTCGAATCGCCGCTGATTGACCGAGGCTCCTTTCTCCTTCAGTTCGGAGGTGAATTTGTGTTTCGTGACCACCTCCATACCCTCAGCCTTGGCGAACTTCTTGTAGGCATCATACGCCTCGTCTTTCCGAACGAACTCACTCGGCTCTCGTTCGAGATGCTGACTGACGAATTGCTCGATGGAGTTGCCGTACTGCTCCCACAGCCGACGATTCTCCATCGGGCGAGGCTCGTTCGTGAACTGCCCCTGTCGTTCGAGTCGCTGGTATCCTTCGACAGCCCAGTTTAGCACACCCGCGAGTTCTTCCTCGCTCGTCAGCTTCTCTATCAGGCGTGGGTCTTGCTCCTTGCGGGGGATGGACTCAGGGAAGACCACCGTGAGCCACCTGTTCCAGAAGCCGCTATCCTCCTTTGTCCGTGCTGGCGGTTGGTTGGCCGAGAAGATGTGCTTCGTTCTCGGCTGGAAGAAGAATGGGTCTTCGTGCTTCCGTTCGGCGCGAACTCGGTCACCTGCTGTGAGTTCCTTGATTTTGCCAGCGTTCTCGATGGCCGACGAGTCGAGGTCGTGACGGATGTTGGCTATCTTTCCTACGAGGTCAGCCTCTCCCCATCGGTTGTTGGCGAGATACTGCACCGAGTGACTGGTGGTACTCTCGGTTCCGAACAGTGCTTCGAGCACGTCGAGGAAGACGCTCTTCCCTGCATCAGTAGGGCCGAGTAGGAGGAGCGCCTTCTTGTGGTGCATCCGTGGCTGGAGACAGTATCCGACGAACTCCTGTAGCATCGGAATCTTGTCGTCGGGGCAGACGTCTTTGAGGAAGCTCTTGAACTGCGAGCAGTCTGCGTCGGGGTCGTACTCGACGGGAAGACGAGACCGGAAGTTGTAGTTCGGGTGGAAGTCCGACAGCTCTCCTGCCTCGATGTCGAGGACACCGTTGGCGACACAGACCTGCGACCCGCTCTGACCGAACTCCTCTCGGTCGATGTAACTACCCGACGAGAGGCGGGCGAGGATTTCTCGCACCTCGTGTTTGGAGTAGTGGCTCCGTAGCATCTCCTCTAACCGCTGTTTCACGACCTTCTTAGCATCGCTCTCGTACACTCCCGTCTCATCGTCGTAGCAGTACATCTGCTCGCTGTCCTTCACCGTGATGAAGTCGTACTCTTCGCGGAGGAGCCTGACTGCGAAGTCACGAGCGTACTTCTTTTCACCATCCTCACTGTACCATCCACGCACCTCTCGCCACTTGTCATCGGGGCTTGCGACTTCGACAGTCCACTCATCAGGCTCGTCTAAGAAGTCGCTGAATGCGCTGGAATACTCACCATCCAGTCCTTGAATTATCTCCAGAGACTCGTCAGAGTCCAGCGATTGCTCCTCGAATATCTCCTTCACCTCGGCGGCATCTTGCTCGCCTACGTCCCACACAGTGATGGTCTTCTCCGCTTGCGAAATCCACCGCTCCTGCGATTCGATGAGTGCCTCTACGATGTTCGTCGGAGCAGAGGAGTCGCTCTCGTCCGATGGTTCGGGTAAGTCGTAGCCTGCTTCTCGACCGGCTTCGAAGATTTTAGCCCACTCCTTGTCGGTGAGCTTTCGGTTTAGGTCGCCGCAGTCGATGACCCCTTGCTCTATCCCGATGAGATGGAGTGCAGAGCCAGTCACCTCGTGGCGATAGCAGTACCACGCTTCGCCACCATCGAAGACCTGAAAGTTCTCTCCAGTTCTGGAATCGTGGTATGGGTGGCTGACACGCTTGCCTTCGGGACACGAGGCACGGCTGAGGACATCGTGCACGTCGAGGTTGATGTCTACCTCGTACTCCCCCGATTCGCCCTGCGACTCTTGGGACGGCGGCTCAGGCACGTTTAACTCGGCGTGGCTCTCCAACCACGTCTCGAAATTCGAGGGAGTGGCGCACCTTGTTAGAGTGTCGGAGAAGTGCTCTCCTGTGACCGTGATGTACTGGCCCGAATCGTAGACCTCGATGTGGTCTGTATCGACCCACCACTCTGGCTCAGTCACGTCTTTCAGCCAGACGTGTAAGCCTGTACCAGAGGGGGAAATCTCAGTGTAAGCCCCCCATCGGTCGACTGCTTCGAGAACCCAGTCCTCGGTCTCGCCCGAATCAGGGTCTCGCACGTCATCGAAGTCGACAGCGAGGTACGGGTCATCTTCGGTGAGTACGAAGCCGAGACCGACCCCTTTCCGTTGCTGACAGGCGTTATACGCCTTATCGAAACTGCCCCACGTCGATGGGTCACTTGTTTTGGCGGGTTCTCCGCTCTCGTCAGGAACTCGCGGCATCTTCCGCTTGCGTTCGCCAGTCCCGACCTCTTCCCAGCAGACCCACTGGTCGAGTTCTCTTAGCTCGTCGGGGACAGCGTGGCCTTCGTCTACCTCCTGCACCTCATCTGCCGAGACCTGTGTACTCATCGTTCGACCCCCCACGACTGCGTTCGGCTGTTCTGATACTGATTCGGCTCGCTCTGCGTGTAGGTTTGAAAGTTCATTGTTGGATTGTTGGGGATTCTGGTGGTTTCAGTGGAATCCGTGTTTGGTGTGTCGTGACGGGTGGCTGTCGAGTGATTCGAAGGCATCTGCGAGCGACGTACCTGCCGCTCTTCGTGGAAGTAGTCTGCTGTCATCGTTGTTTCACGCGCCTTGTTGTTTTCGGTGAGGCGCATCTAAACACACGGGCGATTACATCATAAAGGTACCGCTACTGACTATTTCTCTGATACCATTTTGGAGCCTGCCCCCGTCCCGTGGTTAGCAAAAGATGAAATTCTTTTGATGCCCATATTAGCGGCTATTAGGCCTTCTAACACATATATAGGAAATACCAGATTTCGATAATTTACAGTCAGACTCGTTAACTACACCTGCCCCGTGTGGGCGCTATTACCATAATTATGACTGTTCTTTTGTGGGTCAATCACCCTCCGCTTCTGACTTAACCTCATTCATGACTGAGCCGATGATTTTCTCCCTATCTGGTTCTTCGTCGAACTCATCTCGATTCCGCTCGATGTTCGCTCGGATGACCTCTCGATTTGGTTTTCCAAGTTGCTCCACGTACTGCTCAACGAACTCGCGCTCTGTTTCGGAGAGGGCATCACTCTTCTCAGCAGATGACGTTGGCTCTACTCCCGAAACCTCCTCAGCCGATGGTTCATCCGCATCGTCCCAAACCGTGTACTGACTCTTGCGGAAGGCGTTCCCATTCCACGCATCTACAGTTGAAGAATGGAGAAGCTCATCTCGCGCCATCTCATCTACATCTCGAAGGTGCGGGAGTTGCGTGAGGACGTAGGTAGCACCAGCACTTTCGGCAGGCTCACCATCCATCCGTGGAATCTTGTCGCTCCCGTTTCCACGAAGAGAGATAGCCCCGCCCTCTGGCGAGTTGCCACGCTTATCATCTGGCGCGAAGGGGCATTTCGCCACGAATTTCTCGACGGCGGGAGCGAACCGCTGGCGCGAGATGTTGCCATCGCAGTAGACCAAGATGTGTAGATGGGGTGTTGCCCGTTCCTCGGTTCCCGCGATGACAGCAAAGTACTCCCACTCATCAGACGAGAGCGGGGCGTCAGCCGCTCCCTGAAGGCGATAGCGGAGTTGTCCAATGGTCGGCTCTATCGCCTCGTGTAAGCCTGTGAGCAGTGTCAGACGCCTTCTGTGGGCAGGCGAGACACGTAATGACAGGAGGACAGTCGTCGGCTCATCGTATTCATCGAGGAGCTGTCTATCCATCTCTTTGCCAAGTGCGTACTGGCGCTTTCGTCGCCACTGGCGCGTCTTCGTGAAGCCGTGTTTCTCGGCAGAAACGTTCTCACCGTGTCGCCGCTTGATGTAGGAACCGACTGCCTCGAACGCTGTCATCGGCTGACCCTCTTCGAGATAGCGGTCGTCTCCCACCATCGACGGAGCATCAGCTATCGGTTCGTGAAGGCGGTAACAGTCCTCCTCGGAATCGTCGAGCGGCTCTGGTTTACACCCATCAGCGCGAGTAGTGGGCCGCTCCTCGAAAGGAATATTCTCATCTGGAGAGGTAGATTTTGGATTCGCGCCAACGTTATCTGCTGAAGACATCACTCGAAGAAGGCAGGAGAATCAGCCTCGGTCAATCAGTCGTCGCTTCTTCTCGAAGGACGCCTTCTGGAACGAGTGCAGAGTGCTGAGAAGTCTCTCGGAGCGATGTCTGGAGGACCAGCGCCTCGACCGGGATGTTTCCGTCGACTCCCGTGATGGAACCCTGCTCGAAGTCGTTGGGAGCGACCTGCTTGCCCACAGCATCGTCCGTATTGACTCGAAGGGTGTCGACCTCGAAATGAGGGTGACGGAGCAATCGTCGTATCAGGCCCGCTTCTTCCGTATAGACTGAGGCGCAGTCATCAGCCTTCGAGAATCGGATAGTCGTCTCCTTCTCGACCGAGAAGAGCGACGTGTCTTCTTCGACTGCTTCGACCAATTCTTCCGTCATTCGTCAGCCACCTCATCGAGTATTCGCCCCACGATGAATCCGTAGGGTACTGTCTTGTCGAACCGTGTATCTCGATACTGTTTCAACCGTTGCTTCTCGCTATCAGATAGACGAATTTCGTTATCGCGCATAGATTTACACTGAGGACAGAACAGAACTCATCTATTGGGGGTGTCCCCGATTTGTCCTCGTTTATATACTATATGCGTCGGCCCTTATAAAAGACAGAGCGGGGACAGGAGAGATATAGCCGGTGTACATAGGGCGTCTCCCATATATCAACATTAGCGCACATTTTTGTTTATCGACAGCAGTGATGACTGATTACCGGTGGGTGTCTACCGTGTCACGACAGTTTTGAGGTATCCATATCCACAACAGTACCGAGAGTTCTTATCCGACCCAATTGGGAGAAAAGTGTGACACTTGTGACACCCCCCGGTATTCAGCTTGGTGGGAAGACTCACGCATCAAACTGACCGCATTTTGAGGTGAGAAGAAATTCGGGAATAGCCGGTTCTCTTGGCTCAAGTCTTCACCCGTGGGGGCTGTTAACAAGCGCATTTACCCTACCCCAGCGAGGGGTAGGTTCGCGAAAGGGGTGGCCTGTATAATATACGGCTTCGCGCGCTATCGCTTAAAAAATAAAACTCACTCTACCGAAAACCACGTCAGCGAATTTCCGACCTTCTTCATTCGTATTTGGTTAGCCTCTTCGAGTTTTCTCAATCGGACATCAGCGTTACGTCGAGAGCATCCTACCGCTTCAGCAATTTCCCGTGTACTTGCTGGTTCAAGCTCCGCGACGGCTTCGAGAAAATCCTCATCAGAATACCGTTCGGTTAGTTTTCCCGATTCAGGGTCTCGCTCTGGATTCGTCATATTGGCACATCTCTCAGGCACTAACATAACCCTTTCCTCCGAAGGCAAAGGTTTATTACTTTAGCCTATGCAGGATAAGGTGAGAAGGAAGCCGTCCCTTCGGGGTATATCGCTCGGAAAATGCCCGCCTGTTGTAGCAGGCGGACGGTGGCCTTCTTTGGAGCAGAAAGCCAATGCCAACTACGAACGACGAGAGTCAAGAACTTGACGAACAGCAAATCGAACGACTGCGACAACTACCGGGTTTCCGTCTCGATTCAGGCGTTCCCTGCCTCTGTTCAATCGAGGCTATCACGACGAGCAAGCGACGGGGCTACTCCGATTCGCTCATCTTCACCCACCGATGCCGTGAGTGTGGCAACGAGTTCACGACCTTCATTGAGGGGTAATCATGTCGGAATTAGCTCCCTCCGAAGTTCTCGAAGTACTGGATGCTGATGCCACGATTGAAAAGCGCGCATCGTGGGAAGGGTTCGAGTTCACCCTCCTCGAAGGTGGCAAAGTCGAAGTCGTGAACGGCTCCTACGATGAGCCGAAAGAACACACCTACACGGTTCACGTCGAGGGTGGGATTCCCTTCAGTTGTACCTGCCCTGCCTACGAGTATCAGGATGGCGCCTGTAAACATATGGTCGCTGTGGCAATTCGTGAGCCTGTTCTTGAAGCAGCGAGCGATAAGCCAGCGATGAGGGCAGATGGGGGCGTAACGGTCGAAGCAGAGGAAAGCGACCACTCGGACGAGCGACCGGATGACTGCGACTGTATCCCTCTCTTCGAGGAGCTTCCCTGCTGGCCGTGCTATCGTGACGGCTTCGAAGAGCCGAATCCTACCTCTGAGGTGAGTGAGGAATGAGCCGGTCGAATCCTGCGAAGGCTCTCAACGGAGTTCGGTCGGGTCACATCTGCGACCGCTGTAACAAGCGTGTTCGGATTGGCGACCTTGTGCAAGCGTATGCCACTCGCTATGACCGAGATGGGTGGGTACTCCGACGAGTGTGGTGCGAGGAGTGTGGTGAGACGATTATCGGAGAAGAGACAGACGGAGCCGATGAGGTGATAGTCAAGGCAGTCTTCTGGGACAATCGACTTGTCTCGGTCGAAGTGAGGAACCGAAGCCGCGACTAATCAGAAGTCGTCAAGAAGTTCTTCTTTCTTTGTTTCAAACTCTTCATCAGTTAGAATACCATCTTCGTGTAGCCCTTTCAGTTCCCTGAGTTTTTCAGCAGTGTCTACGTTCGCTGAGTCAGCATATTCGTCTTTATTTTCATTTTCATCCTTTTCAGCTGAACTTGTGGCTTCTATCTCTTCCTCAGAACTCGTCATATGTTCTTTTATGTAGCTAACTGCTTCGCTGACCTTAGCATCGCTCGGAAGGTCACCCATTCTAAAAGTTGTGCCTGCTACTTCTATAATAAGCCCGTTCTGTTGCTTGAATACATTTCCTATCTCTGAAAGATGGATATCAAGCTCCACACCAGATTTCAAAGTAAGATTCTGTTTATAAATCTTCAACTTTTCTATCTCAGCCGTGTAGGTATTATCGGTTATTTCTCCAGATATGTCACCTTTGATTGAGGATTTGGAAGCGGTCTTGGAAGCAAAGAATGGGCCTCCTTGCACGCCAAACGATTTTCCCTTCGAATTCGATGAAGCGTTGACATCAGCATTTATATCTGATGACCCCTTCGTCCATCCCTCAATCCTCAGTGTCCCCTGTTCATCGTCACTTTCTACAAGCTCAAACCTCTCCCGACCTGCGTTACTGGACAGGAATCTTATTATACGAGATGGCTTGTCAGTTGTCCAAAATTTGTAGGTCGTCGAACCACGATGTATATCAATACGGTTTTTTGTCATTCCAGAAGATGATTCAAAATCAACTATCGAATCGTAGTCTAAGATGGAGAGTTTACTTGACTCTTTACGTGGAATATAGGATAAGAATCTACTATCGGTAAACACAAATTTGGCCTCAAAGGTTTCCGGTTTTGTATGATTCCCTCTAATTTCTATTCCGTGCTTCTTTGCTGTAGTTATTTTCTTAATCTTCTCGTCGTTATCAATTTCTTCAGCGAGCTTATTGGACCCGTTCCCCTTTATTTTATCATATATGAATCGGATTAATTTCTTTTCACGAATGGAGTCTCCAACGTAAAACAGATATGTTTCAGGTGGAGCGTACAAAGTGATTTGTCCTGTTTCATATTTTACATCAATTATCGAATCATAACTAACAGAAAATTTCTTGTCATCCAGATATTGAGGGACTACCGACAGAAACCGATTGTCAGTGAAAACAAGCTTTGCTTCATTCCCATCAGAAGGTATCAATTTGATATCTTCACCTTCTTCTGCATTTATCAGGTTAACTCCATTTTTACTAAGGTTGTATTCCTTCTCTATGCTTTCATCCTCAAATAATAGGTCATTTACTGTGAACGACTCTGTAACAGCACCTTCTGATATAAGCTCCATTAGTTCATTTGAATCGACACTATCTTTCGTCCAGAATTTATATAGCTTATTCTCTGTTTGGATATCTATCCTATTCTTACGAAAACCCGATGAGAACCCGACATCATCTATAGACTCATAATCAACTACAAATATTTCATCGTCTGACTCTTGTGGAATCGTAGCAATAAATTGCTTACCGGCAAACTCGAACTTTGATTTTGAACCTTTTTCAGAAGTAAGATGGACTGTTTCGCCGTCCTCCTCAATTTTCATCCCCTTCTTTTTCGCCGTGAACGAGTATTCTGGGTCGATATTATCAGTATCAATTGGACTTTGCTGAGATTCCTGACTATTATCTAAATTTGTTCTCTCCTCATCTATATTATCACTATCACTACTCGAATCTGGCCTTTTTTTCTCAGCCTTTTCGAGAATATAATCTCTTGCGTTATTCACCGTCTCTTTCTGATTATCCGATGGTGAAATCCAGAGATGGTAATTATTATCATTCGTTTTAATTTCCATTCTCCACTTTGTCCACCCAAAATGATTTTCGACATCTAATACTGAACCAAATGGTATCTCGTATATTTTGTCACCCTCTTCATTAGGCATTATACCCAAGATTCTGGACTCTGTGAGGACATAGGTGGGTTCTCCATCTTTAGGTAGTGTTTCACCAGAACCTTTGTCATTAACAGCAATAGCTTTTATCGAAGCCGTGAAGATATATTTAATATCTTCATTCTCTTCAAGATATTCGATAATTGGCTGATTGGTAGTACCATCACCTTGATAAGACTCGGTTAGTCGACTGGTATCTTCTTCCAATTCTTGTGCGAGTTCTGAAGCCCTTCTCTGCTCATTTGTTTCCGACATATCTGTTATTAGTTACCATACTCTTCTCTGGCAATCACTAAAAGTATTGTTCTACCCTGTCGTAGTTTCAACCGAATCGGGAATAGATATAGTCTCCACGCGGGGTAAGAAAATTAAACGACCGTCGCCCTCTGTGCAAGTAATGGATACGTCGGACTTGCTCACGAATCTCGCAAACGATTTCGCTTCGGTGGTTCCAGCAGTAGACGCAGAGGCGGAACACGACCGATGGCAAGCGGGTGTCGGCCCCTTCGAGGAGGAGCGACAAGTCGAGATGCTCCGAGATGCTCTCGAAGGAAACACCAGCTACTCTATCAAGACTGAAGAGCCGTACATCGATGGAGGGCAACGGGTCGACCTCTTCATCGATAGCGAGGAGACCGAGATTCCGGTCGAGGCGAAGCTCCTTCGATTCCGCTACGATAACGGAAATATCGACCCGAACAGTTTTGCGAAGGTCTTCAGTCCATTCCCCGAACGAACGACATCGACCCTCCTGACAGACGCTCAAAAGCTCTACGAGGCAGGTTTTGAGGAACACGGCGGACTACTTGGCCTATACTACGAGCCCGAAGACGAGTCATACGAGCGGATGAGTCCCGAAGCTGTCGCAGAGAAGTTTGCTCTTGATGTCGACTACTGGTATGACTTCGAGGTTGAGACGAGGAACGTGGCTCACTTCAATGGACTACGTCATCCAGTCCATCAACGGGGAGCCGTCATCTCGTGGGAAATAGTATGACTACAAAGGTGGGGATATGGCAGGATTGGACTAACCGCTATGTCGACACAGAGAGCCCTATCCCTCTCTTCGAGACTAACGAGAATCGGGTTGTCGAGTACAAGAACTACGGCAAAGACGACAGACGAATCCTGAGGCGAAGCGAGGAAATGGAAACCCTCGTTCGAGAAGAGGGTCGCAAGGCCATCAACGATTGGTCGACCTCTGACGACACTTACGACGGCCTGATTTACTTGATGTACTGGATGGTGGATGGAGACCTCATTCCTCTCTACGTTGGGAAGGCCGGCAAGTACGGGAGAGACGGTGAAGGCTTGAGCGCAAATCTACGTGGTCTTCGAGGAAACAGTACCGGCAAATTCGCCCGATGGGGAGACGGACACTACTACCACATCGGGAATCTGAGTGCCATCATCTTCGACCACGACAAGAACCAGAAGCAGAAGTATGAGAAGTGGGCCGACCGGCTCTTCAACGAGGGGAGACAACTCCGACGACGGACGTACTTCTGGACGAAGGCGTGGCGAAAAGAGGATGTCGGCCTATATCACGATTTTGAGGTTCCGCTCGAACAACTCGAATACCAGATTATCGGACTAATCTCTGACCTCTATCCAGAGCGGTTGCTGAATGACGAAGGGGCGTGATATATCCGCGTGGGTCAAAGAATTATTATCGGTTCACGCACACCGTAGTTCAATGAAGCTAAGCCGTGACGAACTTCTTTCTAAGCTTCGCCAAATAAACGGAGGCGAATTTGAATCTTTGATTGCTGACGTATGGGAAGAACGAGGCTGGAAAACGACAGAGACGCCTGATTCAAGCGACCGAGGTATTGATGTTATCGCTAAACAGAGTACCCCATTCAAGCAGAAACAGCTTATTCAGGCAAAGAGATGGGCTGAGGGCAATAAAATAAGCAGTCGAGATGTCCAGCAGTACGATAGTCTCAGACGACAAGAGAGTGGCGTCGACGCTGTTGTCATAGTGACAACAAGTTCATTCACGTCTCAAGCAGAGCAGATAGCTAATGACCTGAACGTGAAGTTGATTGACGGTAGAAATCTATGTGATATGATACTTAGTCTTGACTCTCAACGATTCCTTTCAGACTACTTCAGCACAGATACAATCAAAGAGCCATATCCAAAGACACGCGCGAGAGAGGTTGAGAAGGCATTTATCGACTTCTACAGTATCGAGATTGACTTAATTGGAATTATGTCGACTCAAGAGCAAATAGATGGATTCTCGCGAGGCGAGGGGATAACAACCGAGCTATCAGATGAGGCGAAAGAAATTGTGTACTCTGGATTCAAAAACATCAACGTCCAAGAGCAGATAGCAGACTATCTTGGGGAATCATCCGAGTTCATAGTCGAAGCCGACCTGTCAGTCAGACAGGTGATGGCGGTCCTCATCGAGAACGGCGGGATGGCGCGAGCGTGGAGAGAAGTCCACGAACTCCGCCGAGAGAGCGACCCGTCGAAAGAGAAGATTCTCGGGCTGGTCTTCCTGAAATACTCCCTCGGTCGGGATACCGAGGAAGAAGACACGTGACCCCCGCGTAGTTTGTACATACAGAGAACGTTCATCCGTGACACAAGAACCTGAATACCGGTTGGGGTGTCAGTAGTGTCACGACAGTTTTCGAGAGACATCTATCCATCACCAATACCGAACCTCTTCTTCAACTAAATCAGTCAAGACCTGTGACAGTTGTGCCCCCCCCCACCGGTACTCATATCGACCGTCTCGTCCGAGGACTTCTGTGTACCGAGTAGCCCTCTAATCGGTACAGTGGTACGTTCGGACGAGCAGTAGGTGCGTGTCTTTGTTCGCCAAGGAAGTGCCCTCAACCTTCGACAAGGAATAGATTCGGTCTTGGGTCAGGGGTGAAGAACTCACGGAATCGTCGTTGTCGGTCACACCATCGAGGCGGGTATTTATCAGCCGAAAGCACATACAATTACAGTACGGAGACGGAGAAGCTCGCTATATGGAGGAGCGATGTGTCGTTGTTGGAAGTGGGAGACTACTTCTGGAGACGGCTTGCGGAGCCAGGGACCGGAGTTCAAATCTCCGTCAGGACGTTTCTTTCAGTACAACGTCCCGAGCGTAGCGAGCAGGCGTACTGAAAGAATCGACGCGGAGAGTTGAGTAGGAACGTCGCAGCGGCCGAGCGAAGCGAGGCCGACCGTCTTTCTGCGTTCAAATCTCCGTCAGGACGTTTTCGGACACCGTGAACGGCGGGGCGCGCGCGGTGCTCGCACCCTCGTCGTCGATACCTCTGCTATGCGCTCCTCGAGGACGCCGTGTGGTCGCTCGAAGACCTCGCCGAAGCTATCGCTGCGTGGGAGCATACGGACGGCCCGGAGGCGCCCACCGACCAGCGACGGTCTGCGGTGTACGTCTCACTTTACCACGCTCATGTCCCCAAACTCGTCGAGGAGGATGTCCTGTTGTTCGACGAGTCGACCGAAACGGTCGCACCCGGGGAGAACGCCCACCAAGTGTTGCTCGCGCTGCGCGGAATCAGCACCGGTCTCGACCTACGCGAGGGTGCAGGCCCCTCGTGAGACGGATGCGGCGCGGGAGTGACGAGGATCCATCGGACGACCCCGACGCACCCGACGACCCCGAGCCGCCGCGGTCACCGGTCGCCCAGCGCCACTACGACTCGACGGAGCCGGTTGAGCTCACCACTGCCATCGTCTTCACCGTCGCGGACGCGATGGACGTCGACCCTCGCGCCGTTTCCACCCAGCCACTGTACGCGTGCGTGGACGTTGAGGCGGTCGAGATCGCGCTCTTCAGTACCGAGCCGGTGTCGTCTCGGTGTGAGCCGGACGCGATCGAGTTCGGGTACATAGCGTTCCGGATCCGCGTCCAACGCGACGGGTGGATACTCGTGTTCGAGCCGGCGGACGAATCGTCGCCGGAGTGAATGCCTCGCTGGGCCGAGGACTCTCTCCTCGTTTCTCTGTAGCTTTTTATCCGGTTCACCGCTACAGCGATACATGCACGACGCATCCGATGGTCCCCCAGCGGTGACCTCCGCGCTCTACGCCGGGGTCGCGCTGTTCAACGAAGGGTACCACCTCGCAGCTCACGAGCCGTGGGAGGCCGCCTGGCTGCCGCTTGAAACGGGCGATGACGAACGACTCCTCCACGGCTTAATCGCGGCGACCGCGGCGACGCACCATGCCACAGATCGCAACTGGTCTGGGGCGGCCGGCTGTGCGGCCAACGCGGTCGGCTATCTCACCGCTGTTTCTCCCGGCCATCGCGACGTCTCCCTCGATCCGGTCGTCGAGTGGTGTCGTCGACTCCGGATCGATCCCGAGATCATAGAGCGGGCTGTCCCGCCGCGAATCCGCGTCGACGGGACCGCTATCGGGTTTTCTGAGCTCGATCTCAACGCCGCGCTTCTCGCGGCACCGGGACTCGCGTCGACAGTCGACGCCGGCAATGAGGATACCCTTGAGGCGGCTGCAACACTCGCGATCGAGGAGCGAGGAACCGGCCGCACGCAGGTGATCGACCTCATATTCTCGTACCTCACTCACCCCACGCGGCGTCCACAAATTGCCGCCCGGATCGACGACCATGTCGAGCGGGCGAACCGAAAGCGCCGGGACGTCGGCAGCCTCTTCGAGTGAGCTGTTGAACGACCATCGAGCGTAGCCGCCAGTGAGTCTTCTGCAGGTGAGTCAGGCGAGCGTCGGGGTCGGACAGAGATCGAATATTTCTGTGATAACGAGACGTTCTGCGTCTCGAATCACGTGACTTCGAGGCGGTTCACGGCTCGTCGACTGGCGGGTCGGTCTCGGTTGCCAGGTGGTCGGTCCCCTCGAGTGGGTCGCCCGCGAAGGAGTACTCCGCCGAGTTGTCCTGTGGGTCATAGCCGAGCACCTCGCGGGCGCGGTCGATCGAGTAGTACTTGCGGTCGTTATCGGAAATGCCGTACACGATCTCGAAGCCGTAGTCGGCCCGGAGCGTGCGATCGAAGAGGTGCGCACAATCCCGGTGTGAGAGCCACATCGCCTGACCCCGCTCGTACTCCCGCGGTGGGTGACCTTTGGTGAGGTTCCCAATCCGGACACAGACGACAGACAACCCGAACTCGTCATGGTAGTAACGCCCAAGAAACTCGCCGGTCGCTTTCGAGACGCCGTAGAGATTGCCTGGTCGAGGTAACTCCTCGCCCGTGAGCTGGTACTCATCGTCCGTGCGGTACAGCTCGGGCGTCCGGTCATCGGTCTCGTACCCGCCAACCGCGTGGTTCGAGGAGGCGAACGCGAAGCGGTCGACGCCGGCCGCAGCCGCAGCCGACATCACGACCTGCGTCCCGTCGATGTTGTTTCGTAACACCGAGTCCCACGGGGCGGTCTTACGCGGATCTCCGGCGAGGTGGACGACTGCTCCGACGTCGGCCATCGCGGCCCGAACGGCGCTCTCGTCGGTGATGTCCGCGACGTACTGATCCGCGTCGGCGACGTGGCTCGGCACCTTCGCCGCAGGGATCGGCTCTCGATCGAGCAGCCGCCACTCGTACTTCTCGCCGATGCCGTCGAGGATCGCCTGGCCGACCCGCCCGCCCGCGCCCGTGAGTAGGACCGGCTCGTCCATTCACCTTACACTCACCCGGAGAGCGGCATATATGATGCGGTTCTGCGGCCGCTCGACGGCGGTCTCCGTAACTATATCCGGATGGATTGTAGCGTCGACGCTCGGACGACTCGTCGGGTCGACGCCGAGACAGCTGTATGTCGACTACGAGAGCTTCTCGCGCGACACCCGCACACCGGTCGGGGTTACCACGATCTGGTCGTCGCCTTTCTGGACGATGTCGCCGTCGACCTCTTCGACGACCTGTCGAAGCTCGTCGACGATCCGCTCGATCGTCCGGTCGGACGTCGAGTGGCGGGTGATGTCCGCGATTACGAAGTCGCCGTCGTAGATCGCGTCTTTGATCGGAATGACGTCGCTCTGGTCTGCGATTTCGGCGATGTGGACCTCCATGCTCGACTCGGCGCTCACGGCGGCGAACTCGTCGATGTCGAGCTCGACGTAGTCCTCGACGGAGCGCTGTCCGCCCCCGCCGAGAATCTTGCTCATGATACCCATAGCAGAATAACGACCACCTCGGACATTAGTTCTTGCGTCAGACGCGTCTGCCACCGGCCAGCTCGCGCTCCAGTGGTCACCCCTCGTGTGTGGCCCCCGTATTTTCAGTCACCCGGTCTTGCCACGCGTCCACGAGTGAAATCAGTTCCACAGGCGGTGTCTCTTTGAGATCTAGGTCGGTCAGCTCCTCGAGGACGGCTTGTGCGGCCGGGTCGACCACGTCGCTGTCTGCTGAGTCGTCGCTGTTTGCCGAGTCGTCGCAGTCTGCTGTCGAGTCGTCGCTGGCCCTCGTCTCGTTATCTGTCGTGTCCGTTGTTGATTCTCCGTTCCGGGTTCTCGTGTCGTCAGCACCCGTGGCGAACGAGCCGGTCGAGAGGTCGAAGACGGCTTGTGTCGTCTCGCCATTAGCCGTGCCTCCCCGGGCCTCTATCGCTTTCTCTTCTCGCAGCCGGTCGAGCACGTGATCGGCGCGGTCGACGACCGGTGCCGGAACGCCGGCGAGGTCTGCGACGTGCACCCCGTACGACCGATCTGTCGGGCCGTCACGGACTGTTCGCAGAAACGTGACGCCGCCGTCACGTTCATCGACCGCGACGTGGACGTTTGTCACCCGAGGCAGGTGGTCTGAAAGCGTCGTTAGCTCGTGATAGTGGGTCGCAAACAGCGTCCGCGCGCGCACTTCGTTGTGCAGGTACTCTGTCGCCGCCCACGCGATGGCGATCCCATCGTAGGTGGCGGTACCGCGGCCGACCTCGTCCAGTATCACGAGCGAGTCTGCCGTCGCTGAGTGGAGGATATTCGATAGCTCCTGCATCTCCACCATGAACGTCGACCGTCCCTGTGCGAGCTCGTCGAGCGCGCCGACCCGGGTGTAGATTCCATCGACGAGCCCAATGTGCGCCTCGCGTGCCGGCACGAACGACCCTGCCTGTGCGAGCAGCTGGATCAACGCCGCCTGCCGCATGTACGTCGACTTTCCGCTCATGTTCGGCCCCGTGACGATCAGGAACCCGCGGTCGGTGTCGAGACGCAGATCGTTCGGCACGAAGTCAGTCGTCTGTTCGACGACCGGATGTCGCCCGGCTGTCACCGTGAGTTCGCGCGAGTTGGTGAGCGTTGGGCGGGTCCAGTCTTCGCTCGCGGCGTGCGTCGCGAGCGAGATGAGCGCGTCCAGTCTGGCCAGGGCTCTCCCGACGTCCTGGACCAGGGCTGCGGACTCGGCGACCCGCTCGCGAAGCGCCTCGAACAGCTCGTACTCCAGTTCGGCGCGCGCCTCCTCTACCCGGAGCACCTCGCGCTCGTGTTCGACCAGCTCGTCGGTGACGAACCGTTTCGAGTTCTTGAGAGTCTTGATCTCCCGGTAGTGAGCCGGAACCTCGTCGGCGACCGACTTGCCCACCTGAATGTAGTACCCGTCCGTTTTGTTCCGGTCGACGGTGACGTGGGTGAGCCCGTGTGCCTGCTTTTCACGCTCTGCGAGCGTGTCGATCCACTCTCGGGCGGCCTCGTGTCGCTCGATCAGTTCGTCCAGCTCGGGATCGTATCCGCGACACAGCAATCCTCCTTCGGTCTTCGTCTTCGGCGGGTCGTCTGCGAGCGCATCTTCGAGCGCTTCACGAAGCGCCTGAGCGCCGTCGTAGTTCGGCCGAGCGAGCACATCGGCTACCGGCGTCGTCGAGAGCGACGTTTCCTCGACGGCGTCTACGAGCTCCGGCAGCAGGCCGAGCGTGTCTCGGATCGATACGAGTGCTCGTGCCCCGGCGCTCCCGCTCGTGGTCCGCGCGGCGAGGCGTTCGAGGTCGTACGCGTCCTCGAGAATCGTGGTGAGCCGGTCGCGTTCGAGTGTCACGCCGGCGAGCGCGTCGACCGCGTCCAGCCGTCGCTCGAGAGCTTCGCGGTCGCGCTTTGGCCGTGTGAGCCACTCCCGGAGCAGCCGGCCGCCAGCGGCGGTGACCGTGTGGTCAACCGCCTCGAGCAGCGATCCCGTTGTCTCGCCCCGCATGGTCTCCGTCAGCTCGAGGTTGCGCTGTGTCGTGGCGTCGAGCTCGACGTGGTCGGTGGCGGCGTACCCGGTTAGCCGCGTCATCGACGCCAGCACACCGGCGCCTGTCTCGTCAACGTACGCGAGCGCAGCCCCGGCTGCGCGCGTCGCGGGCGTCGAGTCGAGTCCAACGCTATCTGCGATCGACGCGCCGAACTGGTCGCGAACCGCGTGGGCGGCACGCCCCGGCGCGAACGCCTCCGCATCGAAAACCGAGAGAGTTCCGCCAAGGTCCTCGCGTACCGCCTCGAGGAAGGCGTTGTCGTTGCGCAGCGCCGGCCCCGGAACGACTTCAGCCGGGTCGAACCGGTACAGCTCCGCGCGGAGGTCCGCCCACCCGTCGAGTTCGGTGACGAGGAACCGACCGGTGGTGACGTCCGCGAACGCGACGCCGATTGGCTGTGTGCCCTCGCCACTGACCGGTACGCCACTCATCGTCTTGTCCCCGGTGCGGCCGTCGTTGTCCCCGCCAGCGACGATGGTCGCCAGGTATCGCGCGTCGTCGTCGCTCGTCTTGAGAAGCGTCCCTGGCGTGACGACCCGGACGATCTCGCGGGCGTGGCCGCCGTCGTCTGTCTCATACTGGTCGGCGACGGCGACGCGGTAACCTCGCTCGACGAGCGCTCGTAGATACGGCGTCAGCTCGGTCAGTGGCACCCCGGCCATCGGGTACGAGGACCCGTGTGACGACTTCTGTGAGACGGTCAGATCGAGCTCGTCGGCGACGAGCTCGGCGTCGTCCGCGAAGAACTCGTAGAAGTCACCACACTGCATCGCCAGGACGTCCGCGTCCGTCTCTGCTTTGAGTTCGAGGAACTCTCCGACGATCCCCGTTGGCATACTCGTACCCCCGGCGGGGGCCGGTAAAACCCTGCGGGTGTGGCGCCGGTGGCCGTCGTGCGATCCGACCGAGTCGGTCAGTCGCGGTCGTTCGGCCGGCCGCCGTCAAGGATGGACCCGTTCACCGCTCCCGGCCCGGACCCGACGTCGTACCCGCGGCGAATCGCCTCGTGCATTTCACTCACCGCCTCGACCGTCGCCGACGCCAGCGGCTCGCCGCGCGCTAGTCGGGCGGTAATCGCACTGGAGAGCGTGCAGCCAGATCCGTGGGTCGCGTCGGTCTCGATCCGCGGGTTCTCGATCTGGCGCACGGTCGGCTCGCGTCCGGCTTCGTCACCGATCACGAGCGTGTCGACCACGGTGCTGGCTTCCCGTGTGTCGGCTTCAGGGGGCGCATCCTCGCCCCCGTCGAGGTGTCCGCCCTTCACGAGCGCCGCGTCGGCCCCCCACTCGACGAGTCGCCGACCCGCCGTGGCGGCATCAGCCGGCGTCTCGACCGCTCGGTCGACGAGCACCTCCGCCTCGTCGACGTTCGGGGTGACGAGCGTCGCGCGGGCAACGAGATCCTCGTAGGCCGCCTCCGCCGCGGGCGACAACAGTCGATCGCCGGTCGCGGCGACCATCACGGGATCGACGACGACCGGGCCGCCGTACGCCGTGAGGACGGCTGTCACCGTCTCGACGATCTCGCTCGTGGCGAGCATCCCCGTCTTGGCCGCCGCCGGCCCGAGGTCGTCAACGACGGCCTCGAACTGCGTGGCGACGTGGTCGGCAGGCAGCGGGTGGACGTCGTGGACGCCACGGGTGTTCTGTGCGGTCGTGGCCGTCACCGCCGTCGTGCCGAAGACGCCGTGTGCCGCCATTGTCCGCAGGTCTGCCTGGATCCCGGCCCCTCCGCCGCTGTCGCTGCCGGCGATCGTCAGCGCGACCGGCGGCGACTCGCGTGCGACCGAGCCGGCCGTGGCGGCACCATTTGTGGTGGCATCGTCTTGCTGTTCACCACTCGCTTCGGAGGCGTCGGGCGCTGGCATGCCCCACAGTATTCACCGATTGTACTAGTCGGTGGCGGTCTCAGTCGTCGAACTGATCTATCGTCTTTCTTGATTCTCCTGTAAGCACTGTCGTGGGCTTTCTTTTTCCGCGCCGTCTACGGTCTCACTGGCGTCCTCCTCGCGGTTCTTCGACCGCGTCTACGTAGCGATACGACACGTACACACAGCCTAGTGCGAGAGCAGTTCCACAGACCACATCTGTGAGCCAGTGGATCCCGAGGTACATCGTCGAGACGACGACCGAGAGGGCGATCCACCAGGCGATAGGTGTCCACCTGGGGTACGTTCCGTGCGTAAGCGAGGCGAACACCGCGACCGTCACCGACAGCGAGGTGTGAAGTGAGGGGAACACGTTCGTCTCCACGTTCACCTGTCCGGTAAGCGTCTGAAAGTCTGGGTTGAACGTGTACAGAAGTGAGGTCACAGCGTCCGGCATCACGTTCCGCGGACCGTACGCCAACACGAGGGTGTACACCACGAGTCCGAGCGCGTAATTAAGCGTGTACGCCACGATCAGCCGTCTCACGACCGTCGCATCCGGTAAGGCGGCGTACGCGATGAACGGAAACACGAGGAGAAACGCGTATCCGAACACGTAGACCGACGAGAAGTACAGCGTCAGCTGTGGATCTTGGAACGTCCCCTGGATCCACGAAACGAATCCGCCCTCCACGATCAAGATGGTGCTGGTCAATCGCAGACCAAACACCGCTGATATCGACTGGAGCGCTGGTCGGCTGATTCCACTCACGAAGAGCACGACGAGCAAGGCAACGGTCTCTCGACGCGACTCGCGAACGTGTGGAAGGAGGTTCTTGCCGACCCGGTACAGCCCCGACGGGCCGACGACGACGACTCCCACGACGAGACACATCGCGGCTACCCAGAGCAAAACGCTCGTCACGACCGAGAGTATGGGAGTGTCAGTAACGACCTGAAGTGACATGACTATGGGTCCCGCGCGAGCAGCCTGTTCGACTCATCGAATCGGTACCCAATCGCCTGAAGTTCCTCGCGCGTCGCGCCGACATCGAGCGATCCGCCCTCTCCACGGAACGGATGAACGGCGTCTTTCTCGCGGTTGTCGTCCCACGTGAGATGCTCAGGGACCCACTCGGGTGACATTGCCAGCGGGCTGGTGGCCGGTTGAGCGTACCCCGAGAATACGTCGTCGACAATAGCCGGCTTGTCCACGAGCGACGCGAGAACTCCACGAAACCGCGGGTTCGAAAGCGGCGCGCGTCGGGTGTTGTATCCCACGTAGTAGAACGCGGCAGACTGCGTGCTCACGAGGCGGATGTCGCTCTCGCGACCGATCCGAGGAACCGAATCTGGCCCGAGATTCGACACCGTCCCATCAGCGTAGCCGTCAGCGACCCACTGTACCGCAGATACGTCTGATCCGACAATAAAGACTTCGAGACGTTCAAATTCTGGCTTTTTACGATACGATTTGAGCACCGATCCCTCGTCTTCGATCCCCGTCGTCGATCCAGCCCTATCATCCCTCGCAGCGCCGGACCGAACGAGGAAGTGATCTGGGTTCCGCTCGAAGACGACCCGTTTGTCCGGGTCCGCCTCGATTAACCGCATCGGACCACTTCCAACGGGAGCTTTGTTGGCCGTGACGAGTGCTTCTGTCGTTTCGACATCGAACTCGAACCCGCCGACCGTCGCCGTCCTGACTCGATCGCCCCAGACGTGCTTTGGGAGTACCGGGACTTGGAGAGCCCGCTCAGCGATCTCCTCACCGGCGGCACCGACGACCAATCGAACGGTCGAGTCGTCGACGGCCGCGACCGAATCTACGATCGAGCTACGGCCGCGAAACTGGGGGGCAGGTATCGGCGTCTCGGCGTTACCTAGCGAGGTATCTCGAAGAAAGGTGTAGGTGAACGCGACGTCCCCTGCCGTCAGTGGCTCGCCGTCGTGCCACGTCGAATCCCGCAGTTCGATCTCGAGCGTCTCCGGATCGAGCCACTCCCAGCCGCGAGCGAGCCATGGGATCGTGGCTCCGTTGTCGGCTATTGCGATTTGGTCGTACAGAAGTGAGGTGAACGTGCCGTACCGGCGGTACTCTGCGGCGAGCGGGTTCCAATTCGTTGAGATCCGCCCGTCAGTCGACGTGAGACGAAGAGTGACTGGTTCGCTGTCTTCGGCCTCTGGTTCGACATGCTCGAGTGACAGCAGTCCCGTCGCGGCTATCGGTGGTTTCGTTTCCCATCCAACGAAGCGATCTGTTCGTGCCGCGGCCAGTGCGTCCGGGAAGGCGACAACCGTGAATGGCTGTTTCTCACATACCGCTTCTTGCAGGGTCGAGACGACCTGCGCACGGTCGGATCCGCCTGGAGCCCGTTGCTCGTCCAGCAGTTCGTCAATCTCGAGGTCGGTCAGACCAAATGGGTTCTGCCACCCTGGCTCGGCGGTGAACTTCGAGTGGGTGAGCCCGTAGAGGACGTCCGGATCGTACGGGAGCACCTCCGTGTACTGCCCAACGTACACGTCGAAGTCGTGGTTGAGAAGCACCGTCCGGTGGAGGTCCGTCTGGCTCATCGTCTCGATCCGTGCGTCGATACCAATCTCGGTCAACCTCTCGGCGAGTCCGCGTGCAATTCGGATCCCGTTTGGATCCTCGTCGGCCGGCGTGGTTCGGATCTCCAACACGAGCTGTGTGGAACTCTCACGCCCCGCGATATTCTGTGCCCGACCGGCACAGCCGGTACTCCCGACCGCAAGGCCGAGCCCTGCGAGCGCGCGGCGCCGACTGATCTGTCGGGTCATTCTCTACTCGATATGAATTCACGGAATATATCAGTTCTATGGTGGAGCGGCCCGTACGGTGTGCCACCCTCGGGCGGTGTGACGACCTCTGTGATACCTCAGAGATGCTACCGATTGTCGCCGGCAGACTACCGTGGCTACTGGATCAATCCACGCTGCGATAGCCAGTCGGAGCGGTGGCAATCCACGATTGGTGCTGACAGGCTGTCGCACTCGTTGCCAGGAACCGGGTCGGCGATAGCGTGGCTTTACGCCACCTCGGAACACTGATCACCACGTCTCGACACGGCCCGCCCGAACGTCCGCGGCACACCCCTCACAGTCGGCGTGGGCGGCCTCGAAACACGCCGGCCGCCCCGCCTTGTCGACCTCGACGGTCCGTCGCTCCGCGTACCGTCGACAGACGATCTGTGCGCGTCCCGCTTCGTCAGTTGGTGGGTCGTACCGTTCGGCGGCCTCGTTCGCGTCCGTGGTGTCTGTTCGTCCCTCCTCGTAGGCCTGCTTCGCCGCCTCGAATTGCCGGCCGGCCTTCCGGAGCTGCCCGCGGATCACTCGCTCGAGCCGGTCATCCATACGAGCCATTCGGCCGCCCCGGTAAAATGTTCGTCGCTGGCTTACCGGAGCCCGCCGCTGTGATCTGCGTTTCGGCACGTTCCACTCGAAACACCGCCCGCGCCCGACTGCCGTGCGGCTGCCGTCCGTCAGACAATTTGCCACTTTCACCCCGGTCACCGGCGTTTTAATACGATGAGGAACCAACTATCGTACGCCTCCCACAGAAACACGACCGGAGGCGAGACACCCATGAGCGAACTGCGACAGGAAGCGGAAGCGATGGCAGAACAGTTCTCGGACCACCTCGAGGTGGACCCCGCGGAGATCGAGTCTCAACTCGAGAACCTCGTCGACGAGTACCGCGTCCCGCTCGAGGAGGCGCGCCGAAGCGTCACCAACAGCTACCTTGACGACGCCGGACTCGACCGCGACGAGCTTGCCCCCGGCAGTGCCACCCGCGTTCAGGTTGGCGACGTCGACGAAGACGAACAATGGGTCGACCTGCGAGTGACGCTCGTCGACCTCTGGGAGCCCCGCAGCGATTCGATCGCTCAAGTCGGGCTCCTCGGCGACGAGTCGGGCACGATCAAGTTCGTCGCGTTTGAGACGTCGGACCTTCCGGCGCTCTCGGAGGGCCAGTCGTACGCGCTCTCGAACGTCGTCACCGACGAGTACGAGGGCCGATACTCGGTCAAACTCAACCGGACCACACAGATCACGGAGCTTGACGAGTCGATCGAGGTCGGCGACGACGCCGACACGGTCAAAGGCGCGCTCGTCGACATCCAGTCCGGCTCCGGACTGATCAAGCGCTGTCCCGAGGAAGACTGTACCCGAGTCCTCCAGAACGGCCGGTGCTCTGAACACGGCCAGGTCGACGGCGAGTTCGACCTTCGAATCAAAGGCGTCCTCGACGACGGCGAGACCGTCACTGAGGTCATCTTCGACCGCGAGGCCACGGAGCGACTCACTGGAATGACCCTCGAGGAAGCGAAGGATCTCGCGATGGACGCGCTCGATACGACTGTCGTCGCTGAAGAAATGGCTGACGACGTCCTCGGTCGTTACTACCGCGTTACCGGGCCAACGTTCGGCCGATACGTTCTGGTCGACGAGTTCGAAGAGCCTGGGCCGGTAGACGTCGAGAGCGTACTTATCGAAGCGAGGTCGATCTGAGATGAGCGGATCTGCCCCAACTCGCGAGGTCGCGCGCCGCGTCTTCGCGAGTGAGTTCAACGATGCCGGCTACACGTTCAAGGAGTCGGACGACGAGCGCGCCCCAGTGTACTTGCTGTTGCCGACTGGCGCGTCGGCCAACCGCGTCTTCTTCATCGGCACGCTCACCGAGCGCGATGACGTCGGCGAAGACAGCGAGTACTGGCGGGGACGCATCGTCGACCCGACAGGGACGTTCTTCGTGTACGCCGGCCAGTACCAGCCCGAAGCCGCCTCCACGCTCCGCGCACTCGAGCCACCTGCCTACGTCGCAGTCGTGGGTAAGCCCCGGACGTACGAGACCGACGACGGTGAGATCCGCGTGTCGGTCAGACCCGAGTCGATCACGACGGTCGACGCGGCTGTCCGCGACCGCTGGGTCGCCGAAACGGCTCGGCGAACGATCGACCGCGTCGCCGCGTTCGACGACGACGGCAACGAGTACGCACGGATGGCCGACGAGCAGTACGCGCTCGATCCGGCGACGTACAAGCGTGCGTCGCTGTCCGCGCTCGAGGACCTCGATGAGACCGACGAGCTCGCTGCCGACGGTACCGACACGACAGACGCACCCGATCCCGCCGCCGACTGAGGTATCCGCTCAGACGCGGGCTCCCGGGCACGCTGTCTCAGCCACGTCGACTCGGTCACGTCAACCCGATCGCGCCGCGGTCGCCAACCCGTTGTGCTCGTCTGACGAACGTTAAAGTACTCGTGACTGCTATGTGCCGGCAATGGGCAATAAGAACAAGACAATCTCCTTCCGTGTCAACGAGGACGCCTTCGAGACACTGCGGGAGATTGCTGAGGACCGCGACATCTCGCTGTCGGCCGTGTTCCGCGACTACGTCGACGACCTCGTTGCCCACGATGGCCAGGTCAGTGTCGTTCCGGACGCTGAGCGCGACGGCGACGACGACCCGGCCCCATTTCCTCCGCGGGTCGAGGTCCCAAAGAGTTTTGTCCGCGAACACGAGCGGCTCGAGCTTGAGGCGGACCATCTCCGCGAACAGCTCGAAGAGCACAAACGCTACGTCGCGTACCTCGAGTCGCAGCTCGAAGACCGGTCTGACGACGTGATCCTGCTCGACGACCTCGATGGTGCAGACGCCGAGGAGGCGGACAGTCACTCGGTCGATCCCGACGACAGCGAGCGGTCATTCGATCCCGACGAGCCGTCGTTCCGGCTTGGGTGAGCCGCCCCTGATGATCGGGCCCATGGTCCGCATCGGTCCCGCACTTCGCAGAAACGATATTACCCGGGCGTTAGAATCCACATCCATGATGGAGTGGTCCCACCGGTGAGCGTCTTCGATCGATTTCCCGACGATCCGGTTCGCATCCTCGATGCGGACGGGTCTGTCGTCGGTGACCCCCCCGACCGTTCCCCCGACGCGCTCGTCGAGCTCGCTCGCACGCTGCGACTCGCCGCTCACGCGGATCGACGGGCCTTGAGCCTGCGCGAGCAAGGCCGATTGCACTCGTATCGACCAGTCGCTGGCTTCACAACGACCCAGGTCGCTTCGGCGGCCGCACTGGACCCACAAGACACGCTCTGGGCGTCACGGCCGACACACGCGACAGCGCTCGTCCACCAGGAGTCGTTGACTGCGACAATTCGGTCGCGGCTTGACCCGGCGAGCGCTGTGACCGACACCCGCGTCGAGTCGGCCACCCCACCGCGCGCTGCGGCGGCGCGTGCAACCGGTGCGGCCTGGGGTAGCACACACCAAGGTGATGACGCGGTGGCACTGTGTTACGTCGACGGCGACGCGACCAGCAGCGGGGCGTTTCACGAGGCGTGTGGACTCGCGAGTGCGCTCGACGCACCCGTCGTGTTCGTCTGCGTCCCGACGGACCGGCGCCAGGCCGAGCGTCCACGAGCTGCGCCCGCTGCCCACCGCATGCCTCCGTCGCGACCGGCTCGCCAGGCCGCGGCGTCTGGACTCGAGACGATCCGTGTCGACGGCTCGGATCCGCTCGCCGTGTCCGCCGTCACGGCAGCCGCCGTCGAGCACGCGCGTGGCCAGCCGACAGATCGACCCAGAGCGGTCGTGATCGAGGCCGTCGGCTGTCGAGTGACGGATTCGGCGGCCGCGTCGTCGTCGCGACTGGAGCAGTACCTCCGGTCCACCGGTGCTCTCGACGCCGCAGACCTCGACGCGATCGAAGCAGATGCGCGCGCTCGCGTGGCCGAGGCGGTCGACGAAGCGCTCAGTCGTGGGCCCGCACCACCGGCTGAAACGCCCACAACCGCGCGAACCGCAGACGGCGCGACCGATGCGGCCGTGGTCGCCGAAGCAGCGGAGACACCCACCGGTGATACGGGTGCGGCACATACGCGCTCGCTCACCCCGCGGCAGGCGATCCATGCCGAACTCCGCGCGGCGCTCCAGGCGAGCAACGACTACGTGCTGTTCGGAAGCACGGTCGACGCGTCGGATCGCACGCGCCGCGAGCTCGACGCGTTGGCGTCGGCTGTCGGCCACGGTCGCGTCCTGTCGCTTCCGGTTGGCACGGCCACGCTCGTCGACTGTGCGGTCGGCGCGGCCACCGCGGGAGTCCATCCGGTTGTCACGGCCGGCGGTTCCCCGGCAGCGGTGGCGGAGGCGGTCGACCGAGTCCCACCTGCGCGTCGGTCCGCCGATGCCACACCCCCGCCGGTGACGATTCGTGTTCCCACCCAGTCGGTCCGGCCGAGTGACGCATCTGCCGTCTGTTCGAGTCTCGTCCGAACAGGGTCGGCGCTACGGAACGGTACAGCCGCCGACGAGCCCGCCGACGCTGACACGGCGGCAACGCGGGACGCCGGGCCGGTCGTCCTCGCACCATCGACCGCGGCGGATGCCGCCGACCTGTTCGCTGCGGCGCTTCACGATCCGCGCCCAGTAGTCGTGTTCGACCCACCGGCCGCGGACCACGCCCGAACGATGGTCCCGCGGGATCGAGAGCTCGTCGCGCTCGAGGGAGGGTCGTCACGTGTCGTGCGTCGTGGCGACGACGTGACGGCGTTCTCCGCCGGGGCCGCGACGAGACCGACGCTTCGAGCGGCCGAGGCGTTGGCCGATTCGGGGACCGACTGTACGGTGGTCGACCTCCACACGCTCGCACCGCTCGACTGCGAGACGATACGCGAAACGTTCCGGCGAACTGGCCGTGCCGTGGTCGTACAGCCGGCCTCGCTCGCCGAGGGACTCGCGTCGGAGATCACGGCGTTCCTCCAGGCTGAGTCGCTGTTGTACCAGGAGGCACCGGTTGTCGGTGTCACCCCGACTTCCGACGAGTGGGCCTCGGACGAGCAGTCCTCTCACAGTGAGTCGGCGCGGACCCAGCTGGTGAGAGACATCGAGAGAGGTATCAGGGAGGCTGTAGAGTTCAGACCATGACCGAAACACTCCGCTTTTCGGACGCCGGCGACGCGTCGGAAGGCGAGCTGGTCTCGTGGCTGGTCGCTCCGGGCGACCACGTCGCGGCTGGCGACCTCGTCGCCGAGGTCGAGACCGACAAGTCACTCGTCGAGGTGACCGCGTCAGTCGATGGCGTCGTCGAATCGCTCTCGGTCGAGGAGGGAAGCGTCGTCGCCGTCGACGACCCGCTCGCGACCATCGACCGGGTAACCGGCTCTGACTCGTCATCCGAGGCGGGCGCGGGTACGGCGAGCCCGACGGATGAGGAGTCTCCCAGTGACCGCGACTCAACCGATGGGGACGCCTCTGCTGCCGCCGAATCGACCGACGAGGCCGCTACCGACGCGGTGGCGGTCCCGTCGGGTCGCGTCTTCGCGCCCCCGTCAGTTCGCCGGCTCGCCCGCGAACACGGTGTCGACATCACGGCCGTTGAGGGTACTGGACCGTCCGGCCGGATCACCGCTGGGGACGTCACGGATCACGTGGCCGAAACCGATACGGGATCCGGCATGGAGGATCACGCGACGTCAGGTCCGAAGCCACTCGATCTCGGCTCCGATAACCGCCAGTCAGCAGTCCGTGGTCAAGAGGCGTCCACAGCGACGACTGACACGGATGCAGACGAATCGTTGAGTCCGAAGCCACTCGATATCGGGTCTGGTGACCGATCGTCAGCCGTTCAGAGCCGTGAGGCGCCTTCGCGGTCGACCACGCTTGCGACGCCAGCGACGCGCCGACTCGCGGGCGAGCTCGGTGTCACCCTCGATCGCGTGCCGACCGACGAGACGCGAGACGGCGAGGCGGTCGTGGACGAGGAGCGCCTTCGCACGTACGCAGCCGAGCTGGAGGCCGAGACGACCGGTGACGACGCTGTGACGACCGGTGCCGATGTCGAGACGAGCGCCATCGAGGCGGCATCGACGGACACCCCTGTGTCGCCGTCGACCCAACCGGCCGCCGAGACGGCGACCGCTGGAACGGCGACCACTTCGACGGCGACCCCGTCGACGGCGACTGTCGTCTACGACACGGCCACGGTCGACTCGGTGCTCGCGGCCCGCGACCGGCTCGCGTCGCAGGCGGCAGACGGCAATCAGCCTAGTCTGCTGGCCTTCGTCGCGAAGGCGGTCGCTGTTGGCCTCGATCGGTATTCTGCACTCGACGTCGAGGGTGCCGAAGCCGACGGCTCAGCCGAGCCAGGGCCCATTCGCGTCGGTGTGACGACTGCCGACGGGCTGACGACGACGCTCGTCGAGAACGCCGCCGACAGGGGGGTATTCGAGCTGACAGCGGCGACAGCCCTCGACAGCGACGCCGCTGAAAACGGTGGCCTCGTCGAGACCGACGATGCACCATCGGCTGGCACCGCGTTCACGCTCACCGCCCCCGGTGTGCTCGGCCGCGAACACGTCGCACCGGCAGTCACCGACTCAGCACCGGTTACACTCGCGCTGGGGACTGTCGAGAAGCGCCCGACGGTTCGTGAAGGGCCTGACGGAACCGCCGATGTGGTCGCCGCGTCGACGATACCGCTCTCGCTTGCGGTTGACCAGTCGGTCGCCGACGGCGCGGTCGCGGCGGCGTTTCTCGAGACAGTGATCGAACGGCTTGAAGAACCCCTGTTGTTTTTGACCCACCAATGACGGACACTGACGACACGATTGACACGGACGTACTGGTAATCGGTGCAGGCCCGGGCGGCTACGTCGCGGCCATCCGCGCCGCACAGCTTGATGTGGATACGACGCTCGTCGAACGCGACGCGTACGGTGGCGCCTGTCTCAACCGCGGGTGTATCCCGTCGAAGGCGCTCATCACGGCGAGCGGTCTCGCGCACGAGGCGGGAACCGCCGAAGCGATGGGCATTCACGCCGACCCAGCCGTCGACCTCGCGCGGATGGTCGAGTGGAAAGACGGGATCGTCGACCGGCTCACCGGAGGCGTCGAGAAGCTGTGTAAGGCCAACGGCGTCGACCTCGTCTCGGGGACCGCGTCGTTCCTTGACGACCACACCGTCCGCGTCGACCGCGACGACGCCGATCAGCGCGACGGCGACGCCACGTCCATCCGGTTCGAGCACGTGGTCGTCGCCACCGGGTCCCGACCGATTGAGATTCCCGGGTTCGACTTCGAGGACGACCACGTGTGGGACTCGAAGGCGGCGCTCGCGGCCGAGTCCATTCCCGATCGGCTCGTCGTCGTCGGCGGCGGGTACATCGGGATGGAGCTCGCGACCGTCTACGCGAAACTCGGTACCACAGTCACCGTCGTCGAGATGCTTGAGGACATCCTCGGTCCGTACCAGGAGGACGTCAAACGCATCGTCAGACGGCGCGCGGAGGATCTCGGCATCGAGTTCCACTTCGGCGAGGGTGCCAGTGGCTGGTCGGAGTCCGGTGACGGCGGCTACCTGATTCACACGGAGACCGACGACGGGGAAGAGTCGGCGTATCCGGCCGACCGCGTGCTCGTCGCTGTGGGGCGCGCGCCGGTGACCGACGGCCTCGCTCTCGAGAACGCTGGTATCGAGCCGACCGACCGCGGCTTCCTCGACACCGACGACCGCACCCGCACCGCCGTCGACCACGTACACGCCGTCGGTGACGTCGCGGGCGATCCGATGCTCGCACACGCGGCCTCACAGGAGGGCGTCGTCGCCGCGGAGGTCGTTGCCGGTGAGCCCGCCGCGCTCGACGCGCAGGCGATCCCCGCTGCCGTCTTTACCGACCCCGAGATCGGAACCGTTGGGATGACGGCGGCCGACGCCGACGAGGCCGGGTTCGACCCCGTCATCGGAGAGATGTCGTTCGACGCCTCCGGCCGCGCGATGACGACCGGCCACACCGACGGCTTCGTGCGGATCGTCGCCGACGCCGACACCGAGTTCGTCCTCGGCGCACAGATCGTCGGGCCGGAGGCCTCTGAACTGATCGCAGAGCCGGCCCTCGCAGTCGAGCTCGGCGCGACGCTCGAAGACGTCGCGTCCACGGTTCACACGCACCCGACGCTCGCCGAGGCCGTGATGGAGGCCGCAGAGAACGCCCGTGGGCAGGCGATACACACGCTGAATCGGTGAGCGCGACACTCCCTTCGTGGGGACCGCCGTCGGCACTCGTCTCGTTTGCGGGCCGCCCCGCTCGTTCCGGTGTTCCCCTCTCCTCGCTTACTCCACTTTGCTCTCGTTCACCGTAGTGGGATCTGACCGAGGTAGACGAGTCCACATTTTATATCGTCACATGAGGTTTATTCACTCGTCGTTCTCCCGCTCCATCCTCCTTGACGGCCAGGGCACATCTGTGTCGTCCGGTCCGACCGACTGGCTTTTTTCGCTCGTTTCCCTAGTGGGAGTATGGCCGAGTTTGACCCCGAGAAGTTCGAAGACAAGTACGCGAACTACTTTACGGAGCTCCAACGCGCGTACAAGAACGCGTTCTCCCAGATGAACGATCGCCACGACTCAGAGTTGATCCACGGGATCGACCAAATGGTCCTCAACGAGTCGGAGCCAATGTACGAAGACGGAGCGTTCCACGTCGAATTGCCGCCGAATCCGCGCGAGCGTCTCCAGGGTGTCGTCGTTGACGACGAGACGTTCGAGGAGACGCTTGCAGAGTACGTAGAGCGCATCGAAACGGAGCTGTACCGCACGCTCGATGCCGACCGGCCAGCGTAGGATTGCCGGAACGAACCAAACACATAAGCCCAGCGCACTCGTTTCGCGACACATGAGCACTGAGACGAGTGACCCGGAGAACGACCTTCGCGAGCGTATCACGAACTTCCTGCGGCGGAACTTCCCGCAGATCCAGATGCACGGCGGCAGCGCGGCCATCAGTCACCTTGACCGTGAGACGGGTGAGGTGCACGTCCAACTCGGTGGCGCCTGTTCCGGCTGTGGCATCTCGCCGATGACGATTCAGGCGATCAAGTCCCGGATGGTGAAAGAAATCCCCGAGATTGAGACCGTCCACGCCGACACTGGTGCGGGCGCCGGTGCTGACGGTGATCTCGGTGGTACTGGCGGGATGTCGCCGTCGTTCCCCGGTGAGACCACCGACGACGACGAAGGACCGCAGGCGCCGTTTTAAGCACACCCGTTTTTGACCCGCTCGACCCGCTAGCGGTGCATTTTTCCGACAGGCTCGGCCGTGTGTCGTGTTCTCCGATAAACTATATGCTACGATAGCAATTGTGAATTGTCTTAGATAGGATAACGTACCTCCATTCAACGATGTCCATCGATCGAGGCACTTTCGAGGAAACGAGCAAGGAGGAACTTGAGGAGCTCTCTGTGCCTGATCAAGTCCTTGGATTTCTCGCCGCCAATAAGAATCGAGCGTTCAAGGCCCGCGAGATCGCCTCTCAGATTGGCACCAACGAGGGCGCGGTCAGCACTGCTCTCTCGCGATTGAAGGATCGTGATCTCGTCGAACACAAGGCAACGTACTGGGCGATCACCGAGGAGACCGAACGACTCGACGGATACAGCGGCTACGAGCGGGTTACTGCACTGTTCAACGAGCAGTTTGGCACACAGGACATGGAATCCTGGCGCAAACACGCCCCTAGCGAGTCACACCCGAGCGTTGAGGATGAACAGTGACACTGGTCTCTTCAGAAAACGTTTGCGGATCAGTTGAGTCCGAGACTCAATTTGAGTGCGTCGTCGACCTCATCCATTGTCGAGTCGGCGAGACTGCCAGCCACCGAATGAATTCGCTTCTCGACAGACACGGCTCGAATCTGATCAAGTCGCACGGAGGAGTCTTTCTCGAACGGTGAGACAGACGCTTCCACGAGTACCTCGAAGGGATAGCCTCGGTACGTTCCCGTCGCAGGTGCGACGATTGTGGTATTAGAATTCCTGTTCCCGACATCGTTCTGGACCACCACCGCAGGCCGTGTTTTCCGCATTTTGTGGCTCTCGGCAGGATCGAGTCGAACAATAACGACATCATCGCGCCGAATCTCGGTGTCGTCGCTCATTCATCAAGTCCCGACCACGCCTCGTCCGACGTGTTGTCCCACCCGTCGGCAAGTTCACTAGCGCTCTCCGATGCCTCACGATACGCAGCGGCTAGTTCCTCCTCGTCGGGAGTCTCGGACACGACCTCGACGACAGCCACTGTGACACGCTTGTTCGCGTACTCAGTCCCGAGATATACCCGCCCCCGGCTGTCAGTCTCGTTCGTCTGGAGTTTGTCGGCGTCGACTTTCATCTTGTAACCCACTATTGCCCACGCCTATATGTGTCTCACCCACTATTACCCATTCTTTCGGGTGCCTAAATCACTGCCTAGGGACACCAAGGAAGCCGTCCTGCCGAGTTTGTAGGGGTGTGAACGCGCTACGTGTGCGCGCACACAATCACACCGACTGCCGGGTGATCAGCTCTCACAGGCTTTGCACTCGAGGATATCTCGGCTGAACTTCTGTGCTGCATTCACGCTGTTCTGATAGTAGAGACTCTTCACTCCTTTCTCCCACGCTTCTATGTAGAGTTGATTGATATCCTTGACGCTCACTTCACCTGGATCGATCGAGACGTTCAGGCTCTGTGCTTGGTCTATGTACTTTTGTCTCTGTGCGGCCTGGTTGATGATCGCCATCTGTGGTATCTCAGCGAACGTTTTGAAGACGTCTTTTTCTTCATCCGTCAGACAGTCGAGATGCTGTACGCTCCCATCTTTGTTTGCGATACTGTCCCAGACTTCTCGCTCGTCTTTGCCTCGTTCCTTCAGTATCGCTTGGAGGAATCTGTTCTTTTGTGTCGACTTGAGTTTCGCGCCGTCTCTCACGAAGTAGTTCGACTTCAAGGGTTCGATACTCGGACTGACTTGGCCTAAGATGACACTGCTCGATTTTGTTGGAGCCACACTCATCGTCGTCGTGTTCCGTCTGCCATATCCCTCGAGCACCGCTGGTTCACCGAACTCATCGGCGAGCTCTTCGCTCGCGTCGTAGCTCTTTTGTTTAATTGTCTGGAATACTTGTTCATTCTTCTGCATTGCCTCCATGCTGTCGAACGGGATCATGTTGCTCTGGAGGTAACTATGCCAACCGAGGACACCGATTCCTATTGCTCTATGTCTCTTCGCAAATCGCACAGCCCGTTCCATGAACTGTGTCCCGTCCGCTTTCTGGATGAATTCCTCCATCACAGCATCAAGGAAGCGTGTCAGCGTTTCAACTGCATCCGTGTCCTTCCACTCGTCATAGTGGAGCGCATTCATACTCGAGAGACAGCAGACGAAGCTCTCGTCGGGAGTGGCCGGAAGGGCGATCTCCGTGCAGAGATTTGAAGCGTTGATCTCGTAGTCCTTGTCTTTGTAGACCTGTGGCTTCCCCTCATTCATATTGCCTCTGAAGATGATGTAAGGAACGCCAATATTGATCCGCGTTTCGATGATTTTCGCCCACGTCCCTCTTTTTTCTTCATCACCATCGACCATCTCTTGGAACCACTCATCACCGACGATGACCCCGTAGAAAATATCCTGGATCGGGTCACCTTCTGTCTTGATATTGAGCCATTCTTCAAGATCATCATGCTCCACATCGATATATCCTGCAAACTGACCTCTTCGAGTTTCGCCCTGACTCACAACATTGATAGCGGTGTCGAATAGTTCGGTGAAGCTATAGCTCCCATTACTCTTCCCGTTGTTCGTTATTGGGCTGCCCCGTGGCCGTATTTCACCGAAGTATCCGCTCGTGCCTCCGCCCAGCTTCGTCATCTCACCCACTTCGGCGTGCGTGTAGAGAATACTCTCCATGTTGTCTTCCAGATAGCTGCCGAAACAACTGATAGGGAGGCCTCTGCCCAGTCCAAAGTTCGCCCAGATTGGGCTTGCGAGACTGTAGAATCCGCGACTCATGTAGTCGTAGAACTTGTCTGCAAAGCCCTCCGTACCCAGGATCTCTTCGGCGTTCTCTGCTATCTGTCTGACTCGTTCTTTCGGTCCAACCCCTTCGATCAGGTATCCTTCTTCGAGGAACTCTTTGCTGTCTTCGTTCAACCAGTAGAACGGCTCAGTATGCTGCTGTTTAACCTGCGTGAGTTCTGCTTGTGCCATTGTTAGAACATCTCCTCGGCCGTAACGCTCTGCGTGTGTTTGTTGTACGTGGTCGACCGCTTGCTGAAGAAGTCGTTATCTTTCGTCATCATGATGTCCTCATCGAACCAACGAGTCTCCTCGAGCAGGTCATCATCCGTCTCGAACAGTGGGTCGACTCCGACATTATCCAGGCTCTGATTGAACCGGTCTTTCATGAACTCGTCTATGTGCTCTCTGGGAAGGAACTCCAGCTCCCCTTCACTAAATATCCAGTCCAGTATGTCCATCTCTGCCTCGTAGGCCTGCTGACAGGCCGCTTGGACTTCCGCTTCGAACTCCTCATCGAACAGGTCTGGGTTCTCCTCTCTGATCGTTTCCACCAGTTCTACTCCGAACAGCCCGTGGATCTGTTCTTCTTTACTTGTTGCTTCGACAGCGTTGGATATTCCCTTGAACTTCTTCTCGTGCTTGTCGAAACTGGTCATTATCAGGAACTGGCTGAACAGTGAGACGTGTTCGACGAACGTACTGAACAACAGGATGCTCATCACATACGATTCTTTATCCTCACTTTGCGTATGTTTTAAGCAGTCGTCGAGATACTCTATTCTGTTTTTTACCGCTGGCACTTCGGTCACTTCTTCGAAATCGTCGGTGATACCCAACACATCGAGTAAGTGACTGTAGGCGTCCATGTGCCGCACTTCACTCTCTGCGAAGGTCATACCGACACTGCCTATCTCTGCTTTAGGCATCTCTTCGTAGACATCTGACCAGAATGTCTTTACTTGCACCTCGATCTGTGCGATGGCCAACATCGTCCGTTTGATGACGGTCTTTTCTGCAGGCGTTGTGTTGACCTTGAAATCTTGGACGTCTCCTGAGAAGTTGAACTCCGTGTGAACCCAGTAACTGCTCCGGATCGCATCAGTGTAATCGAGGAAATCGGAGTACTCGTACGGCTTTAGCTGTGTTCGTTCCGAGAAAATGTCGGTCTCTGCATCTCTGTCTGTGGGTTTGCTTTCACTCATTGGCACGTATTCAGGAATTCTTTGTTGGTTGGCGTCTGTTTCCGTCGCTCTTGATTCGGTGCGCTCGAATGCACCCGTGTCGAAATCTGTACGTCTGCCTGTGGTCTACGCATATCCGGTCGAGGATCGACCGTGGTTCTATTTGACATGTTTGTGTGTGTGTCACTGTGGGTCGTTCGGGGCTTCGAAGTCGTCTATTTCTGCATCTAAGACTGCGTCGAGTTCGCGGAGGAACTCTTGGGGTTCCGAGAACGCCTTGTACACGGAGACGAATCGAATATATGCGACTTTATCGATGTCTCGGAGGCGCTCAGAGACGAGGTCGCCGATGAGACTGGACGCAACAATTCGTTCGTCACGCGCTTGCAGATCCGCCTCAATGTGACCCACTAACTCGGTGACTTCGGTGTCGGTCACGGGGCGTTTTTCGACGGATCGAAGGATTCCTCCCCGGAGCTTATCCTGCTCGTACGGTTCGATACTCCCGTTTCGCTTCTTTACTTGAAGCGAATCCCACTCTGGTCGCTCGTATGTCGTGAAGCGGAACGAGCAGCGTTGACATTCACGGCGGCGACGCACCGCGTCCCCATCTACATTGGTTTCTGTGTCAAGGACGCGAGTGCGATCGTTGTTGCAGTCTGGACAGTTCATTGATACGGTATTGAGATGTCTTGCGGATTCACCGCTGCATGTGTGGGGTGGAGTAGATCAACTGCAACATATGATGTCTCGTGGATGCTAATAAAGATATGCAATTCAGTTGCACTAGAACAAATTAACTTGAACCAATCGCACTTTGCCACTGACATGCTCTCACGAATAAGACAGTGCTGGGTGAAGACCAGGTCCGCGTGATACTCGGGCACTACTTGGGCACACCCTCCCCAGCCGATTCCGTACGTCTGTGCTATCGGTTATGTGATCGACACAACTGCGTGATCGCCGGACACCATTTTCAGCCACACCCTCCCCAGCCGATTCGCTCGTCGCCTGTGGCGACTCGCTCATCCCTCACACGCGCTCGCAAGCCCGCCTCCGGCGTGCTCGCGAGGCGCGCGCCACCCGGCAGTTTGTCCATATTGCGCTCTCGACCAGTTCGATCTGTTCGCCAGCCGGGGGTGAGTGAATATCGATCAGTGAGAACAAGTGTCAGGGTATTTGCCTGTCGACTCCGAAAGTGAGGGTGTCGACCTTGGATCATGACCTATACACTCGAAATCAGCGACGAGCTCAAATCGCGGCTGGACGACCACCTAGAAGAAGACGAATCACACGAGGAGTTCATCGAGGAATTAGTCTCGCTGTACGAAACCGAAGGTGCGTTCTTGCAGGAAGGCTACTCAGAGTGAACCGCGGTTGCAGTGAGCCGCCGGCAATGTGAATCGCGGTCGGAGTACGTGCTGGTCGCTGTGAGTTTGGCGCGTGCTACTGGCTCTCAGCGGTCGTCGCGGTCGCTTCGTCGAAGAGAGACGCAACACGGTCTGCGATCTCGTCACGAATCTCGCGCACCCGCCCTGGGTCCTTGCCGTCGGGGTCCTCGAGGTCCCAGTCGCGCACTTCGGTGTCGGGTCCGACCGTGCCGACGTCGAGCGTTGAACAACCCATCGTCGCGACGTAGTCCGCAGACTGGAGCTCCGCTTCGGTGATCGCACGAGGGACACGGTCAGCGATGTCGAAGCCGGCATCGGCCATCGCATCGACGACCGGTTCGTGTACGTGATCTGCTGGATGGGTCCCTCCAGTCAGGATCTCCACCTCGGCGTCAAGGCCGCGTTGGTCCCGTTCTCGTTCGGCAAAGACGGCCGACATTTGTGATCGTCCCGCGTTTTGGACGCAGACGAACGCAAGCCGCGTCGGATCAGTGTCGTGGTCTGTCATGGTTGGGTGTCGGGTAGGGCTGGCATGTCGTGATCGATTGGTATCGCATCCGGGCCGCTGTCATGGTCTATGCTCGGCCGTCAGTAAACCGTTACTAGAGAGCACTCCGGACCGCTATTGAGGAGTGTAGACGTGTTGGGCCCTCCCGGTCGAACAATCAAGTATGGGCGGTGCCGACGTACGCGTATGAGCGACCCGACCATCGACGACGTCGACGCGGCGATCCTCTACGCGCTCCAAGAGGACGCACGAAACACTGCCTCCGGAGACATCGCGGCTCGAACGGGGATCTCCGACAGTACGGTTCGTAAGCGAATCGGTCGGCTCGAAGCCGACGGCGTGATCAAGGGATACGGCGTCGAAGTCGACTACCAGCGGTCGGGCTACCCGCTCCGCATGCTTTTGTACTGCACTGCGCCGATACCCGAGCGAGGCGAGCACGTCGACAACATCCTCGCAATCGACGGCGTCGTCTCGGTACAGGAGCTGGTCACTGGCGAGCAGAACCTCTTGGTAACGGCCGTCGGAGAATCGGACAGCGATATCACGCCAGTCGCACAGGCGTTACTCGACATGGGTCTTACCGTCGCCGATGAGGTGCTCGTTCGGAGCCACGAGACGACGCCGTTCGGCGGCTTCGACCCGGAGAGGCACGCAGCTAGTGAGTCTGTATCCGAGCAGTGAGGTGGCGTCGGTCACACCAACACGTCGGTCACGTCGAGGGCAGTCGCGCGGCGGACGACTGCGCGGACTGGGTCTGCCGTGCCGACGAGGTTGTCGGAGTCGCCGTCGATCACGGTGAGCGCGGCACGTCGTCCGGCTTCGACGACGCCACAGTCGAGCCCGGCGACCTCGGCGCCAGCCGTCGTCGCCATCCGGAGAACCTCTCGTTCGGTCACGTCGTGGTGTTTCACCGTATACGCCATCTCTTGGAGCATCGACGGCGGGTTCAACATGACGTTGTCCGTCCCGAGTGCGACGGTCGTGTAGTCGAGAAGCTCGCGTACCGGTGGCGTCCCGACGTCGAGTACCGTGTTCGCCCGTGGACAGACAGCGATGGGGATCGACTGGTCTCGGACCTGCTCGAGGTGGTCAGGCTCGGCGTGGACCATGTGTACGAGCAGCTCCGGGTCGTACGCGAGCGCGGGATGAATGTCACTCGCGTCTGGCTCGCCGGCGTGGATCGCAAAGGGGACGTCGGCGGTTCGGGCTGCGGCGCGCTGGTCGGTGAAGTCGTCGTCGTTCGCGCCACTCGCGCCGAAGCCGTCGGCGACGTCGAGCACGGCTGGGTCATCGCTGCCAAAGATGAACGGTTCGACTGCGAGCGGGGCCGCCGCCTCTCGCAGCGCTCGTGCTCCCTCGACGCCCGACTCGCGGAAATCCATACACGTCACGGTCCCGGTCTGGCGCATGAACTGCAGGGTCCGGCGCATCGCGGTCACAAGCGCTTCGTGGCTTGCGGCCGCCAGTCGGCGGTGTTTGAGGCTATTTGGCGGGGCGACCGCCGCTTCGAGGTCGAGACCGACCGCGGCCTCCTTGGCGACGGAGTCGCCCACGTGCGTGTGCGCGTTGACAAATGCCGGCAAGATGATGTCGGTCGAATCGGTCTCGCCCTCCTCGACGGCCGCAATCCGTCCGTCCTCGACGACAACGCGGCCGGTAATCGGGTCGAACGAGCGCCCGGCGAGCACCGTTCCCTCCAGTACGGTCATACCACCTATCCGGATCGGACCCCGATAGGGCTTTTCATCAGGTATCTGCCGATCATCGACGCGGGGTTAACGGTGAGACCATCACGGTCGTTTATTTGGTTCAATCGAACAATTTGGTCGTATAGACAGACTTAATACGTAATCTGTTCGTAATCTAGTCTAGATACGACCGAACTGGCATACATTACGTGCCGTGTTGCGCGCCACTGCCGGCTCGGTCAGGAATCGATCACACGATGCGCGGAGATACCCAGGCAACGACGATTGGACCGCTTCCGACCCACTCGAGCGCTCGGTCACGGCTTGCGGCCGTGTCGACACGGCTCGTATGGCTCCTGTGGGTCGCGTCTCTCGGCGTGCTGGCAGCCGTCTCCGCTGGTGTCGCCTCCGTGGACGTATTTGGTATGCGCGTCGATGGGCTGACGGCCGTGATGTGGACCGCCGTCACCTTCTTCAGCGGTATCGTCCACAGCTACTCGCGACGGTACATGGCCGGTGACGCACACGTCGACCGGTTCTTCGGACTGGTGTTCGGATTCACGATCGCGGTGATGGTGCTCGTCGCGGCGGACGCGTTCGCTCTCTTCGTGCTCGCGTGGCTCACGATGGGCGCCGCGATGGCGGGACTCATCGGCCACGTCGACGGCTGGCCACAGGCTCAGACGGCCGCCCGGCTCGCAGGCCGATACTTCTTCGCGAGCGGGGTGCTCGTTGCCGCCGCACTCACCACCCTCTGGTGGCACACCGGCGTCACGAGCGTCTCAGCGGTCCCCGACGAACTCGCGGCAGCGACCCCGACAGTCGTCGTCGCGGCTGGCGCGCTGTTGCTGCTCGCAGCGATGGTGCAGTCTGCGCTGATTCCGTTTCACACCTGGCTGCTCTCGTCGATGACTGCACCGACACCCGCCTCGGCGCTGATGCACGCTGGATTCGTCAACGCGGGCGGCATCCTCCTCGTTCGTTTCGCGCCGGTGGTCTCTTCGGACGCCGGCCTCATGCTCGCCATCGTCGCCATCGGCGCGGCGAGCGCAATCTTTGGCAAGCTGTTGAAGACGGTCCAGACCGACGTCAAGCGAGCGCTCGGTTGCTCGACGATTGGACAGATGGGATTCATGATCGTCCAGGCCGGGCTAGGCTTTTTCGCCGCCGCCGTCGCCCACCTCGTCCTCCACGGCTTTTATAAGGCGTATCAGTTCCTCTCGTCGGGTGACCGCGTCGAACACACGTCGCCGGTGGCGGGCACCGAGCAGGCCTCGACCGGGGTGCTCGATGGTGTCATCGTCACCGGTACCGCGGTCGCCGGTGGTGTCGTGTTCGCGGTGCTCACGGGGAAGGGGACGAGCGTCGATACAGGGCTCTTGTTGACGCTCCTGGTCGTCGTGACGGTCCTTCACGCGGCACGCGAGACAATCGCGCGGGCCACGCTGTCGCCGCGGCTCCGGTACGGAGCGGTTCCGATCGTCGCGATCCCGGCCATCACCGTGTACGCGCTCGTGTACCGAGCGTTCTCCGCGCTCCTCGGCGGCCTCCCAGCGGTTGGCGAGCCGGCCGCACTCGGGGCCGGCCACGTCGTCGTGGCGCTCGCGTTCATTGCGGCGTACATCGCCGTCGAGACTGGCGTGTACCGGCGAAGCACTCGGCTGTACGTCGCGTTGGTGAACGCGACACAGCCGCCGACGAACACACAGCTCACCACGACGGAGGAGTACGATGCCTCCTGAGGTGACGCTTCGCGAGCGCGTCGAGGACGCGGCCGAGACGGTCGGTGCCGTCTGGCCGCTCCACTCGTTCGTGACGGCGAACCCGCTTGGGGGCTACGAGGACCGACCGTTCCACGAGGCCGTCGAGGCGGCCGCCGAGACGCTCGGCGCCGACGGGTACCCGAGCGCCGACACATTCCGTCGTGCCCTCGAGACGGGTCGGATCGACCGGGACCTACTGTGCGAGCGGCTGGCCGACCACGGGTACGATCCCGACCCCGAGGCGTCGCTCAACCGCCTCGCAGCCGGGACTCGGTCGGATTCTGCGTCGAGTGACCTGTCACCGATGGACCGCGTCGACGCGGTCGCGAGCAAGTGGCTGGCGGCGTTTCTCGAGCAGGGCACGGCGGCGTGGTCGATGCCGAACCGCAACCGCGGTTTCTACGAGGCGTTTCGTTCGGTCGCTCGCCACGACGCCGACGTGCCTGACGGCGCCGCAATTGCGGCGCTGCCCGCGGACCCGGCCGACGCGATCCGTGAGCTGCTCGCTGATCATCCCACCGACCGGTGGACTGTCGGATTCGAACGGCACCTTGCCTCGCTGCCTGGATGGACCGGGCTGATCAAGCGTCGGGCGGCCGACGGCGGCGACTGGCAGTCCGCATACCCGATCACACTGACGGGGTACCTTGCCGCGCGGATGGCACTTGCAGCCCAGTTCGGCGTACCGCTTGTGCCGGCGGAGTCGACTGCGACTGCCGGTGCTGACGCCGATTCGAGTACCGAGCCCGAGATCCCGCTCGCCGAGGTGTGGCTCCGTGCATGGGAGGCGACTTATCGAGTCTCGCTCGTTAATGCGCTCTCGGACGCGAGCGCGTCGCTCGACGCGTCGGCGACCGATGTCGACGTATCCGACGAGGGGCGCCCGGCCGCACAGCTCGTGTTCTGTATCGACACCCGCTCTGAGATCATCCGTCGACACATCGAGTCGACCGGCCCGTACGAGACCCACGGCTACGCCGGGTTCTTCGGGGTTCCGATGCGATACGACGGCCACGACTCCGAGGTGACCGTCGACGCTTGTCCCCCGATTGTCGACGCGTGTCACCACGTCGCCGAGCGACCCGCGGAGACGGCCGACGCCGACACCGCGGCACACGACCGGTGGCATGGCGCGGTCGAGGCGGCCGAGTCGATCGTCGAGAGTCTCGAGTCGAACGCGGCGGCTGCGTTCAGCTACGTCGAGAGTACGGGCGTCGGCTACGGTGTGGCACTCGCCGCCCGGACGCTGTTGCCGGCGCGGGTGTATGACCTCGCGAGCGCGGCCGACGAACGCGTTCCAGATGTCCACGCGTTCTGTACGCCGACGTTCGACGCGGAGCACAATGTCGTCGCCGATGACGGCGCAGACGCGCTCCCTGCTGGACTCTCCCTCGAGGAACGCGTCGAGTACGCGGCCGCGGCGTTCGAGCTGATGGGATGGGACGACTTCGCTCGCCTCGTCGTCTTCGCGGGCCACGCCAGCCACACGACGAACAACCCGTTCGGATCGAGTCTCGACTGTGGGGCGTGCGCCGGGAATCCGGGCGGCCCCAGCGCCCGTGTGCTCGCGGCCATCTGTAACGACGACGCTGTCAGAGCTCGCCTGCGCGACCGCGGAATCAACGTCCCGGCCGACACCGTGTTCGTCGCGGGCGAGCACGACACGACGACCGATACCATCGAGTTGTACGCCGACCATGTCCCCGAGACGCACGCCGATGACCTTGCTGCGCTTCGAGCGGACCTCGAGACCGCACGGGCCGGTGCGACCGCGGAGCGGGCTGCCGACCTCGGTGCCGCTACCGACGCGTCCGAGGCCAGTACCCGCGAAACTGAGCGTCGTGCGGCCGACTGGGCGGAGACCCGGCCGGAGTGGGGACTCGCCGGTAACGCCGCGTTCGTGGTCGGTCCGCGCGACCTCACCACCGACCTCGACCTCGACGGTCGGTCGTTCCTCCACTCGTACGACTGGCGGACCGATCCCGACGGCGACGCACTCGAGGCGATCGTGAGTGGCCCGATGGTCGTCACGCAGTGGATCAACGCACAGTACTACTTCGCGACCGTGGACAACGCCGTCTTCGGCAGCGGCTCGAAGGTCACACAAAACCCGGTCGGCAACGTCGGCGTCTACCAGGGCAACGGCGGCGACCTCATGGGCGGCCTCCCGCTTCAGTCGCTCGAAGCGACCGACGGCGAGCCGTATCACCAGCCCATTCGGCTCTCGACGGTCGTACACGCGCCGGTCGACCGTGTCGATGCGGTGTGTGCGTCCGTCGAGACGGTCCAGACGCTGCTCGACAACGGGTGGCTCTCGCTTACCGTCGTCGACCCGACCCGCGAGCACCGCGCGTTCCGCTACGCCGGCGCAGGCGAGTGGATCGCGGTCGACGATCGGTCGACGGCCGAGCCGACTCCGCCAGTCGAGCCGGCGACCGCCGGCGAGTGAACCTTTTTGTCCGGTGACGAGCCATGGAGGTGCATGCAGTATCGCGAAGTCGACGCGACGGCCGAGTACGTCGCGCGGTTCGAGACGGGCGCCGACTGGCGCGAGGAGATAGAGACGCTCGCACGTGAGGAAGCCGTCGAGGCGGGCTGGTTCACCGCGCTTGGCGCGGTACAGGACGCCGAGGTGTGGTTCTACGATCAAGAGGCGACCGAGTACCGGTCGGTGACGTTCGACGAGCCGCTGGAGGTCGCCGCCTGCGTCGGCAACGTCTCCGTGCTCAACGACGACGTCTTCGCACACACCCACGCGGTGTTGTCGCGGCCGAGCGGGCAGGCGGTTGCTGGCCACCTCGACGCGGCGACCGTGTGGGCCGGTGAGTGTCACCTCCGCGCGTTCGCCGAGCCGCTGGAGCGCACACACGACCCGGTCACCGATCTCGACCTGTGGCTGTGAGCGTCCACATCTCACCGACAGTGGCCGGCACCTGGATCCGATGAGACCGGCCGACGAGCGGTACTTCGCTCGGCTCGAAGAGCGTCTCGACGAGGCGTTCGACGTGGCCGAGACGGCAAAAGCGCAGGGACACGACCCCGTGCCGCAGATCGAAATCCCGGTCGCCCGCGACATGGCCGACCGCGTTGAGAACATCCTCGGGATCGATGGGGTCGCAGCGCGCGTCCGCGAACTCGACGGGCAGATGTCGCGCGAGGAGGCAGCACTGGAGCTCGTGTATGACTTCGTTGATGGCACCGTCGGCGACTACGACTCCCGTGAGGGGAAAATCGAGGGGGCGGTCAGAACGGCTGTCGCGCTGCTCACCGAAGGCGTCGTTGCGGCGCCGATCGAAGGGATCGACCGCGTCGAGCTGTTGACGAACGATGACGGCACGGAGTTCGTCAACGTCTATTATGCCGGCCCGATCCGATCGGCCGGTGGGACCGCACAGGCACTCTCGGTGCTCGTCGCAGACTACGCCCGGGCGCTTCTCGGGATCGACGAGTACCACGCACGAACCGAGGAGGTCGAGCGCTACGCGGAGGAGATCGCGCTTTACGACCGCGAAACCGGGCTCCAGTACACCCCAAAAGACGCGGAGTCGAAGTTCATCGCCAAGCATATCCCCATCATGCTCGACGGGGAGGCAACCGGCGACGAGGAGGTCTCTGGCTTCCGTGATCTCGAGCGAGTGGACACCAACTCGGCACGCGGCGGAATGTGTCTCGTCGCAGCCGAAGGGATCGCGCTCAAGGCCCCGAAGATCCAGCGGTACACCCGCAAGCTGGACGAGGTCGATTGGCCGTGGCTCCAAGACCTGATTGACGGGACGATCGGGAAGTCAGCGGCTGGCGCCGGCGATGGGGCTGACAGTGGTGACAGCGACGGCGGCGATTCCACCGAGGACGACGGCAGTAGAAGCGATGCAATCGACGGCGACGAGACCGACCGCAGCGAGACCGACCGCGACGAGCCAGCGGGCCCGCCGCGCCCGGAGCCGTCGACGAAGTTCCTCCGGGACCTGATCGCCGGGCGGCCAGTGTTCACGCATCCGTCGGAGCCGGGGGGGTTCCGGCTCCGGTACGGCCGAGCGCGAAACCACGGGTTCGCGACCGGGGGCGTCCACCCGGCGACGATGCACATCGTCGACGACTTCCTCGCGACCGGCACACAGATCAAAACGGAGCGACCGGGCAAGGCTCACGGGGTCGTCCCGGTCGACTCGATAGACGGCCCCACCGTCCGGCTCGCGACCGGCGAGGTGCGACGGATCGACGACCCCGAGACGGCACTCGAGCTGCGCAACGGGATCGAAGCGATCCTCGACCTCGGCGAGTACCTCGTGAACTACGGCGAGTTCGTCGAGAACAACCATCCGCTCGTCCCCGCCTCGTACGTCTACGAGTGGTGGATTCAGGAGTTCGAGGCAGCCGGTGCCGACGTCCAGGCGCTCGCAGACGACCCCGCGATCGATCTTGAACATCCGGAGCCGGCGCTTGCGCTCGAGTGGGCGACGTCGTACGACTGTCCGCTCCACCCCGAGTACACCTACCTCTGGCACGACATCTCCGTTGAGGCGTTCGTGTCGCTTGCCGAGGCCGTCGCCGACGGTGCGGTCGTTGAGGGCGTGCTGGCGATCGAACACACCCCTGAGACGGCGCGGACGCTAGAGCGGCTGCTCGTCGAGCATACCGCCACCGCGGACGCGCTCCGGATTCCGACGTGGCGGCCACTCGCGCAGTCGCTCGGACTCGACGATGGACTCCGGATGCCGTGGAACCGCGATGACATCCCCCGCGAGGCTCGTACGTGGGACGACGGGGAGAACGCGGTGCGGGCGGTCGACGCGGTCGCTCCGTTCACCGTTCGCGAGCGAGCGCCGGTTCGGATCGGCAATCGGATGGGCCGCCCGGAGAAATCAGAGAGCCGCGACCTCTCGCCGGCGGTCCACACGCTGTTTCCGATCGGGGAGGCGGGCGGCCCCCAGCGAGACGTGACTGCGGCCGCCCGCACGATGGACGACAAGGGCCATCGCGGTCACCTCGAGCTTGAGGTGGCCGACCGTGTGTGTCCCGACTGCGGTGAACACACCCATGGGACGATGTGTCCCGACTGCGACGTCCACACCGAGCCACACTACGAGTGTGGCGACTGTGGCACCGTCTGTGAGCCGGACGAAGCCGGTCGCGTCGTCTGCCCGCGGTGTGAGTGGGAGGTGACCGCAGCGACCCACCAGACGGTCGACGTGGGAGATGGCTACCACTCGGCGCTGGAGACGGTCGGCGAGCGCGAGACCGCCTTCGAGATCCTCAAGGGCGTGAAGGGGCTCACCTCGACGAACAAAACCCCTGAGCCGATCGAGAAGGGGGTTCTTCGGGCGAAAAACGGCGTCACCGCGTTCAAAGACGGGACGGTTCGGTACGACATGACCGACCTGCCGGTCACCGCGGTTCGCCCCGTCGAGCTCGACGTCACGGCTGACCACTTCCGCGAGCTGGGCTACGAGACGGATATCGACGGCGAGCCGCTCCGCCACGACGACCAGCTCGTCGAGCTACAGGTTCAAGACATCGTGCTCTCAGAGGGAGCTGCAGAGCATCTCTTGCGGACGGCCGACTTCGTCGACGATCTCCTCGAACAGTTCTACGGGCTCGACCGTTTCTACGAGGTGGCCGAGCGCGACGACCTCGTTGGTGAACTCGTCTTCGGCATGGCACCACACACGAGCGCGGCGACTGTGGGCCGGGTGGTCGGGTTCACCTCCGCAGCGGTCGGGTACGCACACCCGTACTTTCACGCCGCGAAACGGCGGAACTGCTTCCACCCGGAAACCGAAATCGAGTACCGAGACGGCACGGGGTGGCACCGCGAACCGATCGAGACGTTCGTTGAGGACCGGCTGGACGACCCGCGGACCGACGACTTCGGAACGCTCGTTGAGGAACTCGACGGTGCGATCGCCGTCCCGTCCATCGACGAGCACGGAACCCGGTCGACACAGTCGGTGACTGCCGTCTCGAAACACCCGAGTCAGGATCATCTCGTTCAGATTGAGACGCGCCGTGGGCGTTCAATTCGCGTGACGCCCGACCACGCGATGCTGCGCGTCGTGGACGATGGCGTTCGAACAGTTGCCGCGAACGAACTGGCGGCCGGCGATACGGTTCCGTCGAACCCCTCCCAGCAGGACACACCGATTGGTGCCGCCACGAGCACGGCGACGGACGGAGGAATCGAGACCGACGAGGTGACGTCGGTTTCCTTGCTCGAAAGCGACGTCGAGTACACGTACAATCTCACCGTCGCCGAGACGCACACACTCGCGGCGAACGATCTGTTGGTCGCTCAGTGTGACGGTGACGAGGACTGCGTGATGCTTCTCATGGACGGCCTTCTCAACTTCTCTAAGACCTATTTGCCGAATCAAAGGGGTGGGAAAATGGATGCACCTCTCGTCATGTCCTCGCGGATCGACCCCTCGGAAATCGACGACGAGGCGCACAACATGGACATCGTGCGGCGGTACCCGCTCGCCTTTTACGAGGCGACGCGCGAGATGGCCGACCCAGAGACGGTCGAAGAGCTGATCCAACTCGGCGAGGACACACTCGGGACCGACGAGGAGTACCGTGGCTTCGACCACACGCACGACACGACGAATATCGCGATGGGCCCGGACCTGTCGGCGTACAAGACGCTTGGCGATATGATGGAGAAGATGGACGCACAGCTGGAGCTGGCTCGGAAGCTCCGGGCGGTCGACGAGACGGACGTCGCAGAGCGGGTGATCGAGTATCACTTTCTGCCCGACATCATCGGAAACCTGCGAGCGTTCTCCCGGCAGGAGACACGGTGTCTCGACTGTGGAGAGAAGTACCGCCGGATGCCGCTGACCGGCGAGTGTCGCGAGTGCGGTGGGCGGGTGAACTTGACGGTCCATCAGGGATCTGTGAGCAAGTACGTCGACACGGCGATCGAGGTAGCCGAGCGATTCGACTGTCGGCCGTATACGAAACAGCGGCTCTACGTGCTCGAGAGCGCGCTCGAGTCGGTGTTCGAAGATGATACGAACAAGCAGTCGGGGATTGCTGATTTTATGTGATACCGTGTGAGCGGGTCGACTACGGACCGTGTGGGTGGGTCAATTCCGAGAGTGGTGGTGTCTGTGTGACGGATGAGACCGCGCAACCCCCAGACACCAGTTAGCCACACCCTCCCCAGCCGATTCGCTCGTCGCCCCGGCGACTCGCTCATCCCTCGCTGCGAGCATCCTCTACGACCCGCGTGAACTCCCGTGCGGTCTCAGTGATGACCTCGTAGTCGCCGCGGGCGGCCGCCTCGTAATCGACGAGTGCGCCTCCGGCCCCGACCGCGAACGCACCGGCCTCGACGTAGTCGCCGGCGTTGTCAGGGCCAACGCCACCGGTCGGCATCATCGGGATTTGGCCGAGGGGGCCCTTCATCGCCGCGAGGTGGTCTGGTCCGACCGTCTTCGCGGGGAACACCTTCACGAAGTCGGCACCCGCCTCGTAGCCGCGGATCGCTTCGGTCGGCGTCATGACGCCGGGCGCACACACGACGCCGTATCGGTTACACGTCTCGATGACGTCTTCGTGGAGACTCGGCGAGACGACGAAGGCGGCACCAGCGGCGATCGTCGACTGGGCGGTCTCGGCGTCCAGCACCGTGCCCGTGCCGACGACGAGGTCGTCGAACGTGCCGGTGAGCGTCTCGATCAGGTCGGTGACGGCCGGCGTGTCGGCCGTGATTTCGACGACGTCGACGCCACCCGCCTGGAGCGCCTCGGCGATCGCGACGAGCTGGTCGGCGTCAACCCCGCGTAAGACGGCGACGACCCCGCCGTCGGCGATCTGCGAGAGCGTCTCGTTCATGTCTCGGCTGTCGCCGAGCGGTTACTTAAAGCCGGGTGCCGGCCGGGGGATGTGTAGACGACTCCGTATGAGACGGTGCCACAGGGGATCCGGCCGGATCGGCGGGCCCACGCCGCCTCACGGCCGAGACGAAACACTACCCTTTTGACCCTGCTGTCGGTACAAACCGGTATAATGGGCCGACGCAAAAAGATCGTACAAGAGTGTGAGCGGCTGATGGACAACCCGGAGTACATCCGGAACATCGCCATCGCCGCCCACGTCGATCACGGCAAGACGACCCTCTCAGACAACCTGCTCGCCGGTGCAGGGATGATCTCACAGGACACCGCGGGTGAACAGCTTGCGATGGACACCAAAGAGGACGAACAGGAGCGCGGTATCACCATCGACGCGGCAAATGTGTCGATGACTCATGAGTACGAGGAAACGAACCACCTCATTAACCTCATCGACACGCCCGGCCACGTCGACTTCGGCGGAGACGTCACCCGCGCGATGCGGGCGGTCGACGGGGCACTTGTGGTCGTCGACGCAGTTGAGGGCGCGATGCCCCAGACCGAGACAGTGCTCCGCCAAGCGCTCCGTGAGGGCGTAAAGCCGACGCTGTTCATTAACAAGGTCGACCGGCTCATCTCCGAGCTGCAGGAGGGTCCCCAGGAGATGCAAGAACGGCTCCTCGCCGTCATCGCCGACGTCAACGAGCTCATCCGCGGGATGGCCGAGAACATGGACGACATCCCGAACGACTGGAGTGTCTCCGTTGAGGACGGCACCGTCGGATTCGGCTCCGCGCTGTACAAGTGGGGCGTCTCGCTCCCCTCGATGCAGCGAACCGGAATGGACTTTGGCGACATCATCGATCTTGAGCAGGCCGACAAGCGCGACGAGCTCCACGACCGGACTCCACTCTCGGACGTCGTGCTTGACATGGTGTGTAAACACTTCCCCAACCCGATTGACGCTCAGCCCCGCCGGGTGCCGCGTATCTGGCGCGGGGACGCAGACTCCGAGCTCGCCGAGGGGATGCAGCTGGTCAACGAGGACGGCGACGTCGTCTTCATGGTGACCGACATCTCGATGGATCCGCACGCCGGCGAGATCGCCACGGGTCGTGTCTTCTCGGGGACGCTCGAGAAGGGCCAGGAGCTGTACGTCTCTGGCACCGCAGGCAAGAACCGGATCCAGAGCGTCGGGCTGTTCATGGGGTCCGAGCGGGAAGAAGTTGAGCGTGTCCCGGCTGGGAACATCGCCTCTGTCACGGGACTACGCGACGCTATCGCCGGCTCGACGGTGTCGTCGATCGAGATGACGCCGTTCGAGTCGATAGAGCACATCTCTGAGCCGGTCATCACGAAGTCCGTCGAGGCACAGAACATGGACGACCTGCCGAAGCTCATCGAGACGCTCCAGCAGGTCGCCAAAGAGGACCCGACCATCCAGATCGAGATCAACGAGGACACTGGTGAGCACCTCATCAGCGGTCAGGGTGAGCTCCACCTCGAGGTCATCACCCAGCGAATCCGCGACAACCAGGGTATCCCGGTCATCACCGGCGAGCCGATCGTGGTCTACCGCGAGCAGCCACAGGAGGCCTCCCGCGAGGTCGAGGGTGTCTCGCCGAACCGCCACAACAAGTTCTACCTTACCGTCGAGCCGATGAACCAGGAGATCGTCGACGCCATCCAGCTCGGTGAGGTCTCGATGGACATGCCCGAACTCGAGCGCCGCGAAGCGCTGCAGGATGCCGGCATGGACAAAGACACCTCCCAGAACGTCGAGGATATCCACCGGACGAACATTCTCATCGACGACACAAAGGGTATTCAGCACCTCAATGAGACGATGGAGCTCGTTCTGGAAGGGCTTCAGGAGGCGCTCGACGACGGGCCGCTGGCCGCCGAGCCGGTCCAGGGTTCGTTGTTCCGTCTCCACGACGCGAAGCTGCACGAGGACACGATTCACCGCGGGCCCGCGCAGGTCATCCCTGCGGTCCGCGACGCGGTCCACCGGTCGCTCATCGACGGCGAGGTCCGCCTGCTCGAGCCGATCCAGGACGTCCGCATCGACGTGCCCTCCGAACACATGGGTGCCGCCTCTGGTGAGATCCAGGGCCGCCGCGGCCGCGTCGACGACATGTATCAAGAAGGTGACCTCATGGTCGTCGAAGGAATCGCTCCGGTCGAAGAGATGATCGGATTTTCATCGGACATCCGCTCGGCGACCGAAGGGCGTGCCTCCTGGAACACGGAGAACGCCGGCTTCCGGGTGCTCGTCGACAACCTCCAGCGCGAACAGATCATGGAGATCCGTGAGCGGAAAGGGATGAAGCTCGAACTGCCGTCGTCGATCGACTACATCTGAGGCCACGGGAGCCGTTGGCCCACTCGATTTTTCGGTCTATCGCCGAAGGCTTATATCTGCCCCGGCGACTCGGTACGCGTATGCAGACGGGCACGACTCTCGCTCGGCGCATCGGCACGGAACTACCCAGTCACTCCGTGTCTGATACACCAATGCGCCGGGTGGTCGCCGCCGGCGCTGAGGTGATCGCGTGAGCGACCGTCGTGACGGCGCCCCCGCGGAGCCGACCGACGACACCGATCCTGCGGTTGACGGCGGCCACGAGCCGGGATCGTCGACACACACGGTTCGACTCGAGCTCGACGACGAGCCAGGCCAGCTCCTCGCGGCACTTCAGCCGATCGCAACAAACGGCGGCAATCTGCTCTCGATTTACCACGAGCGCGGAAACAAGACGCCGCGCGGGCGAATCCCTGTGGAGGTCGATTTCGAGGCGACACCCGACCACTTCGACGCCATCGTCGATGCGTTCCACGACGAGGGCGTCACCGTGATCCAGGCGGGAACCGAGCGGTACGCCGAGGAGCTCACACTGCTTGTGTACGGACACCTCATCGACACCGACCTCTCGGACACGCTCTCGCAGATCGAGGCGTCGGCGTCGACGTCGGTGGCCGACGTGTCGCTTGCGGCACCCCGAGGGACCGAAGACGCCTCTAGCGCGCGGCTTCGACTTGAGGCACGCGCCGGTGAGACGGCGACAGCGCTCGACGCGGTTCGAGACATCGCCGCGGAGAAGGGACTCCGTGTTGTTGCGCCGCTCGTGGGGGTGGAGGCGTGAGACTCGCCGTCATCGGGGCGGGTGCGGTGGGCCGGTCGGTCGTCGAGCTGGCGGGCGAGCACGGTCACGACGTCGTCGCTGTCGCCGACTCCTCAACTGCGATCGTCGCGGACGGAGCCGACTCGGGTGGAGTTGACGCCGAAGCAGTCGTAACCCGAAAAGCAGAGGCAGGCATCGTCGGCGACGACGATCCGGCTGACGCGCTCGCGGCCGACTACGACGCCCTCATCGAGGCGACACCGACGACACTCGGTGACGCAGAGCCTGGATTCTCACACGCGCGCACCGCATTAGAGCGGGATCGACACGTCGTGTTGGCGAACAAAGGGCCGGTCGCAGAGCGGTATGGTGATCTCCAGGCGCTCGTCGCCGAGAGCGACGGTGACATCCGGTTCGAGGCGACCGTCGGCGGGGCGATCCCGGCGGTGTCCACCGTTGAGGATATCGAGCCAAGCCACGTCACGGCGGTCCGAGGAGTGCTCAACGGGACCGCAAACTTCATCCTCACCCGGATGGCGGCCGAGGGGCTCGACTACGACCACGTGCTCGCGGAGGCTCAAGACCTCGGTGTCGCGGAAGCAGATCCCTCCTTCGATGTTGAGGGCACTGATGCCGCACTGAAGTGCGTAATCCTCGCGAACGTGCTCTCGTTCGGTGGGGCTGACGAGCCAGCCGACGCCCGAGAGTTCACGCTTGCAGATGCATCGGTTGAGGGGATACGTGACGTACCGGGCTCCGCGCTCCGGCTCGCGGCCGAGGACGGGCGGACTGTCCGTCTCATCGGGGAGGCGACCGGCGAGACCGTGCGGGTTGCCCCCCGGCTCGTCCCAGAGAATGGGACGCTCGCGGTCTCGGGCACTCAGAACATTGTGCAGATCGAGACCACCCACGCGGGGCGGCTCAACATCTCTGGGCGCGGCGCCGGCGGTCCAGAGACGGCAAGCGCAATCCTTGGTGACGTCGGTCGTCTCAGCTGAGGTGGCGCCGTTCGGACGGTCACACGGTCCCAGGTTGCCGTCGTTGTACGGCGTGTCTGGGACCGACGTGACGTGCGAACCCGTGCGACGTGATCTCGTGGGTCAGTGTGACGAAGATCACGGGACGGCGGCGCCATCGCCTGTGCGGCGTATCGAAACCGTTTTAGTGGAATCTACCGAAAATGTACTCACAGAGCGCCTTAGCGCGTGATTACCCCATGAGTGACAAACCGCACCAGAATCTGGCCATTATCGGCCACGTCGACCACGGCAAGAGTACGCTCGTGGGTCGACTCCTCTTCGAAACGGGGAGCGTCCCCGAGCACGTAATTGAGCAGCACCGAGAAGAAGCAGAAGAGAAGGGCAAAGGCGGCTTCGAGTTCGCCTATGTGATGGACAACCTCGCCGAAGAGCGCGAGCGTGGTGTCACGATCGATATCGCCCACCAGGAGTTCGACACGGACAACTACTACTTCACCATCGTCGACTGCCCGGGCCACCGTGACTTCGTGAAGAACATGATCACGGGCGCCTCCCAGGCCGACAACGCGGTGCTTGTCGTCGCCGCAGACGACGGCGTCGCCCCCCAGACCCGCGAGCACGTCTTCCTGGCTCGTACCCTGGGTATCAACGAGCTCATCATCGGCGTCAACAAGATGGACCTCGTCGACTACGAGGAGTCTGCCTACGACGACGTCGTCGAAGAGGTCAAAAACCTCCTCAAGCAGGTCCGGTTCGCGACCGACGACACCACGTTTGTGCCGATCTCGGCGTTCGAAGGCGACAACATCGCCGAGGAGTCCGAGAACACTTCGTGGTACGACGGACCGACCCTGCTTGACTCGCTCAACGACCTGCCGGAGTCCGAGCCGCCGACGGACGCGCCGCTCCGACTCCCAATCCAGGACGTCTACACCATCTCCGGTATCGGAACCGTCCCCGTCGGACGCGTTGAGACGGGTATGCTCCGGACCGGTGACAACGTCTCGTTCCAGCCCTCCGATGTGGGCGGCGAGGTGAAGACGGTTGAGATGCACCACGAGGAGGTCCCAGAGGCCGGCCCCGGTGACAACGTCGGGTTCAATGTCCGTGGCCTCGGCAAAGACGACATCCGCCGTGGCGACGTCTGTGGCCCGGCCGACGACCCGCCGAGCGTCGCAGAGACGTTCCAGGCCCAGATCGTCGTCATGCAGCACCCCAGCGTGATCACCGCCGGGTACACCCCGGTGTTCCACGCGCACACGGCACAGGTCGCGTGTACGATCGAGTCGATCGACCAGAAGATCGACCCGGCCTCCGGAGAGGTCGCCGAAGAGAACCCGGACTTCATCAAGTCCGGCGATGCCGCGGTCGTCACCGTTCGCCCGCAGAAGCCACTCAGCATCGAGCCGTCCGGTGACATTCCGGAGCTCGGCAGCTTCGCCATCCGCGACATGGGTCAGACCATCGCGGCCGGGAAAGTGCTCTCCGTCGACGAGCGATAATCGATGCAGCAGGCACGCGTCCGCCTCGCCGGTACCAGCCCCGAGGACCTCGACGACATCTGCGACGACGTCCGCGAGATCGCTGACTCGACCGGCGTCGCGCTGGCGGGTCCGATCCCGCTGCCGACGAAGACGCTCGAGATCCCATCGCGTAAGTCTCCGGACGGTGAGGGGACGGCGACGTGGGAGCACTGGGAAATGCGCGTTCACAAGCGGCTGATCGACATCGATGCGGACGAGCGCGCGCTCCGACAGCTCATGCGCGTCCAGGTGCCGAACGACGTCAGCATCGAGATCGTTCTCGAAGACTAAGCGCTGAGGCGCATTCGCGCCACGCTCTCGTTTTCGTCCGTCACCGTACGTCGAGCACCCGCGCTCGCCCTGCGAGCAGCCCACACAATGCACCCGTCGCGTGTGCGACGAGCGCCACGCCGGGCGCTGCCGTGAGGAGCGCTCCGAGCACTGCGACACCGATGAAGAGTCCCAACTGCGTCCGCGGTGAGAGCCGGCCCACAGCCGTGTCGGCGACCTTGTTACCGGTCAGGGCGTAGCCGCCGAGTGCAAACACCGCGCCACTCAGTCCGAGCACCGCCGCTCCAGGGCCGATCACGCCACTCACGACCACCTGTCCAACACCGGCGAGCCCGCCGCTCGCGACGACAAACGCGTGGAATCGTAGGCGGGTCGTCCGTCGCTCAACCAGTGGACCAACGAGTCCGAGCGCGAGAGCGTTTGCGAGCAGGTGACCGACGGAGGCGTGCGCGTACACGCTCGTCACGAGCGTCCACGGGGCGACGTCGAACGGCGCCGACAGCGCGAAGAGGCGGCCGAGACCGACGACGCCAGCTGCCGTCTGTGCGAGCCCGACCAGACAGGCGAGCCCGAGCGTCTCGAGTGTGGCACGCATGACTGCACAGACGTAACTCCTCCACTTAGCAGCACCGCGTCATCGACCCACGACTGAAGTCGTGGGCTTCCTCCTTGCATCTATGTGAGACGGTGTGCCCTCCGGATCGGTGGGCCGGTCGCGACCGCCACGCTTATATTATTTAGGCTGGCCTAAACTAACGAATGAGCCACGGGGCGGCAACCGAGACCGGGAGGCGCCGGCGATGAGCAGCTGGACGAGAGTCCGGGCGTCGGCCACGGACGGTCGGCTCGCCGTCGCGGGGACACTCGTGCTCCTCGTCGGTGGAGGCGCCGTCGCAGCCCGAACACTCGATGTCGGGCGTGCGGTCGACGCGGTCCTCCGCGCAGATCGGTGGCTGCTCGCGCTCGCGGTCTGCCTCTACGCGGCGTCGTGGCCGCTTCGCGGCCGTCGGTTCGGTGACGTGCTCGCCGCGATGGGTGAGCGACACGGCCTAAGGTACCTCACCGCACTCGTCTTCGTGAGCCAGACCGCGAACCTCGTGGTGCCCGCTCGGGCCGGGGACGGTCTCCGCGCGTACCTGCTTAAGCGCCACCGCGCGGTCAGATACGCAACCGGCGGCGCGGCGCTGGCCGTAGAGCGGGTCTTCGACCTGCTCGCGCTCGGGGTACTCGGCGGCATCGGTTTCGCGGTGCTCGTCGCTGGCGGCCGATCATCTCTGGTGGTCGGCGCCCACAGCACGCTCGTGGTTGCGGGTGGACTCGGTGTCGGGGCCGTACTGTTAGCAGGGGTAACGGTGGTGCTCGCCCAGGCGGACCGTCGGTACGCGCCCGCAATTCGTGCGTGGGTAACTCGAGTGGGCCTCTCGTCGACCACCGGTATCTCACGGATCGTTACGGGTGCGCTTCGGTTCGGGGAGGGAGTTCGTGACGTCGTGTCGCGTCCGCGCCGGGTCGTGGCCGTCGGCGGCTCGAGTCTCACGATCTGGGCACTCGATGTTGCGACCGCGGTGGCCGTGCTCGCCGCACTCGTCGGGGTGACCGGCAGTGGCCTCACGCCGGTGCTGCTTGCTGCAGCCGGCACGCTCGCGGTTAGCGCCGGCAACCTTGCGAAAGTCTTCCCGCTCTCACAGGGCGGTGTCGGACTCTACGAGGCGGTATTCGCGGGGATCATCGCGGCTGTGACGCCTATTCCGCTCGCGGTAGCGGTCGCTGCTGCGATCGTCGACCACGCGCTGAAAAACGCCGTCACCCTCGTCGGTGGCGGGGTTGCTGCGATGGGGCTTAACATCTCGCTCTCATCACCGCGTGAGGAACCGGTCGACCGATCGTCAAAGTTTTAGGCTGACCTAAAAAATAGTGTGACAATGGTCACCCAACTCGCCGACCCGACCGACCGAGACATCTGCGTGATCGTGCCGACGATCCGCGAGTACGACTGCGTTCGCGCGTACGTCGAGAACGCCCACGCTCACGACTTCGACGTCTCTCGGCTCCACTTTGTGCTCGTGACCGAGGACTTCTGTGAGACCGAGGCGATGACCGACATGCTGGTGGACCTCGACGTCGCCGGCGAGGTGTTCGATGGGACCCGCCGTGAGGCGTGGTACGACCGTCACGACGTCGCGGAGTACAGCGAGTTGATCCCGGCCGCTAGCCACGCTGAAACCAGCTTCGGGCTGTTGTACATGTGGGCGGACCCGACGTTCGAGTACGGCGTGTTCATCGACGACGACACGCTGCCACACGAGGACGCTGACTACTTCGGTCGACACCTACAAAACCTCGCGTTCGCTGGCGACGTCGAGCGCGTTCGATCTGATACCCAGTGGGTGAACGTACTCTACCAGCGCGCCGACGAACACGGCCTCTACCCGCGCGGATACCCCTATGCGGCGATGGACGAGACGGTCGAGACCGACACCGTCGCACTCAAGCGCGGGAGCGTCGTCGCCTCACAGGGGTTGTGGACGAACGTCCCCGACCTCGATGCTGTCCGGATCCTGATGGACGGCGACCTCGAGGGACAGGCGCAAACTCGGACGACGGCGGCCGACTTCGAGCGTGACTTTGTCGCCGCCCGCGGGCACTACCTCACGGTGTGTTCGATGAACCTCGCGTTCCGCCGCGAGGCCGTACCCGCGTTCTACCAGCTGCCGATGGACGACAACGAGTGGGAGGTGGGCCGGTTCGACGACATCTGGAGTGGAGTGTTCTTGAAACGCGCCTGTGACCTACTCGGCACCCAGATCTACTCCGGAGGCCCGCTTTGTGAACACAACAAGGCCCCGCGGTCAACGTTCGACGACCTCCACAACGAGGTCGCCGGCCTCGAGTTGAACGAACACCTCTGGGAGCTCGTTGACGACGTGGAGCCTGCAGACATCGACAGCGACATCGCGGGCCGCGCCGAGACGGGCGGTCACCCAGACGCCACCGACTACGCTGCGGTCTACGCGTCGATGGCCGACCGGCTCGCCGACGGCACGTTCGAGTCGTACCGAAACGGCGCGTTCTTGCGGTACATCGGTGAACACATGCGCGAGTGGCTCGACTGTCTCGACACGATTCGCCGGACGCCAGCGGCCGCGGACGACTGAACCGACACGACTAAGTTATTTTAGGCCACCCTAAAAATATGAGTCATCACGATACAGACGGACACGACGCTGCTCGACGACGGTTCCTCGCGGCCACGGGGGCGCTCGGCGTCGCCGGACTCGCCGGGTGTGCCGACGAGAGCGAAGACACCGACGAGGCGACGACGTCGTCGATCGGCCAGATCGGCTCGGGTCGGGCCGGCCGCGACGCCCCCGGCGGCACGTCGATCGCGGAGATGCCCGATCTCTCCGGAGAGCTCACGGTGTACTCCGGTCGCGGGGAGTTCCTCGTCGGCGAACTCGTCGAGTATATCGACGACCAGTACGACGACTTCTCGTTGACGGTTCGGTATGCCGGCTCGACCGACCTGGTTAATCAGATAGTCAACGAAGGCGACGGATCGCCCGCGGACGTATTCTACTCGGTCAACGCCGGAGCGCTCGGCGCGCTCGCCGACGCCGGGCGCGCGCGCTCGCTCCCATCGTCGCTCACCGACCTGGTTCGCGGCGAGTTCCACACCGACCAGTGGATCGGTACCTCCGGTCGCGCCCGGACGGTTCCATACAACACCGAAGCCCTCGACGAAAGCGACATCCCAACAGACGTGATGGCGTTCCCGACCGAGTTCGACGGCGACCTCGGCTGGGCGCCGTCGTACGGCTCCTGTCAGGCGTTCGTCACCGCCATGCGGCTCATCGAGGGCGAAGACGCCACCCGCGAGTGGGTCGGGTCGGTTGTCGACGGCGGGATCACCGCGTATGCAGACGAGTTCGCGGCGTGTCAGGCGGTCGCCGACGGCGAGATAGACGCGGCGTTTGCGAACCACTATTACATCCAGCGCGTCCTCGACGGTTCGCCCGACGCCTCGCTTGCGGCCGCGTTCACCCGCGGTGACGCCGGCACGATGTTCAACGTCGCTGGCGCAGCTGTCGTCGACACCGCGACCGACGCGACGCTCGCGGAGAACTTCGTGCGCCACCTGCTCTCGGCCGAGGCCCAGGACTACTTCGCGCGGACCACCTTCGAGTACCCGCTCATCCCGGACGTTGAGCCGATCGGCGACCTCCCCACTATCGACGAACTCGACGTCCCCGACGTCGACCTCGCCGCGCTCTCGGACCTCGAACCCACGATCGACCTCATGCGTGACGCCGGCGCCGAGGTGTAGCTGCGGCCACTACGCCCCGCCGTGTCACCCCCGCTCGACCGTCGTCGGATCAGCCGGGTCGTGAGCCGTGGCCGTACGCGACTCGCTGCGACCGATCGGGTCACGCTTGCGGCCGCGGCCGTCTCACTGCTCACCGCGACGACCACCTTCGTCGTCGCGTCTACGGTCTTTACACACCACTCCGTCAACCACGACGAGGCAGTGTACCTCACACAGGCCGCGATGCTGCTTTCGGGACGCCTAGAGCTCGTTGCCGGCGGGCTCGCCGAGGCGTTCCGCCCGTGGTTCTTCGTGCAGGACGGTGGCCGGCTCTACCCGAAGTACACCCCGGTGCCGGCGGCGATGTACACGGTCTCGATGGCGCTCTTTGGGGAACCACGCGTCACCCTCGCTGTCGTCGCGGGCGCCAACACGGCGCTCGTCTACGTGCTCGGCGGGCTTGTATTCGACCGGCGCGTCGGACTGGTGGCCGCGATCCTGTTTGCGGCCTCGCCGCTCGCGCTCGTGACGGGCGCGACGTTTCTCCCATACGCGCCGACGACGGCCCTGAACCTCACCTTCGCGGTCGCGTACCTCCGCGGCGTCCGCGATGGGTCACACAGCATGGCTGGGGTCGCTGGCGTCGCGATCGGACTCGCCTTCTTTGCGCGCCCGTACACCGCGGTGTTGTTTGCGACCCCGTTCATCCTCCACGCACTCGTTCGAGTCGGCTCGGTGCTTCGCGAACGCGGGATCCGTCCCCTTCCGGGTCCCATCCAGCGGCACGGTCTCACAGCGCTCTTCGGCATGCTTTTTGTTGGCGTGACGCTCGCGTACAACCTCCGGCTGACCGGCTCCCCGCTGACGTTTCCCTACCAGGTGTTTGCGCCGATGGACGGCCCGGGGTTCGGCGAGCGACGGATCCTCGGTCACCGCGAGACGTACACGCCGGCACTTGCGCTTCGCTCGAATGCCTACGGCGTGTGGTTTCTTTTCACCCGCTGGGTCGCCGCCGGGCCGCTCGGGACCTTCCTCGCGGTCGTCGGTGGCGGGCTGGCGGTCCGTCGGTGGGTCGATTATGGATTGCCGGCCGGCGACACAGAACGGATCGGCGGTCTCCTACTTGGGGGCGTTGCCGGCTCGGTCGTCGTCGGTAACGGGTTCTTCTGGGGTACCCACAACCTCCTTGCGACGCTTTCGGACCCGACTGACGGCCTCGTCGCCTCGCTCGGGCCGTTCTATCACTTTGACCTGCTCGTTCCGTTCGCCGTCTTCGGCGGGGCCGCCGTCGTCGCCGGCTGGGAGACACGCGACGTGGCTCGGCGGCGACTCAGCGCGGTGGTCTCGCCGCGGCGTGCTCGCGCCGTCGTCTCGCTAGGACTCGCGGTCGCGGTGCTCGTCGGGGTCGTCGCCGGGGCCGCGGTCGTCTCGACCCCTCTTGAGCGGAACGCGGCTCAGACGGCGAAGTACGAGGCGGCCTACGAGCCGTTCGCGTCGACCGACCTCTCGGACGCGCTCGTGTTCTTGCCGACCCCGTACGGCTCCTGGCAGCACCACCCGTTCCAGTCGCTGCGAAACGAGCCCGACCTCGCGGGCGAGGTGGTGTATGCGCTCGACCGGGGTCCGACGGGCGACTTCGCCGTGCTCGAGGCGTACCCGAACCGGACCGCGTACCGGTACACCTACCGTGGGGAGTGGGTCCCCGACCCGACCCGCCACGTCGAGCCGACACTCGAACCGATCACGGTCCCCACGGGTGATCGGCTCGACGCGACCACCACCGTCGGGGTGCCCGACCGCGTCGACCGCGCCCGCGTTCGGCTCGAAACTCCCGGTAACGACGCGACGAGTTACACAGTCTCGTCGCCGGGCGAGACCGTCACGGTCGACTGGGCGCTCTCTGGGGACGCAGCCCGGCTACTCGATGAGCCGAGCGAGCACGGGACGAGCGCTCCCCGATCCGGGGCCGTTCTCCTCGACGACACGGACCGAGTCGTGGTGACCGTGACGCTCGTCCAGCCGGACGGCTCCACGCTGACGTACAGACAGGAAGCGACGGTTCGGGCCGATGGCGATCGCATCTCGGTCGTCTGGCCGCCGGAACGGTCGGTGTGTCGGCTGGTCACCGACTGCGGGACCGACGGCACGTATCTGCCGGACGACCCCGATTCCCACCCCTCGTGGGTCGTCTTCGAGACGCAGGTCACCGCCGAAGACACCTGAACCGGGGTCTCGCGCGAATCGCCCGGCTGATCACCGGAGCCGCTCTTCGAGACAGACCGTCAGGATCGACGTCGCGATCGCGGCGCCGCCTTCGATCGGGTCGAGTTTTGTCTCACCGAGCCGCTCTGCGTACGCGATCGGCCGCTCGTGGACGTCGTAGCCGCGCATCAGCGGCCGGATGAGCAGCTCTGCGGAGAGGCCGGTGTTCTCCGTCCACCCGATCGACTCGACCACCTCGCGGCGGTACGCGCGCATTCCGGTGGTGGTGTCGTGGACGCGCTCGCCCATCAGTAGCGACGCGACCGCGGCGAACGCGTGGTTACCGAGGCGGTTGAACGCCGGCATCGTCTCCGCGCCGTGGTAGAGCCGGTCACCGCTGACGACGTCGGCGCCCGCGTTGATCGCCTTGAGGAACGCGGGGAGCGCCTCCATCGGGTAGGTGTCGTCGCAGTCGGTGGTGACGACCACCGGTCGGTCGGGCGTGAGGATCGCCTCGCGGACGGCGACGCCGTATCCCTGTGGCTCCTGCTCAACCACGCGTGCGCCGTGCTCGCGGGCTATCTCGGGGGTTCGGTCCGACGAGCCGTCGACACAGACGACCTCGGCGCGCCCGTCGGTGACCGCGTTGATGTCCGCGAGGACGGTCGCTATCGCCGCCTCCTCGTTGTACGTGCCCATCACGACGCTCACGTCGTCGAAGGTGTAGTCGCCGTCATCGGTCGGGGTCGTCTCGGGTGCCGTGTTTACGCCAGTTGTGTCCGCAGTCGTTATGTCGCCTGTCGCGTCTCTGGTCGTCGTGTCCGTGATCGACGAGTCCGTGGTCGCCGTGTCCGTGATCGACGAGTCTGTCGTCGGCGTCTCGTCGTCCGTCGTGCCGTCCGTGGCGGGTGCATCACTCATATCGCGGGAGTTGCGCCGCACCCACTTGAGCTTTTAGGTCGACCTAAAACAGTGTCAGTGCGTCGACTTGACGTGGTCGGCAACGCGGAGGGCGAGCGCGGCGATCGTCAGCGTGGGATTCATCGCGCCGCCGGTCGGGAAGACGCTACTCGAGGCAATCCAGCAGTTGTCGAGGTCGTGGGTGCGACAGTCGGCGTCGACGACGCCCGCTGCGGGATCCGTGCTCATCCGTGTCGTTCCCATGTGGTGGTACGCGGGGCCGGTCGCGTCGGGGCCGGCGACCCACTCAATCTCCGCACCGAGCTCCTCGAGGATCGCGCGTTGTATCTCGTTTGCCCGCGCTACCGTCCGCAGCGCCCGGTCGCCGACCCGCCAGTGAACGTCCGGGACCGGGTTGCCGCGGTCGTCGGTCCGATCCGGATGGAGTCGAATCCGGCTGTCTGCCTGTGGGAGCTGTTCGACGAGCCCGCCGACGGCGACGTGGCCGCCGTATTCCGTTCGGAGTCGCTCGAGTAAGGCGTCACCCCAGTTGTCGCCCGTCAGCGCCATGCCGACCGGCGTGGGGCCGGCGTAGTTGAAGAACTCCAGTTTGAACGGGGCAAACCGCTCGTCGGCCTCGTCGTAGAACTGGTCACACCCGCTCGTGTAGAAGCCGACGTGGTGTTGTCTCGTCGGTTCCTCAATCACCCCGCCTACGCCCGCGAAAAGGTGGTCAGTGAAGAACGCGCCCACGTGCCCACTGCTGTTCGCGAGGCCGTCCGGGTACGCCGCAGACTCAGACAACAACAACAGCCTCGGCGTCTCGACCCCACCGCCGGCGAGGACGAAGGCGTCGGCCGCCTGCCGGTGGGTCTCGCCGTCCGGCGTCGTGTACACTGCGGCGGTGACGCGGTCGGCCTCGTGGTCGAGTCGCTCGACCGGCGCTTGGTCGATCACCGTCGCCCCTGCCGCTTCGGCCCGCTCAACGTGGACGGTCGCGTCGTACTTCGCCCCGCTCGGACACACCGGCTGACACGTCCCGTAGCCGACGCACGGCGAGCGATCCCCGTACGGCTCGGAGTTGCGCGCGTTTGGGACCGAGTGCATGTCGAGCCCGAGGGACGCACACGCCTCCGCGAACAGCGAATCACTGTAGGAGGGTTCAAACGCCGGCATCGGGTGCGGCGCCTCTCGCGGAGGCGCGTACGGGTTGTCCGACGCGCCGGCGACGCCGAGTTCTCGCTCTGCTTCCCGGTAGTACGGCTGGAGGTCGGTGTACGTGATCGGCCAATCCGGGCCGACACCGCGGGTCGTCCCCGAGGCGAAGTCGTCTTCGTGTAGCCGCATCACCATCCCCTGCCAGTGGAGCGTGGAGCCGCCGACCCCTTTCACTCGCGCGTGGTTCAGCGGATAAAAGCGCTCGCCGGAGTTCGTGTGAGCGTCTCGGTCGCCACCGACGTCCCACACGTCCGGTCGGTCGAACGCCGGGCGGAGTGCGCGCTCTTGGCGGTCGATCCGGCTCGATGGGTCGAATCGAGGACCCGCCTCCAATACCACCACCTCGTGGTCGTCGGCGAGCCGATCGGCGACGAGTGCGCCAGCCGGCCCCGCTCCCACCACACAGACGTCGGCCCCAGAGATGGGTGTGCGGTCGCGGTTGGTGTCGCCGGCCGCGTCCGCCTGCGTCGTCCGAGCCGTCCGCTCGTGGCTCACTGCGGTCCTCGCGCGTAGCTCGTGATCCCGCCCGGGTGCCCACGGGGATTTTCGAGACCGACCAGTTCGCCCCCGGTTGGTGAGGCGTACAGCGCGAGCAGGAGGTCGTTCACCACGTAGTACCGCACGCGCTCTGCGGTCGTGCCGTCGGGGTCCTCCTCGGCGGTGTCGGCGCCGACTTCACGCAGGAGCGAATCGCGGTCCGCGGCCGGAAGCGCCGCGACCGAGTCCCCGTACCACGCCTCGGCCAGCTCCTCGAGCTCGGCGACCGTCTGCCGTAGCGCGAGAGCGTGGTCGCCGCCATCGAGTCGACCGTCGAGATAGCGCTGGAGGAATGTGTCGACCCCGGTGAGCTCGTCGGGGTACACGACCGCCGCAACTGCCCGCATCGTGGTCCGAACCGTCTCGGTGTCGGCGTGGTCCTCGCTGTCTGCCGTCGGCCCGGCCGCACCCTCGCCGCGTCCCCCGTTGTCGGCGTTCCCCGCGGCGTGGTCGATCGCCCGCTCTCCGGCGAGGACCGCGGCGCCGGTCGCCCCGACGGCCGCCAGCGCGGCCATGGCGTCGCGTCTCGTCAGCTCCATGATCTAGTTTAGGCTCACCTAAATACTTGTACCCATCGGAGTCGGCGGGGTGTGGATCGGAACGCCTAATCCCCGACCCGCCCTCACCTCTCGGTAGACCTGTCATCGATCATGGGAACGAGAGATCAGATCACCGCGCGCCTCTTTGGTGATGAACGGCCGCCGCCGGGACTGACGCTGCTCTCTGCGGCGATCGCGGCGACGCTCGCCATCCCGGTCGTCTGGCTCGTGTTCGAGGCCATTACCGTTGAGCCGTCTCGGGCCCAGGAGCTGCTTTTCAGCCGAGGAACCGTCGAGGTCGTGATCAACAGCCTGCTGTTGATGGCCGGCGTCACCGGGGGGTCGATCCTGCTCGGCGTCCCGCTGGCGTATCTCACCGTCCGCACCGACCTTCCCTTCCGACGATTCTGGGCGATCGCGGTCTCGCTCCCGCTCGTCATCCCCAGCTACGTCGGAGCGTTCGCGTTCGTCTCTGCGTTCGGACCCCGCGGCGAGTTCCACGACGTCCTCGCCCCGCTCGGCATCGAGCGGCTCCCAGACGTGTACGGGCTTCCCGGGGCGGTGTTCGTGATCACGTTGTACACCTACCCGTACGTCTTTTTGACTACCCGGGCAGCGTTGCGGTCGTTCGACACGACGCTCATCGAGGCGGCTCGCACGCTCAACCACGGTCGGATCGCCGCCTTCCGCCGGGTGACGCTTCCGGTGATCCGTCCGGCTGTTGCCGCCGGTGCCCTCCTCACCGCGCTGTATGCGGTCTCAGATTTTGGCACCCCGGCGATCATGCGGCTGCCCGTCTTTACCCGACAGATCTACGTTGAGTACAACGCGTTCGGCCGCGATTACGCCGCGCTACTCTCGTTACAGTTGCTCGCGGTGGTGTTGCTCGTGCTCGCGTTGGAGTGGCTCGTCCGCACCGACCGGACAACTGCTGGTGACGACGCCGGCCAGACCGACGAGCGAATTCGACTCGGTCGCTGGCGCTGGGTGGCGACGCTCGTGCCGGCGACCGTCGTCGGATTCGCGCTCGCGGTCCCGCTATGGATCCTCTCATTATGGCTCGTTCGCGCGGAGGCCGGCCGTCGCCCCTCGATGGCGTTCGAGTGGGTCCAAGTGCTCAACTCGGTGTCCGTCGCGGCTGCGGCCGCCGTCGTCGCCGCGCTCGCTGCGATCCCTATCGCTTACTTCGCTGCGACCTCCGACTCCCCGCTCTCGACGCTCTTCGAGCGCGTGACGTACGTTGGGTTCGCGGTTCCCGGTATCGTGTTGGCGCTCGCACTCGTCTCGTTCGGTACCGGGTACCTCCCCTGGATCTACCAGACGCTCCCGCTTTTGGTGTTCGCGTACGTCGTTCGATTCCTCCCGCAGGCGGTCGGCTCCTCGCGGGCGTCGATTCTCGGGGTCGACCCGCGGCTCGTTGAGGCGAGTCGCGCGCTCGGTGAGTCGTCACTCGGCTCGTTCCGGCGGGTGACGTTCCCGCTCACTCGATCGGGCATCATCGCCGGTGCCGCCCTCGTCTTCTTGACAACAATGAAAGAGCTCCCGGTTACGCTCGTCCTCCGCCCGTCTGGCTTCGAGACGATCGTCACACAGATCTGGCGCGCCCAAGAAACTGCACTCTATCAGTACGCCGTCGTCCCGACGCTGTTGTTGCTCGTCATCTCCGGGCTCTCGATGGTCATCATCCTCGCCGGCGAGAGCGCCGAGGGTGGCGGGCTGTGAGCCACCTGTCGTCGACTTTCCACACGTACTTACCGCCCTCCCACGAGGAACGTGTATGCTCAATGACGCACACGTGCTCGTCACCGGGGGTGCCGGGCTCGTCGGGAGCCACCTAACCGCTCGCCTGCTCGCCGACGGCGCGACCGTCCGAGTCGTAGACGACTGCTCGAAGGGCGACCCCGCCCGCGTGCCGGACGACGCGACGCTTTACAAGGCCGACGTACGCGACCCCGCGGCCGCCGCCGAGGTCCTCACCGAGGAGGTCGACGTGGTGTTTCACCTCGCGGCGTACACCGACACGAACTACGAGCACGACCGTGAGCTGTTCGAGGCGAACACGGCGATGACACACACCGTTCTCGAGCAGGCCCGCGCGGTCGACGTCGACGGCGTCGCGTTCACTTCCTCGTCGACGGTGTACGGCGAGGCGCCGCGGCCGACACCTGAAGACCACGCGCCACTGGAGCCGATTTCGATCTACGGCTCCTCGAAGCTCGCCGACGAGGCGCTCTGCTCGACGTACGCACACTCGTACGGGGTCCGGTCGTGGGTGTTCCGCTTCGCTAACATCGTCGGGCCGGGCCAGCGCGGGAACGTGATCCCCGACTTCATCGAGAAGCTCGCCGCTGACCCGACCGAACTCGAGATCCTCGGCGACGGCCGCCAGGAGAAGTCGTACATGCACGTCACCGACTGCGTCGACGCGATGTGTCACGTGGTCGAGCACGCGACCGACCCGTTCAACGTGTACAACCTCGGCACCCGCACGACCACCTCTGTCACCGACATCGCCGACATCGTGAGCGAGGCGGTCGGCGTCAACCCGGCGTACACGTACACCGGCGGCGACCGCGGCTGGACCGGCGACGTCCCGAAGATGCGCCTCTCGATCGAGAAGCTCGCGGCGCTCGGCTGGGAGCCGTCGATCGAGAGCGACGCGGCCGTCCGCCGGTCGGCACGCCAGTTGGTCGAAGAGATCGTCGGGTAGGGACGGCCGTTGCCGCCGCTGGTCTGTGACTTGGCAGCGGCGAACAAGCGGTGCCATGTAGTCGCTCGGAGAGGAACACCCATCACCAGTGCAAAATCGGTGTGAGTGCGGCTACGCGACGATGTTTGTGGACCACACAGCGGAAGCCGCTACGTTCAGTTCCACATGGAGATGGCCGGCGACGGCCGTCACCCCACGACCACGCGGCGGTTCGGAAGGGCCTTTTAGCCCGCCCGCAGAATCACCCGTATGTTCAGACAGTTCCGGTCGGAGGTCGCCACGGCGCTCGAGACAGCGCTCGAGGCGCTCGATCTCCCGACCGACGACCTCGGCATCGAACGCCCCCCGGACGACATGGACGCGACGCTCGCCTCGAGTGTCGCCTTCCGGCTCGCGGGGACCATCGGTGAGGCGCCCCCGGCCGTCGCCGACCGAGTGGCGGACGCGATAGACGTCGAGACACACGCGTACCTCGTCGCCGTCGACACCGCGGGGCCATACGTCAACTTCCACGCCGGTGAGCGCTACCTCTCCGACACGCTTGCTGACGCCGCCAGCGACGCGGCGTACGGCTCGCTGCCGGACCGTGACACGAGCGTCGTCGTCGAACACACGAGCGCGAACCCGACCGGGCCGGTTCACGTCGGCCGTGCACGCAACCCGATCGTCGGCGACGCGGTCGCGAACGTCCTCGCGTACGCCGGCTACGACGTCGACCGCCACTACTACGTGAACGACGCGGGTCGACAGATGGCCGTGTTCACCTGGGCGTACGAGACCTTCGACGAAGCTGACCTCGAAGCGGAGCCGGCCCGCGACCGGATCGAGTACGACCTCGTCCGGTACTACCGACGGGGAAACGCGTACCTCGAAGACGCCGACGCGGCGGCCGTCGAGGAGGCCGAAGCCGAGATCGCAGCCATCCTCCAGGGGCTCGAAGCGGGCGACGAGGCGACCTACGAGCGGGTCGGCACGGTCGTCGATGCCGTTCTCGGCGGGATGAAAGACTGCCTCGCGCGCCTCCCGGCCGAGTTCGACGCGTTCGTCAAGGAGACGCAGTTCATGCGCGACGGCTCGACCGACAAGGTCGCGGACCGGCTCAAAGCAACGGACCACGCGGTGTACGAGGAGGACGCCTGGCAGCTTGAGCTCGACGCGTTCGACATCGAGAAGAACCTGGTCTTTCTCCGCGCCGACGACACGAGCCTGTACACCACCCGCGATTTGGCACACCACGAGTGGAAGTTCGCGAACTACGACCGCGCCGTCACGGTACTCGGCGAAGACCACAAGCTCCAAGCAGACCAGCTTGAGGCGGCCCTCGAGCTGCTCGGCAACGACACCGACCAGCTCGGTCACGTCATCTACTCGTACGTGAACCTCCCCGAGGGGAAGATGTCGACCCGGCGCGGCACCGGCGTCATGCTCGACGACCTGCTCGACGAGGCGATCGACCGGGCCCGCGAGGCCGTCGAATCGCGGCTCGACGACCGGATACGCGACGACGACCTCACCGACGCGGACGTCGAACGCATCGCCCACCAGGTGGGGATCGGGGCGGTGCGGTACGACATCGTCTCGAAACAGCCCGCGAAGGCGATCACCTTCGAGTGGGAGGAGGCGCTCGACTTCGAGGCGCAGTCGGCGCCGTTCGTCCAGTACGTCCACGCTCGGTGTTGTGGCATTCTCGAGGAGGCCGCCGCGGCCGGTGTCGCCGTCCCCGAGTCCGAGGCGTCGGTCGACGTCGATGCAGGCGTCCTCGAGACGGCGGCAGCGCGCGACCTCCTCCGGGCTATCGCTCGGTTCCCCGCGGTGATCGAGGCCGCGGCCGACGACCTTGCACCCCACACCGTCGCGACGTTCACCCGCGAGTTCGCGGACGCGTACAACGCGTTCTACCGAGAGTGTCCGGTCGTCACCGCCGAGACCGACGCGCTCCGTGACGCGCGGCTGGTGGTCGTCGCGGCCGCCAAACACACGATGGCGAACGCGCTCGACGCGCTGGGTATCGAGGCACCCGAGTCGATGTGAGCGGTCGCGAGGAGGTGGTGTACCGTTGCGGGCCGTCTCGGCCGTCTCGGCCGTCGCGCCGGGCTGAGAGCAGGCACTGGCCGTGTTTCACCGGTTTCTCTGCGCTGAGGAGTGAGGTTTCGGGTTGCATTCTGCGTACCGAGACGTTCCGGCGTCTACACCCGTTCTCGCCTGTCAGTCGTGGTATCGGGAGTACCACCACCTACGAAACCCGATCCCACCATCAGTCTAGTCCACCCGACTCGTTATAGCGGATGCCGCGGCCAGGAGGCCCATGCCAGCACGCCTCCGTGTCCTCGCCGGCGACTGTCAGGTGACCGAACGCGGTGATCGGACGCACACTCATCGCGGTCACGTCGTCGTCATCGTCAAACCCGACAACACCACCTTAGTCCACGATGCAGACGGCTACCAGCCCGTCGCGTGGCTCACCCGCCCGGATACGGTCGTCGTCGAATCGGACGACGACGGCTTCACCGTCACCGCTCGAGACGGCTCCCGTCGGCTCCGCGTCGTCGCCGAGACCGCGACGGCCACCCGTGACCTGCCGGTCACCGAAGCCGGGATCCCCGTCGGCACCTGCCCAGCAGACGGCGGCCCGCTCATCCGCTCGCGTGGCGACGTGGTGTGTCTCGACTGTGAACGCCGGTGGGGACTTCCGGCCGGTGCGAGCGTCACCGACGCGACGTGTGACGACTGTGGCCTCCCGAAGATCCGCGTCGAGCGAGGCGAACCCTTCCATCTCTGTCTCGATCCAGGGTGTGACCCGCTCGAGGATGCAGTTCGGGACCGATTCGATCGGGTGTGGGGGTGTCCAGACTGCGAAGGACGGCTGACCGTTCAGTCAGCACCTGGACGGGTGTTTTTCGGCTGCGAGCGGTACCCAGCGTGTGAGACGACGCTCTCGATTCCCGCCGGTGTCGCCGTCGACGAGTGCGCCTGCGGGCTTCCCATCTTCGAGACGGCCACCGGCCGGCGGTGTCTCGACCCGACGTGTTCTCTCAACGGTGGTTCGGCTGCCACAGGGGACTCGACACCCGATTGAGACCGAGCGTCACTCGACGAGCTGCTCACGCCCGGGAGCGACGAGCCGATCGAGGTACTCGGCGAGCGCGCCTTTTGCGTCGGCTGGGTGGAGCTCGCCAGATTCAAGATCCGTCTCGAGGCTCTCGTACGCCTCGTACTCGAGATCGCCGCCGTACTCTTCGGGCCGTTTGACGACGACGGTCTCGAACCGCGGGAACACGTGGTACTCGAACACCTGGAGGACTGGGTTCTCCCGTTCGGTGCCGTCGTCGGTCGGCTCGGGGTCCGCGGTGGGCGGACAGTACGCGCTGTTCACCTTCTCGGTGATTGCCTCGCGGTCGTCCTCCATCGAGATGGTGACGCCGGCACTCGAGGACATCTTCCCCTCGCCTGTCGCGAGATCGGCGATGAGCGGGGTGTGGAGGCTCGTCGGCGGCTCACGATCGATGCTGGGGAGCACGTCGCGGGCGAGCATGTGCACCTTTCGTTGTTCTAACCCACCGACCGCGAGGTCGACGCCGAGGTACGGGATGTCGAGCGCCTGCATGAGCGGGTACACCGCCTGTGAGACGTGGACGGAGTCACCCGATTTGATCTCCGACATGGCGCGTTCGGCGCGGGCGAGCGTCGTCTCGAGCTCGAGCGCGTGGAGGTCGAGCGTGTAGTCCTCGTCGAGCTGAAAGTCGGATCCGAGCACGAATTGGGTGTTCGATTCATCGAGCCCGTACGCGATGAACTGATCGCGCATCCGCTCTGCGGTGCTCCGGATGGACGCGAACGACCCCTTGTCGTTCAGGTACGCGTGGACGTCCGCTAAGAGTACGGTGACCTCAAAGCCGGCCTCTTGGAGGTCGATCAGCTTGTTTGCGGTGAGCATGTGCCCGATGTGGAGGACGCCCGATGGCTCGTATCCGACGTACGCCCGCTTGCCGTCTGGGTCGGCAGCCAGCGTCTCGATCTCCGCGTCCGTGACCACCTCGGCCGTGTTCCGGGTGATCCGCTCGTAGGCGTCCATGCGTACGGTAGCACGTCCGTTCGGCATATGACTTCTGGAAGTCGGCCGACCGAGCGCCTCACTCCTCGCTTTCGGGGAGCGTCGTTCCCGCACGGTGTTCGGAGATGATGCGGTCGAGCCGGGCCGCCTTCGCTTCGCGGCGACGTTGTTCGGCACGCGACTCCCACTCGGTGACGGCCGTCTCGACGTCGGCCTCGGCGGCGACCGCCAACTCGTCCACCTCACGGACCGATACCGCATCGGCGGGGACGACCGGCACGTCGTGGTCGAAGAGCACCTGGTCTGCGACCTCTGAGAGGTTCCCATCGCGGATAACCGCCCGCGGCTTGGTGCTCGCCAGCCGCTCTGCGGTCCGCCGGCCCGCCCCAGAGGCGTCTCGCAGGTAGACGACGTCGCCGGCGACGAGTCCGTAGGCGTCGTCGGCGGCGTCGATGGCGTCGAGGGTGAACTGCTCAACTACCTTCACACTGACGAGCCCCTCGTCGTCGGCCACGTCGGTGAAGTTCGAGTGGTCGAGTTTCCACAGCTCTTTGAGCGTCTCGAGTTTCCGCTCGAGTTGTGTCACCTCTTCACGCGCCTCATCGCGCTCGCGCTTGACCCGGTCGGATTCTCGTTCGACTCGGGAGACGATGCGCCGCGTGCGGGCTTCGATCCGCTCCTCGCGTTTGGCCGTCTCAAGCTCGCTTTCGAGTTCGTCGATCCGCTCGTCACGCGCTTCGAGATCCGACTCGAGCCGATCGGTGTACGACTCTAACCGGTCGACGCGGTTGCGGAGTCGACGAATTGTCTCTTCTTCGGGGCTCCGCTCCGGTGCGGTCGGGTCGCCCCCATCGTCGTTTCCGTCCTCGTCTTCAGCGTCCCCGTCGTCGCGAAGCTCTTCGACGACCGTCTCCACCGACTTCTCACCGGCAACGACGCCGGCTATCACGGCCTCTCTATCGATTCGCGGTGGGGTCTTCTCTGAGATCCGTTCGAACTGGTCGACGTGGGCATCGTACGCGTAGAGGGCGGCCGCCAGCGCGTCCCGTTCGTGGTCGTTCTCGTAGCCCACCTCGCGGGTTCGATGGAGCTTCTCGTCGACCGGAAGGTCCGTCGTCGGGTGCCAGCCGGTGGCGTCGAAGGACCGGCGAAACTTCTCGACGGTCTCCGGCATCGGCTCGACGTCGGCCGCGACGATGATCGGGCGCCCTTGTTCGATGATCCACTCGGTCACCGCCGCGGTGTCGGCGGTCCGCGAGGAGAGACGTGCGTGGACCGTGCCGTCGAGCCCGACGACAGCAGCAGCCGTGGTCGTTCCCGGGTCGATCCCGACGATGACGCGGTCACGCCGCTTGACGAGTGGCTCGTACTCGATGCCGTCTCGACGCTCTCGTTCGATCTCGACGCGCACGTCGCCGGCCCGGGAGGTGGAGACCGGGATGTCTTCGGGACGAGCTTGCACGGTGAAGACCGCGTTCGCGAAGCCGCCGTACTTCTCTGTCACCTCGCGATCGTAGGTGAGGTCCGTCTCGTCCAGCTTCGACTGTACCTGTCGCGTCCGCTTTCGGACGTTGCCGTGGATCCGCCGGGTGTAGCGGTCCTGACTCCACCCGCCCTTTCCAGTCGACCGCCCGCGTGCGACCTTCACCCGCGTCTCGTCTGTGAATGCCGTCACCGCGTGACCGACGTTCGCGGCGGCGAGCCGTGCGGCCGCCTCCGCCTCCTTCATCGGCTGTTTGCCGTATGGTATTCCGTGTCGAGATGCCACCCGCGAGAGCGGCTCCGGCCGCTCGGCTCCCGTCACCTGCACCAGTCGTGTCCCGTCCGGCAATGACCGCAACAACCCTACGAGCGCGTTCTTGTCGGGTGCCAGCTCGTAGGCGTTGTCGGTCGCGACGTACAACGGCTCACGGTCGTCGATCAGCCGGCGGAGCTTCCGGAGCGAGACGACGTCACGGGTGACCCGCGCGAGTGGGCCGTCGACGTCCGGCGCATCGGGGTCGTCGTCGTCGACCGGGTCGAGCACCACGAGCGCGTAGGAGGGAGCGTCACCGCGAACGTCGCCGCTTTGCACGTCGACGCCGAACACCGGCCGGTCGCGGGCGCGGATGGTTCGGGATGTCACAGCACTTGATAGGTCGGTCGGCCGTATATACTCCACGCCGAGACGGGGTCTGTCACCCGTCCAGATGGCGGTACCGACCCGCCCGCTTATGCCTCGTGGCGGCATACGATCAGCCGAATGAGTGAGGAGTTCGTACTGCTCGAGCCCGACGATCAGCCCGGTGATGAGTGGGAGTCTCTCGATGTCTCTGACACCGAGGCCGACCGTATCGCTAGGCGGCAGGACCGCGAGTTCAGCGAATTCCGAACCCGGGTGAAAGACACAGAGCAGTTCAAACTCCAGGCGTCGGTGTTCGACGACGCGACTCTCGCAGCGGTGTACAAGCTGGTACAAGACGGCTATGTCGATGCCTTTGGCGGGCCCGTGTCGACTGGGAAAGAAGCGAGTGTTTTCGAGGCGCTCGGCGGCGAGGCGGGTGAGCGACCGGCACCGGGGTCAAAAGCGGCTGCTGACGAATATGCCCGTGAGGTGGCGGTGAAAGTGTACCGGATCAACTCCTCGAACTTCAGGCAGATGCGCGACTATCTCGAGGGGGACCCGCGGTTCGAGGGCATCGCGAACGACAAGAAAGCGGTCGTACTAGCGTGGACGAAAAAGGAGTTTGCGAACCTCCTGCGCGCCCGGGCTGCCGGCGTCCGCGTCCCCGAGCCGATCGCGGTCCAGCGGAACGTCCTCGTCATGGAACTCGTCGGGCATGCCGATGACCGGGCGCGCCGGCTGAACGAGGTCGACGTCGAGAACCCTGAGACCGCGTACACGGTCGTCCGCGAGTATATGCGCCGGCTCTACCGCGCCGGACTGATCCACGGTGACCTCTCAGAGTACAACATGATCATCCACGACGGCGAACTCGTCGTTATCGACCTTGGCCAAGCCGTCACAGTCCACCACCCGAATGCCGGTGAGTTCCTCAAACGCGACTGCGTGAACGTGGCGACCTTCTTTACTCGGCAGGGGCTCACGGTCGATGCCGAGGCCCTCCAGGCGTACGTGACAGCACCGGCGTCAGCGGACACTGACGAGCCTACCGGGCCGGACGATGATGCTGTCTCGAATCGTGAAGCCGTGTCAGACAATGACGCCGTGTCGGACGGCGAGAACGCGTCGGAACACGCTTAAACAGTTCGACCGGGTACACACTAGCATGCAACACGTGACGGTTCCGCAGGACCGGATCGGCGTGGTGATTGGCGCCGGTGGCGAGACGATGCGGGAGATTGAATCCCGGGCGGGCGTGCGACTCGATATCGACTCGGAGTCGGGTAGCGTCGCAATTGAGGAGACGGACGACCCCGTAGCCGCACTAGTCGCACCGGATGTCGTCAAGGCGATCGGTCGTGGATTCAAACCCGAGACGGCCCTTTCGATCCTCGATCACGACCTCCGGACCCTGGAGCTCATCGACCTCACCGAACACACTCGCAACGACAACGACCTCCAGCGCAAAAAGGGACGCATCATCGGTGAGAACGGCCGTACTCGCGAGCTGCTTGAAGAACTCACCGGGGCCGACGTCGTCATCTACGGGAGCACTGTCGGTGCCGTCGGCGGACCAGAAGAGCTTCAGGTCGTGCGGCGGGCGGTCGGGATGCTCCTCGATGGGGCCCCCCACGGTGCGGTGTACTCGTACCTCGAGCGCAAATCGAACGAACTGAACGACGACGTCAGTTTCCAGCCGCCGCAGTGACGCGACACCGCGAGAACTTCTGGGCCGGATAGAGACGGCCGCTGACCTCGGTCGGTGGCACCGAACGATGCGTCTGTCTCGGTCACATTTGTCATCGGTGTGCCGTCGACGACGGGCTATGTTGTTGTATAAAAGCCGCGTGATGCCTCGACACACGATGCCGTGTGAAGCCCCCTCGTGCGGCGATTCTGTCCGACAGTAACGATGGGTTTATATAGAATCACAATCAATCAATGAGTGATTATGTCCCAGCGACAGCGGATGGGTAACCAGCCGATGATAGTACTTTCCGAGGAGTCACAGCGCACCTCTGGAGAAGACGCCCAGAACATGAACATCACAGCCGGCAAGGCGGTCGCGGAGTCCGTCCGCACGACGCTCGGCCCGAAGGGGATGGACAAGATGCTCGTCGACTCGGGCGGATCCGTCGTCGTCACGAACGACGGCGTCACCATCCTCAAAGAGATGGATATCGACCACCCGGCGGCGAACATGATCGTCGAGGTCTCTGAGACCCAGGAAGACGAGGTCGGCGACGGTACCACAAGTGCCGTCGTCGTCGCCGGTGAGCTTCTCGATCAGGCCGAGGAGCTCCTTGACCAGGATATCCACGCGACGACGCTGGCACAGGGGTACCGTCAGGCCGCAGAGGAAGCAAAATCGATCCTTGAGGAGGACGCCATCGAGGTCACCGAGGACGACCGCGAGACACTCGTCGAGATCGCCGCCACGGCGATGACGGGGAAGGGCGCGGAGAACTCGAAGGACCTGCTCGCTGACCTCGTCGTCGATGCCGTACTCGCTGTCGCAGACGACGAGAGCATCGACGTCGACAACGTCTCCGTCGAGAAGGTCGTCGGCAGCTCGATCGACCAGTCCGAGCTCGTCGAGGGAGTCATCGTCGACAAAGAGCGCGTCGACGAGAACATGCCGTACGCAGTCGAAGACGCGAACGTCGCGCTGTTCGACGGCGACATCGAGGTACAAGAGACCGAGATCGACGCCGAGGTCAATGTCACCGACCCCGACCAGCTCCAGCAGTTCCTTGATCAAGAGGAAGCACAGCTCCGTGAGATGGTCGACCACCTCGTCGACATCGGTGCGGACGTCGTCTTCGTCGGCGACGGTATCGACGACATGGCTCAGCATTACCTCGCTCAGGAAGGCATCCTCGCCGTCCGTCGCGCGAAATCCGACGACCTCAAGGGGCTCGCCCGTGCGACCGGTGGTCGCGTCGTCTCCAACCTCGATGACATCGAGTCCGAGGACCTCGGATTCGCTGGCTCTGTCGCCCAGAAAGACATTGGCGGCGACGAGCGCATCTTCGTCGAGGACGTCGAAGAAGCGAAGTCCGTGACGCTCATTCTCCGTGGCGGCACGGAGCACGTTGTCGACGAGATCGAGCGCGCCATCGACGACTCACTCGGTGTTGTTCGGACGACGCTCGTCGACGGGCAGGTCCTGCCCGGCGGTGGCGCCCCCGAAGCCGAACTCGCACTGCAGCTGCGTGACTTTGCTGACTCCGTCGGCGGTCGTGAGCAGCTCGCCGTTGAGGCGTTTGCCGACGCGCTCGAAGTCATCCCGCGCACGCTCGCTGAGAACGCCGGGCTTGACCCCATCGACTCGCTCGTCGACCTCCGCTCGCGCCACGATGGCGGCGAGTTCGGTGCCGGTCTCGACGCCTACACGGGCGACGTGATCGACATGGAAGCTGAGGGTGTCGTTGAGCCGCTCCGCGTCAAGACGCAGGCGATCGAGTCCGCCACCGAGGCGGCCGTCATGATCCTCCGTATCGACGACGTCATTGCAGCCGGCGACCTCAAGGGCGGCGGCACCGACGACGACGAGGGCGACGACATGCCTGCCGGCGGTGCCGGTGGCATGGGCGGCGGCATGGGCGGCATGGGTGGCATGGGCGGCGCGATGTAAACGCCGGCGACGACACCCATCCACCACCGACGACTCGCGATCGTCTCGACGACCACTCCGGTACGGAGCTCGATTATGCGTTTTTTTGCTGGACGTAGTGGTGGCTCTCCGATCCGAAACCCGCTAGCGGTTTCACTGTTTCCGTTGGTCGCAGAAAGACGGGCCGGGAGGGATTCGAACCCCCGACCGTCCGGTTAAAAGCCGGACGCTCTCCCTAACTGAGCTACCGGCCCGCAAGCATATATTAGGCTAGACGACGGATAAACGTTTAGAATGCCGGGCCGGCGTGGCGGGCTACGGTTCATCTGCGTCGAAGCTCTCACCCAGCGCTTCCGCGACGATCACACCGGGCGCGGCGTTCTCCATCGATGCCCGTCGCCGAAGCTCGAGGTAGGTTTCGACCGGCAGATCGAGTGTCACTTCACCGAGGGTTACTCCGGTGTCGGCGAGTGCCGCTTCGATGTCGATGCCATCGTTGACCGCTGAGGCGACCGCGCGCACCTCTCTTACGGTCAGTCCGCCGTCTATCGCGGCCCACGACAGTAGGTAGCGGTCGCGACCGCCAAGCCGTGCGACGTGTTTGGCGGCGCTCGGTGCGATCTGGCCCCGGGCGACTTGTCGCCGGATCTCCTGTGGGAGGTCGTGGACCCGCGCCCACTTGCGCACGAACGAAACCGAGACGCCGTCGCCAGCGCGGTCGACAGCGTCCTTGTACGAGCCGACGCCACGGACGAGCGCCGCACACGCGGCCGCACCCCGAAGCATCAATACTTGGTCTTCATCGCCGACGTCGCCGGCCGCAAAGCGCCTGACGGTCTCGGCGGCCGTCTCCACGCTTTCGGGGTCCGCCGGGTCGAACTCGACGGCCGACCCGGCTCGCTCACCGGTAACTGCCGGGTCCGACCGCACCACCGGCTCGCCGACCGGAGACCGCCGGTCAGCGCGTGACTCCTCGTCCATACGTCGTGTTCGCGCCCGCGTACATAAGCGGTCGGCACGAGGACGGCGCCAGTGCACGGGCGTCGCCACTACACCGCCGGCGACGTCAATTCACGTACCGTCGGCTTCGGTCTGCGGGTTACAAAGAGACGAGGAGAGAGCCTATGACGTCAGCCGAGGGAGGAAGTCAATCCCCGTCAGCGTCCACTCGGTCGCCCCCGACGTCGCCGGCGAAGACCTCCTCAGCGACGACTATAGGGCCGACAAGCGCCGGGTCGACGGCCAGGTCAGCGACAGCCGCAACGAACGCCGGCAGTGAGGCGTCTGCGTAGGTCACCACCGTGACCGCCGGATTCAGCTCCTTTGCGACAGGAATCCCGGTTGCCTCCTCAACGTCGGTCAACACGAGGTATGTGGCCTCGTCGATTCCGGCCGCCTCGAGCGTTGCTGTCGATACTACGTCTTCGATCCGCGACACTGTTGCACCGAGTGCCGACAGTTCCTCGCCCACGCCGTGTTCGTCGGGACCGGCGACGATCACGATGGGCGACTCGGTCACCGCCATGGGTTGCTCCGTGTGTCCATCATCACTCGTATTCGATCGTCGCTGGCGGCTTGTGCGTGACGTCGTAGAGCACCCGGGCGACGTTCTCGTTCTCGCCGGTGATCCGACTTTGGATCCGTTGGAGGGTACTCCAGTCGATCTCCTGTGCACGGGCCGTCATCCCGTCGCGGCTCTCAACTGAGCGCACCGCGACCACCCAGCCGTGGACTCGGTTGTCGCCTTTCACGCCGGTTGCCTTCCCGATCACGGCCGCGAACGCCTGCCAAGGCTCGTACGCCTCGAGTTCGTCTTCGACGACATGACACGCCTCACGGGCGACGGCCGCCTTCTCTGGTGTCACCTCGCCGACGACCCGCACCGCGAGACCGGGCCCGGGAAACGGCATTCGCTCTGCGATGACTGCCTCGAGGTCGAGTGTGCGGGCTACCTCGCGCACCTCGTCTTTGTATAGGTCACGAACCGGCTCGACGATCCCGTCGAAGTCGACGACTTCGGGCAGCCCGCCCACATTGTGGTGAGACTTGATGTTGCCCTCCGACTCGATGCGGTCGGGGTAGATCGTCCCCTGAACGAGGTAGTCGGCGTCGACCTCGCGAGCGACCGTCTCGAACTCGTCGATGAACCCCTCACCGATGGCGTGCCGCTTTGCCTCGGGGTCGGTGACGCCCGCCAGCCGGTCGAAGAACCGGTCGGCGGCGTCGACGACGCGGAGCGACTCCATGAACGAGAACGTCTCTCGGACCTGCTCGGTCTCGCCTTTTCGCATCAGTCCCGTGTCGACGTACACCGGCGTGAGCTGGTCGCCGACCGCCTCGTATGCCAGGGTGGCAGCAACCGAGGAGTCGACCCCGCCCGAGAGCGCTATCACCGCTTTTGCGTCGCCGATCTCCTCGCGAATCCCCGCTACCGCCTCGTCGATAAACGCGTCCGTTTCGACCATCTATAACCTCACGTCTGCGTTCTGCGCCGTTGTGTTCGTCGATCCGAGCGCCGCCTCTACGAGAGCGACGAACGGGGGGCTCGCCCGGTCCGGTCGCGAGCGGAACTCGGGGTGCGCCTGGGTGCCGAAAAAGAACGGGTGGTCCTCGCGCTCGAGGATCTCCATCCGATTGTCCGCACGGCCGGAGAAGACGAGGCCATCAGCCGACAGCGCGTCGATGTACTCGGGGTTCACCTCGTAGCGGTGGCGATGCCGTTCCGTACACGACTCGGCGCCGTACACCGCGGCTGCGAGTGTCCCCGGTTCGATCGCGGTCTCGTGGGCACCGAGTCGCATCGTTCCGCCCATCGTTTCGGTCTCGTACTGCTCAGGTAGTAGATCGATGACGGGGTGGGGCGTCTCTGGGTCGAGCTCGGCGGAGTGGGCATGCGCCAATCCGACCACGTTGCGCGCGTGTTCGACGACCGCCAGCTGGAAGCCCAAACAAAGCCCGAGGAACGGCACGTCGTTCTCGCGGGCGTACCGCACTGCTTCGACTTTGCCGTCGGTGCCCCGTGAGCCGAAGCCGCCAGGGACGACGACCGCGTCTGCCGACCGGAGCCGCTCTTTGTGGTGGTCTCTGGTCTCGTCGGCGTCGACCCAGAGGACCTCGACTTCGGTCTGCGTCTGGATACCGGCGTGTTTCAACGCCTCGTGGATCGACATGTACGCGTCCTCTAAGGCGTACTTGCCGACGAGTGCTACCTCGATCTCCTGATCGCGGTCACGAGTGACGAGGTCGCGCCACGCCGTCGATCGCTCCGCACTGGGTACGGCCTCGTCAGTCAGTTCGAACCGCTCCATCACGTACTCGTCGAGCCCCTCCGATTCGACCACCAGCGGCACGTGGTAGATATCCTCGACGTCCGGGTTCGAGAAGACGGCATCCGTCGGGACGTCACAGAAGAGGGCGATCTTTTCTTTGGTCTCAGGCTCGAGTTCGTCGTCACACCGCCCAACGAGGATGTCGGGCTGGAGGCCGATCGACCGGAGCTCTTTTACTGAGTGTTGGGTCGGCTTCGTCTTTTGCTCGCCGTTCTTCGAGTACGGCACGAGCGTGACGTGTGCGAAGAGGATGTCCTCGTCGTCCTCCTCGTGTGCGAACTGGCGAAGCGCCTCAAGGAACGGCATCGACTCGATGTCGCCGACCGTGCCGCCGATCTCTACGATACAGACGTCACTTCCGTCTGCCGCCTCGCGAATACGGCGCTTGATGTCGTCGGTGACGTGCGGGATGATCTGGACGGTCTTCCCGAGGTAATCGCCGGCGCGCTCACGCTCGATAACGTGCTGGTATGTTTTGCCGGTCGTGACGTTGTGATCGAACGTCATGTCGGTTCCGAGGAACCGCTCGTAGTTACCGAGGTCTAAATCGACCTCGCCACCGTCCTTCAACACGTACACCTCGCCGTGTTCGTACGGATTCATCGTCCCGGCGTCGACGTTGAGGTACGGGTCGACTTTCACTGCGGTAACGTCGAACCCCGCGTTCGCGAGCAGTCGGCCGGTGCTTGCGGCAGTGATTCCCTTCCCCAGTCCGGACATGACTCCGCCCGTGACGAAAATGAACTTCCGACCCAGCGAGGGATCGTACCCCGTGTCGGGATCCGTTGGCATATCGACCGTGTGTGAGGGGCGGTCAAAACCGTTTCGGAGGGGTGGCTTACGCGCCGAGAAAAATGATCGTTCGTTACTTTTCGAATGGTCGGATGCAGCAACCGCAAGCGCAGCGCGAACCGGACAGCGACGCGGGTCCGTCGTCTCGTCCGTCGCTACCGACGAGTACCGAGGGCCGTCTCACAGACCGGACAGATCCGTGTCGGTCGAACCGCATCGTCGTCGAGGATCCAGTCGCCGTGGAGACCGCTTTCGTGGCCGCACTCCGGGCAGAAGAGCACCGTCTTCGGCCGCGGTACCGCATCGACAGAGGGGTGGTGAATTGACACTGTGTACACTCAAATAGTGGTTCTGTAAGTATAACGCTGTTGGCGGCGATCGATCGGGCACTTTTTGATGGTGCCACGGCCCTCGGAGATCGCCGGGTCGGGGCGTGGCTACCAGTGTGAGTGTGACAGCATATTGCGAGGGAAGAGCGCTCCGAGAGCGTCTTCCGCATCACGGGGGTGGACCCCGGCGATGCGAGGGGAGGGATTTGAACCCACGGACCTCTACAGGAGCGGATCTTGAGTCCGCCGCCGTTTCCGGGCTTGGCTACCCTCGCACGCAGACCGTGATACTCACCCGAAGGGATTCAATCCACCGGTTTCGCTTCGGTCGTCGGTCGCTCACGCCGACGCGTCGACCGTCTCGTCGTCGGCTGTGTCCTCGACGACCGCTTCGTCGGCCCGCCCCGCGACGGTCTCCATCGCGTACCCGGCGATACCCGCCGCAGCCGTCCCGATGCCGATCGCGCGCAGCTGCCGGCGGTATTCGGGCGTGGCCTCGAGCTCACCTGTGTTTTCGAAGTTCTTCGACAGCATCTTTTTGATCAGCCGAACAGACAGCGACGGCGCGAGCGCGGTGAGCAGTCCCTGCCCGATCACAAGCAGCGACCCGAGCTTGCGCTTTTCGCCATCATCCATCCCCGTACACGGCGTCTCGATCGAATCGAACATACGCTATGATACGTCGGTCGCCGGTATGAAAATTGCGCGTGTTCTACATAATCGGGTATGGAACCGTGGCGTGTCCTGGGCGTGCCGGCGAAACCGTTAGCACGTCGCGAACGAGACGAACCGTATGGACGATCACACCCGCGATCCCGACGTCGCGCCCCCGGCGGTCGGCGCCCCGACCGGGTGGTGTCCCGACCGCGTGGCCTCCAACGGGTGGGAACACGGGACGCTTCGACGGGCGGTGGTCCACGGCGTTCGGCTCTACAACGACGGCGCGTACCACGAGTCCCACGACTGTTTCGAAGACGAGTGGTACAACTACGGCCGCGGCTCGACCGAGAGTGCCTTCCTCCACGGGATGGTCCAAGTCGCCGCCGGGGCGTACAAACACGTCGACTTTCTCGACGACGACGGCATGCAGTCGCTGTTCACCACGGCGCTGCAGTACCTCCGCGGGGTTCCGGCCGACTACTACGGTGTCAACGTTTCAAACGTTCGCCACGCCCTCGCGCTAGCACTCAGAGACGCCTCCCGGCTCGACGGGTGGCAGATCACCCTCGACGACCACCGTCCCACTGCGGGTGACGACAGCTACGCCTACGCTGCGCTTCGGTGAGACCGACCCGGGGCCAGTGCTCGCTCACGCGAGGTTGAGTAGCGTCGCGATCTCCTCGAGGTACGTCTCGTAGATGCCCACGGCCGACTCGATCGGTTCGGGGCTCGCCATGTCGATGCCGGCGCGCTCAACGACCGCAAGCGGGTAGTCGGCCCCGCCCGCGGCCAGCATCTCGCGGTAGTCGGCGGCGGCCGGCTCACCCTCGGTGAGGATCCGCTCGACGATCGCCGCCGCCGCAGAGATACCGGTCGCGTACTGGTAGACGTAGAAGTCGTAATAAAAGTGCGGAATACGCTGCCACTCGCGCTTGATGCCGCCGCCCAGCTCGGCCGGCTCGTAGTACGTGCCCTTCAGCTCGGCGTACATCTCGTCGAGTGCGTCTGGGGTCAACGCCCCGCCGTCTTCGACGCGCTCGTGGATCTGTTGTTCGAACGTCGCGAACATCGTCTGGCGGAACAACGTCGACCGGAACCGCTCGAGGTACTCGTCGAGCACGTGTGTCCGGAGCACCTCGTCGTCGACCGTCTCGAGCAGGTGGTGGGTGAGCAGTGTCTCGTTCACGGTCGAAGCGATCTCCGCGACGAAAATCTCGTAGCTCGCGTCGTGCCACGGCTGGGCGTCCGCGGCCAACTCCGAGTGCATCGAGTGGCCGAGCTCGTGGGCCAGGGTGTACATCGAGGCTACGTCGTCCTGGTAGTTCATCATGATGAACGGCTGGGTGTCGTACGTCCCCGACGAGAACGCTCCAGAGCGCTTCCCGCGGTTCTCGTACACGTCGACCCACTGTGACTCGAGCCCTGCTTGCATCCGTGACTGGTACGCCTCACCCAACGGCTCGACCGCGTCTGTTACCCACTCGACCGCCTGCTCGTAGGAGACGTCGGGGCCTTGGTCACCGGTCAGCGACATGTAGAGGTCGTGGCTCTGGAGCGTGTCGACGTCGAGGGCAGCTCGCTTCAGCTCTGCGTGCCGGTGGAGGACGTCGAGGTTGTCGTCGACGGTCTCCACGAGCGTGTCGTACACGGCTCCTGGGACGTTCGGTCCGTCGAGTGCAGCCGCCCGGGCGCTCCCGTAGTCGCGGATCTCCGCGCTTGCGACGTGTTTGCGAACTGCCTTCTCGAGTGCCGTTCCAACCGTGTTCCGCACGCTCGCCCACTCGTCGTAGAACGTCTCGTGGACCCGCTCGCGGAACGCACGGTCCGGGTTCGTCTGAAGCTTGGTGAAGTTCGCCTGGGTGATCTCGACGTCGTCGCCCTCGGGGCCCTCGACGACGCCGTAGCGCATGTCCGCGTTCGTCAGCATTGAGTAAATCTCACTCGGCGCGCTCGTGACCTCGGAGAGGTCTGCGAGGACCTCCTCTACGGCGGCCGACCGCGTGTGCGGTTTCGTCCGCAACACGTCATCGAGGTAGTGGTCGTACTCGGAGAGCCCGGGCGCGTCCGATTTGAACGCCGCGACCTGCGACTCGGTCAGCGACTGCAGTGCCGGCCGCAGGTACGAGATGGCACTCGAGGCCGTCGACTGGAGCGAGGACGCCTTCGCCGACATCGCTTGATACGTCTGATTGCGGGTGTCCTCGGCGCTGCGGAGCCGAGCGTACACGGCGACCTGTGAGAGATCCCGGAACACCGCTTCACGAAGCTCGAGCAGTTCGAGCAGCGTCTCGGCGTCTTCGGTCACGCGCCCCTCGTACGCCCGAAGTTCGTCGATCCGCCCCTCGACGTCGACGTACGCCGCCTCCCACGCCTCGTCGTCGGCGTACACGCTTTGGAGGTCCCACTTGTCTGTGTCGTCGATCTCGGACCGCTCGGGAACCGAACTCATACCGATCCCTGAACCCCGCGAACACTAAGCCTTGTCAACCGGCGAACCGCTCGCCCACGTCCCGAGGTCGACAGCGAGTACGAGCGCGTCCTCACCGTCGCGGTAGTACCGACGCGCCCGTCTAATCGGCTCGAAGCCCTCTGAGGCGTACAGCGATCGGGCGACTGCGTTGCCCTCGCGGACCTCGAGTTTCGCGACCGCGGCCCCGTGTGTACACAGTCGGGTGAGACCAGCGTGCAGGAGCTGCCGCCCGAGGCCGCGACCCCGGGCGTCCGGCCGCACGGCCAGGTCTTTGATGTGGCCGATGTCCCGGCCTGCATTTGGGGTGACGTCGGCGACGACGTAGCCGCAGACCTCTCGGTCGCACTCGGCGACGAGAAACGCCGGCGCATTGAGCAGCCGCTCGAAGGCGTCGTACGGCCAAGGGTCGTCGAAGCACGCCCGCTCGATGCGCACCACCGTGAGGAGGTCGGCGCGCTCGACCGGCCGGATCGCCGCCGCGTCGGGTGTCACACCACTCGTTCGGCTGCCGCGTGAATAAACGCGACGGGGTAGTGCTCGTGCCGCTGGCTCCCCTCGTGGCACACGAGAACGGAACACGTTTTTATTCGTGGTTCACAGAGAGCACAGCATGAGCGTCGCGCGATCAGCTACGTCCGCCGGTGTGTCGTCGTGATGAGCCGGTTTTCGCCGGCCGACAGAGAGCGGATTCGATCGGACCTCGTCGTCGAGGGCCGCGAGCTGTTCGCTCGCTTCGGCTTCGAGCGAACACGGGTGAAAGACGTCACCGACGCGGTCGGAATCGGCACGAGCACTTTCTACCAATTTTTCGACTCGAAGGCGGCGCTGTACGCCGCGGTGCTCAGAGCCGAGCGCGAGGAGCTCGAGGCCCGTGTCGACGCGGCCGTCTCCGGTGCGGACACCCCGCGTGAGGAGGTGGCGACGATGCTTCGGACGATGTTCACCGAGGTCCGGTCGAACCCGCTCGCCTCGCGGCTCATCGTCGACGGCGAGCTCCACCTCCTCGCCGACCAGCTTTCCGAGTCGGAGCGGCAATCCATTGGCTCTGACACCCACGAGACCGACCTCCCGTACGCCGAACGGTGGGCCGCGATGGACGCGTTCCGATACGACGACCCCGACCTCATCAGCGGGTTGGTTCGGTCGCTCGTGTTCGTCACCCGCGCCAACGACTCATCCATCGACGCACTCCACGTCTCTGCGTACGAGGACGTCGAGTCCCGGCTCATCGAGACGCTCGTCGACGGGCTCTTCGAGCCGGACGCTGATGCGGGGTAATCGGCACCTCGCCCCGTGTCAGAAGCATTAAACAGCCGCCACCAGTACTGCCGCCGAGGGCGCGTAGCTCAGCGGACAGAGCACTTGGTTCCGGACCAAGATGCCGCGGGTTCAAATCCCGTCGCGCCCGTTCCTTCGCTTCGCTCAGTCACGGGCGCGACTGACCCACGCTCGCTACGCTCGCGTGGATCCCGTCGCGCCCTGTGTTGCTTTATGTCGATGCACATCCGTTAGACGGTAGTACATCGGGTATCACCAACGCCACCGGATACGAGTGATTTCGGTATGATACGTAACAGGGGTCGGAGCCTTCCTGTAGGTTTCTTATCAGTGAGCTGTTGACCACCAAGACGACCTGTGTGAGTGGGGAGCAGATGTGACGGACAAATTCTTGACGGAGTTCGAATCATGGTATTTCGGCTTCTCGGATCCAACTGATCGCTGACTCTACCGATGTGATGAACTCACTTTGTAGGTGTGTTCCATTCGAAAGAACTTGTCGGACGCACCCCCCTCCCCCAGGTTCTATTTTGCGTACGAGTCTTGTTTTTGCCAGCCATCACCGATCCACCCCGAACCCCTCACGTCGGGAGCGCGGTGAACAGCGCGACGATGGCGACGACGAGGACCGCCCCGAGCACGGTGACGATGTAGAACACGACCGTGACGCCGAGCCCAGCGATCGCCCGACGCGTCAGCCACGGGTCGGTCGCGGACAGCCGGTCGCCGATGAGCCCAGCAGCGACGAGTGCCACGGGGTAGCCGATCACGAGCGCGACGAGTCGCCCCGCACGGAACTGCGGGTCGGCCGCCGTCGACCCGATCTGCAGTACCTGCCACCCGATGAGGACGAGCGCCCACTGGCCGACCGCGACCACCACCGCGAACAAGAGATAGTTCACCGCTAGTCGATCAGTCGGCCACCGTGTGAGTCGGGTGTAGACGGGCCCAATCTCGAGAAGCGGGAGACACCCGAGTGCCACGATACCGACACCGACGAGGTACTGCGCGACCGTCGTTAGGATGCTACCGAGTGACATGAAGGGGGCCACGTGCGGTCGTGTACACCGCCGATCGGATACTGCTGTCGGTCTCGTCAGCTCGGCCGCCACCGGCCGCCAATCTCGCTGCGAGGGTAATCCTGATACTCCCCGTCGAAGAACGTGGTGACCCGCCCGTCCTCTTCGCTGAGCGTGATCGCCCAGATGACCTCCTCACGGAGTGAGGTCTCCAGCGCGCTCAGGTGTTTCGTCCCCATCCATTCGGTCGGCGTGACGTCGGTGTTCTCGGTCGCGCTCGGCCGTGACGGATTCCGCACACGCACCATCTGTTGCTGGATCGTCCCGTCCGCGGTGACGACGACCGCACCGTCTCGCGTGAGCGCGACGTCGCGGGCGACCTCGGTGAACTTGTCCAACGAGTCGGTGACGAGTTGACAACGGTCCGTCGGCCACTCGTTGCCACCGAGCGGGTCGGTGTAGTGATCGAAGCTCATCTCGGCGACGATGAGTACGTAGAGACTGGGTCCAGAGACGTGCGGTTCGTCCCACCGGTCGAAGTTCAGACTCAGCGACTCGGCGGCGTACCGAACCTGATCCATGAGCGCCTGGCTCGTCGCGAATCGCTTTTGCACCCGGTCGAGCGCATCCATCGAGATATCGGATTACACACCCCTAAACGGATGAATCTTGTCCACCTTCCAACGCTTCGCGAGCCCTTACTCGAAGTCGTGCACCCGGGTCTGGCCGGTCGACCGCCTCGACGTCTCGCCCGACGAACCGTCGGCCGTCCTGTCCGCACTCTTCTCGCTGTCGTCGCCCTTGCCGCTGTCGTCGCGCTTCTCGCTGTCGTCGCCCTCCCCGCTGTCGTCGCGCTCGACACGCGCCGAGCCTCCGGGTGCGGCCGCGCGGTCATCGGGTGAGGGGTCACCCGCGTGGCGTCCGACGCCCGTCGGGAGCGTTACCTGCCGATCCGGGTCGGACGGGTCAGCCGCGCTCGCTCCCGCCGGTGGCGCGTTCGCTAACGTCGTGTTCGCTGACGTCGTGTTCGCTGACGTCGCCTCCGACTCGGAACTGGACCGATCGTCGGCGTCTACACCTGATGTCTCCTCGGCGACCGCCTCGAGCGAGAGCTGTGTTCCGTCGGGGGCGTCGGCTGCGGCATCGCCGTGGGCGTCTGCGATCGCGCGTGCGGCGTTGTATCCGCCCGAGAACGAGGCGCGCTTTGCGATTGCCGGGCGGCGAAGCTCCCGGGCGGCCGCGGCGCGCCGGGTCTCGTATCGAGACCAGAACTGCTCGCGTCTGGCCTCGAAGTCGACGATCGGTCGCGGGTACGTCTCGCCGACGTGGACGCCACACGCTCGTTGGACCGCGATCGGCGTCTTCTCGGGTTGGTCGAGAAACTGGCTCGGCAGATCGGCGAGCTCTGGCACCCACCGTGTGATCCACTCGCCGTCGGGGTCCTGGTCGCGGACCTGCTTTCGCGGGTTGTACACGCGCTGGGATGGCCTCCCGATAAGCCCTGCCTGGCTCTGCCACTGCGTGTAGTTGATCCCGACGTCGCTGTCGAGCAGGTGGTGGTGATACCAGTCTGCGCCGATCCACCACGGCTGGTGTAACACGTGTGTAAACATCGATGCGCACATCGCGCGCATCCGGAAGTTGAGCCACCCGGTCTGCCGGAGACACCGCATCGACGCGTCGACCATCGGAAACCCCGTCTGTCCGCGCTTCCAGGCGGTCACGAGCTCGTCGTCGCGGTGCGGCTCGTTTTGGCCTTCGAATGCTGGGTTGACCGCACGCTCTGTCCACCCCGGCCAGTCGACCAGCTTCTGATTGTAGTGGAGGTTCCAGAACAGCCGACTCTCGAACATCGACGCCCCCCGGCATGACGGCGCGTGTTCGGTGACGTACTGATACACCTGCCGAACCGACAACAGCCCGAAGTTGAGGTACGGTGAGAGGCCACTCGTTCCCTCTCTTGCGTCTTGTGGCGCCGAGATGGCGCTGGGATACGACTGAATCCGGTCTGTGAACGCGCATAACGCGGCGTTCGCGGCGCGGTGTGTCCCTGTGGGGACCTGCGTCTTCGTTGGCGTGATATCGAAGTGACGGTCCACCGCTGCCGGGGTGACCCCAGTCTCGATCGTGACGCGGCGCGTCTCGGTGGCGTCCCACGCAGGGTCGTGTTGGGGTGATTCGAGCCACTCCGTAACGTGTGTCTGCCAGTTCGATCGCGACCATTCTTCGCCGCGGACGAGCCCGTCACCAGAGACAAACGTGACCGCGTCTCCACAGGCGTCCCGAACCCGCTCGTCTCGTCGCTTTCCGTACCGGCTCGTCGGTGTGGCCATCGTCACGACGGTCCAGCCCTGCTCGACGAACCGAGCCAGGAGCTCGACCGGATCGCCGTAGCCGAACGTCATCCCCGGCGATTCTGGCCGGCGAAGGGTGTCCGGTGGCGTCACAGCTGAACCAGTCGACATCGAGTCGGTGTCGGTCGATGTCGCGTCAGTCTCTGCTGATCTGTCCGACGAGTCTGCCGCCATCATCGCCTCGGCGCGGGCTGTCGTGTCCCCTGTTTTCACCCGTGTCTCCTGTGCAGGTGTCGAGGCGTACACGCGGTCGAGACTCGTGACCGCTTCTTCGAGGACCCGGATCCGGGCGTCACACGCCAGTCCGTCTCTCCCGTAGAACGCCGGGTCGAAGACGAAAAGCGGGCAGACCGCGTCGCCATCGGCGACCGCTTGTGACAGCGCCCGGTGGTCGTCCACCCGGAGGTGTTTCCGATGCCAGACCACGACACCGGTCGGGTCGGGGGCGTCACAGACCGCGTCCGGTGTCGGGATCACCGACGGAATGGGGGCCGACCGAGGCGCACCCTCGGCGGGTTCGACAGCTATCGACCGACCCCCCTCACGATCGGCCATACCTGTGGTCTCGTCCGGCATCAACGAGGACAGTACCACCGGCTGGTGCTTCAATTCGTCGCCCACATGGCCCACGATTGACATCCTCCTCCGCGTAAACGCGGAGGAATCCTGAGTGTTGGAGATTTCAGGTTTGCAGTCCCACCGAGCATCCAACCAGTACGAATCTGAAGGGATGCTCATGGTCTAAGCGGGTGGGACTGCTGGGAGTGCCAAGCCCCCGGTACTCCTATCCTCGACCGCGTTCGACCCTCGTGGTTGTTTTTGCCCGGCGAGGGTCGAGTGGGCGTCAACGAACTCGGAGTTACTTTGAGCCTTCTTACAGCAGTCAACTCCAGTCGAACCCTGTGAGGGTTCGCCGGTTATTGACTGGTTCCGATTACTGTTTGATTGCTTGGGGCGGGCAGGCCGCCATCGTAGGACAAGGCAGAATCACTCTGTTCTCGCCTGATTCCTATTTCTACTAACGGTTGCCCGCCAATTGAAACTACTGATTAGAAATCTCGGGCTAGCAGTCGAACGTGGATTGCCTCCGATGTGTCAGATTCATCCTGACCCTAAAGGGTCAGGTATTCTCCTCGATTTTTTATAAGCGCATCTCGGTGCAACGTTGAACAGCCGTGACTGCACGCGCTTACCCGCCGTGACTGCACGCGCTTACCCGCCGTGAACCGCCACGTTCGACACTCACTTGCCCCTCCCGCCGGAACGTACAAACACGACCGGGACGAGTACCGGATGTCCACGAGGATTCACATGAACCGCAACGTTGGCCGTGTCGACGCCGGTGCCCGTGTCGTGAGTGGGCTCGCGATCCTCGTGCTCGCATACTACACCGCGGCCGGCGTGGTGAGCGTCCCGGTCGGCTCTGCGGTCGGACTCGGTATCGTAGGCGGGGTCCTCGTACTCGAAGGTGTCACTCGACGCTGTCTGTTGTACCGCATACTTGGGATCGACCGCTGTCCGGTTGAGTGATCGGTCGGTCTTCGCCCACCACGCCCGCCACGCTCACCACGCCTGCCACGCCCACCACGCCCGCCACGCTCACCACGCCTGCCACGCCCACCACGCCCGCCACGCTCACCACGCCTGCCACGCCCACCACGCCCGCCACGCTCGTCACACTCGCCACGCCCGTTCCCCACGCTGCTGGTGGCCTTGGAGCGACCGCGGTCTCAGTTCGGCCGACTCCCTGCGGCTTTTTTACCGCCCCACCCGTCGCCGCGACCATGGATATCGGAGTTGTCGGCGACGGTCCCGCGGCCGAGGCCGTCGAAGCCGCCCTCGGCGACGTCGACGTGAACGCGTTCTCGGTCGAGCCATCACTGCTCGACGGATTCGACCTGGCGGTGGTGGTCGCGACCGCCGGCTCGCCGGCGTTTGCGGCCGCGAACGAGCGGCTTGACCGCTGGGTCGCCGTCGAGGTCGGCGGCGTCGGCGGCGTCGCACTCACCGACGTCGACGCCGCGGTAACCGTCTTCGAGGAGGCCTGTTACGACTGCCTGTGCACCCGCGTCGCGAGCGGCACGACCGACTCGTCGGAGACGGCCGACGCGCCGACCGGCACCCGATCTGCGGTGCGATACGCCGGCGCGTTCGCGGGCCGCGCGGTCGTGCAACTCCTCTCCGGTGGGTCCGTCGGCGACACGGTGCGTGAGGTCCCTGGGCCCACCCGGCACCTGCTCGCCGTTCCAGGCTGTTCGTGTGGCGACGTTCCCGACGCGGCGCTCCCGCGAGCGGACCGAACACGGTCGGTATCGGCGGCGATCGAACGGGCCGAGCGGGCGGTCGACGCTCGGATTGGGCTCCTCACCGAAGTGGGCGAGCGCGAGTCGTTCCCTGTGCCGTACTACGTCTCGCGGCTCGCCGACACGGCACCGTTCTCGGACGGCAGTGCGGCCGCCTTCGCCGGCGGGGCAGCCGACGACTGGGACGTCGCGTTCATGAAGGCTCTCGGCGAAGGACTCGAACGCTACGCGGCGGGAGTGTACGACTCCTCGACGGTCACGACTGCACCCGCGGCCGACGTCCAGAATCCGATCGCGCCCGACGCGTTCGTCCGTCCAGACGATGCCACCCGGTACGACCCTGATGACCGGCTGGCGTGGGTTCGCGGCGAGACCCTTGCGACCGGGGCGGTGCGACATCTCCCCGCCGAGTTCGTTCACTTTCCACCGCCAGAGCGTCGCTACCGCCCGCCGATCACAACCGGGCTCGGACTCGGTAACAGCGGTCCGGAGGCGGCGCTCGCTGGGCTCTACGAGGTCATCGAACGCGACGCAACGATGACGACTTGGTACGCCACGACGGAGCCGCTCGGACTCAGCGTCGACGACCCGGTGCTCGACCGACTGCGAAAGCGCGCTCGTGCGGAGTCGCTGTCGGTGTCGACCCTCCTCGTGACCGGTGACATCGACGTCCCCGTCGTCGCTGCCGCGGTCCACCGCGACGGCGACTGGCCGCGATTTGCTGCGGGGTCGGGCGCGAACCTCGATCCGGCCGCTGCCGCGCGCAGTGCCGTCGCAGAGGCGCTACAGAACTGGACGGAACTCCGATCGATGGGCAAAGAGGGAGCCGACGACGCGGGCGCAGCGATCGGCTATCACGCCGACCGCCCGCCACAGACGGCAGCGTTCTTCGATCCGGCTACGACCGTCGACGCCGAGGGGATCGGTGAGCCGGACCTCGACGGTTCGGCTGCACTCGAGACAGTCGTTGAGCGGGTTCAGGCCGCTGGGCTCTCGCCGGTCGCCGCTCGACTCACGACTTGGGACCTGGTGACGCTCGGCTTCGAAGCGGTTCGCGTCTTGGTCCCCGGCGCACAGCCGCTTTTCACCGGTGAGCCGTTCTTCGGCGACCGCGCCCGCGACGTCCCCCGCTCGATGGGATACGAGCCGGCACTCGATCGGCCGTACCATCCGTTCCCATAGCGCTAGCGTTGCGGCCCCGTTGTCGTGTGACCCGGACACTTAGGATGGGTGCGGTCACAGGATGTGCATGGAGATCGTGACCGACGAACACGTCGAGCCAACGGAGGCGATGCCCGGCGTGCATCTCACGCAGGGCGCCGCCGGCGAGCAAGCGAGCATCCAGCGCTTCCAAATCGAGCCCGGAGCGACCGTTCCCGAACACACCCATCCACACGAGCAGATCGGGACGGTCACCGGCGGGGTGCTCACCCTCGTCGTCGACGGCGAGGGTCGGCCCGTTCGTGCGGGCGACACGTTCGTTATCCCGGGCGATGAGCCGCACGCCGCCAGAAACGACGGCGACCGGCCGGCAACCGGCGTCGAGGTGTTCTCGCCGGCGCGTCCGAACCCGGACTGGGAGTCTTGACTTCCTCCCACGACTGAACTCGTTGGCTCTCTCCTCGGTTCTCTGCAGCCGGCGTCACCGCTTTGGTGTGACACCGCGGCGACCCTCGCCGCCGTCGCGACGTCTTTTGTGTTCGCGGCCCGTGTACTCATGTATGGTTCGCGTGAGCGCCGGCGCCCGACTCCACTTCGGGTTTTGTAGTCTCAGCCTGTCGTGTGATCGGCTGTACGGTGCGCTCGGACTCGCGCTCGCGGCACCGCGTGTGACGATCGACGCGGAGCCGGCCACGTCAATCGGGGTCAACGTCGACCTCGTCAGTGAAGGTAACCTCGTCAGTGAAGGTAACCTCGTCAGTGAAGGTAACCTCGTCAGTGAAGGCGACTTCGCCAACGAAGGGGGGTTCGTGGGTGATGTCGGCACAGACGACGATAGGACAGACCGCAACGCGTTGCGGGCAGACGTCCGCGAGTACGCCGCCCGTGCAGTCGACCTCCTCGGCGTCCCTGGTGCGGCACTCACCGTACACACTGTGCTTCCACGACACGCTGGGCTCGGCAGCGGGACCCAACTCGCGGCGACGACGCTCGCAGCGATCGCGCACGCCCACGACGAGGAGCCGGCGGTCCGCGAGCGGGCACCGGCACTCGGTCGGGGCGGTCGCTCGGGTATCGGTGTCGCCGCCTTCGAGGATGGCGGGTTCGTCCTCGACGCTGGCCACTCGACCGCCCGGTTCACCACCGATCGGCCAGCCGACGGCGAGTGGACCGTCCCACCGGTCGCCGCACGCCATGCCGTCCCTGCGGACTGGCGGCTCCTCTTGGTACACCCTGATGTGGCACCTGGTCGCAGCGGCGCCGACGAGGACGCCTCGATGCGAGCCGCCGTCGAACGAGCCGACCCCGGGCTCGCCGACCGGGTGGCAGGGGTCGTGACTCGGCGCGTGCTTCCGGCGGCCGCGACGGGTCGGGCGGAGGCGTTCGGCGCCGCGGTCGAACGCGTCGGGCGACTCAACGGCGCGTGGTACGCCGACGAGCAGGGCGGCGTGTACCGTCCGCCGGTCGGGGACGTGGTGGCGGCACTCGGCGAGTCGTCGGCGGTGTTCGGCGCGGGACAGTCTTCGTGGGGCCCGATCGTCTACGGCGTCACCGATGCCGAACGGGCGGAGGCGGCGACAGAAGCCGGGCGACAGGCCCTCGCGACCGCCGGCGTCGAAGGGACTGTCGCCGTGGTTCGAGCGGCCAACGACGGCGCACACGTCGAGCGGTAGCCACGAGTGGCGAGAGAGGAGCGTGCGGCAAGCGGGAGACAGTACCGTCTCGTCGCCGCGTGAGCCGCGGGCTGTCGTGCGCCGAGAGGGCGACCCCACTACTAAGACGGTTGGGCCCCTCCAATCTATCATGCGCCTTTCAGAGACCCGCGATCTCTTCGCGCGCCGTCTCGACTTTCCGGTCACGTGTGACGCCGTTCGGGAGTCGGTTGGTGAGACGGAACTCGAAGCGCCGACGGGTGGAAGCGAGCGAATAAATGAAATTCTCGACCGCTGTGGTACCGACGAGTTCGCCTCGCCGGACGAGTTGTACGGGACGCTCATGACGTTCGTCAGCGACGAATTCATCGGCCGGAAGTACTATGACGACCGCGGATCCTCACCGACCGCGCCGGGCGACGAGGAGGTGCAGTTCTGATGGCGGTCACCCTGCTTTCTGGCGTTACCGGCGTTGGCCTCACCAGCATCTGTCAGCGCGTCCGCGCCGAACTCGACGACGGGTACCTGTTGCTCAACTTCGGTGATATCATGCTCGAAGAGGCAGCCACGCGGGATATCACCACTGACCGGGGTGACCTCGCGACACTCTCACAGCGACAGATTCAGCGGCTCCAGCGCCGAGCGGGCGAGTACGTGGCCGACGCCGCGGCTGACACCGACGTGCTCCTCTCGACACACCTCACCGTACAGACGGACCACGGTTACATTCAGGGACTGCCAGACAGCGTCCTCCGCGATGTCGCCCCGTCGACCGTCGTTCTCGTCGAAGCCGCCCCCGAGACCGTCTTGGAGCGCCGAGCGGAGAGTGGTCGGCGCGTCGAAGACGTGACCGAACGGCAGATCGAATTCGAGCAAAGTCTCAATCGAACGGCGGCACTTGAGTGTGCGCGCGCCCGCAACACACCCGTCCAGTTCGTCGAGAACGAGGGGCGCGTGAGCGAGGCAGTCGAGGCGGTCGTCGAGACGGTCGACGCTCGGTGACTGAAGCCTCAGGTGTCGGCGAGCGGCTCGTCGATGTCCACCAGTTCTGCGGACCGTTTCCAGAGGTCGCGGGCGGCCTCATCGTTGGTAGCGGCGTCGGCGGGCGTTGCGGGACGCTGACCGGTGAAGTACCGACCAGAGACGTCATCGAGGCGCGGCGCACAGGCGGCAAAGAGCAGCGCGGCCGCCCCGTCGGTGACCGACGTGACGCCTGGAAATCCCTCAAGTAGCCCGGCGAACTTGGATATCGGCCCCGGTAAGAATCTCGTGAAGCCGCTCCCGGGAATCACTCCCGGGTGGACGCTGTTCGACGTCACCGACCGCCCGACACGCTCGAGTCGTTGCGCGAGCTCGCGTGCAAAGAGCACGTTCGCCAGCTTGGCGTGGCTGTACGCCGACAACCCACCGTCAGGTCGCGTGATGCGGTCCAACTCGAGTGTTGCGCCCTGGTGTGCCTCCGAGGCTGTCGTGACGACGCGGGCACCGGGTTCGAGGAAATCTGTGAGTTCGGCTGTGAGCAGATAGGGCCCGAGGTGGTTCACTTGGAAGGTGTACTCGACGCCGCGGTCGGTGAGTCGTCCATCGCGAACGAGTCCGCCGGCATTGTTGATCAGGACGTCGAGACCGCTCGTCTCTGCGCGAACTGTCCCAGCCAGGTCGCGGACCGCGGCCGTATCCGCGTAGTCGGCCGCAATGAACCTGCCCTCGCCTTCGGTCGCTTTCAGTTCCTCGACAACTGCGCTGCCCGCATCGGCGTCTCGCCCGTGGACGATCACGGTTGCGCCAAGGCGTCCGAGTGCGAGTGCCGCCTCACGCCCGATGCCGCTCGTCGACCCGGTCACGAGGGCCCGGGTGCCCGTACAGTCGATGTCCGAGACCCCCGCCAGCGACTCCGGTGGTTCGCCCATGGGTAGTGGTGGGACTGTACGGGGAAAACGGTCCGCACCCGGGCCGGTCCACGCCGCGACGAGCACCGAAGCACCGAAGTCGAAGCGAGCCGTACACACACAATCAGACGTTGTACGATGTTTTGTGACAACTGCGGCTCGATGGTGATCTCCCGTGACGGGGTCATGGTGTGTACGAACGACGCTTGCGGGGCCGAGACCGCGCGCGACGACGAGGTTGCGGCGCAGTTCGAGTCGACGACGTCACAGACCGACGCCGAGGTCATAGAGACCGAAGAAGGGGCGAACTTCGAGGGGAAGCCGACCGCCACCGACGTGGTCTGTGACGGGTGTGGGCATGAGGCAGCGTGGTACACGATCAAACAGACCGGAGCGGCCGACGAGCCGCCGACGCGGTTTTTCAAGTGCAAGCGCTGTGGAAAGCGCTGGCGTGGGTACAACTGAGAGGGGTGTGGATCGATAGCGACGATCGCGGGGCACCCGGGTGCGCGTTCTTTCACACTCTCCCCAACCGATTCTGTACGTTGGTGGTGGCTGTGTGAACGAGGTGACTCCGTGACATCCGGACACCAGTTGGCCACTCCCTCCCCCTATACGTATGTGACAGTGTGAGCAACACGACTCCGTGATACACGGACACTCCTTTCAGCCACACCCTCCCCCTATACGTATGTGACAGTGTGAGTAACACGACTCCGCGACATCCGGACACCTCTTTCAGCCACATCCTCCCCAACCGATTCGCGAGTCGCCGGCGGCGACTCGCTCATCCCTCGCACGCGCTCGCGGGCACGCTTCGCGGCCCGCGAGGCGCGCGCCACCGCTGGTAGGAACACATATTCACGGGAGACCACAGTGGGTTGGTTGTCGCGTCCGCACCGAGCCGATGTTCGATACTTTAAGCCTCCCGAGGTGAGACGTACTCGTATGGTGCGGGACCCGTCGCGCGAGACAGAGCCACCCGCCGTCGACGACGTCCTTGACGCGCTCGCCGACGAGGCCGCACGGCGCATTCTCTCTGCGCTCTCGGAGCCGAAGACCGCGAGCCAACTCTCCGAGGAGTGTGACGTCCCGCTGTCGACGACGTACCGAAAGCTTGAGAAGCTCACCGACGCCTCCCTGTTGGACGAATCAACGGAGATACGCCGCGACGGCCAGCACACGACACAGTACGACGTCGCGTTCAAGGCAGTCTCCGTTTCGATCGACGAGGAGCGGGGCCGCGAACTCGTCGTCGAACTCGACCGCCCCGAACGGACACGCGACGAACGACTGGCCGATCTCTGGTCTGAGCTTCGCGAGGAAACATGACTGCACACATCGACTTGACCATCATCGCCGCAAAGACAGCTATCCTCCTTCTGGGAGGCTCAATCACCTACTACGCGCTCCGGGCATTCGGTCGAACCGGCGATCCATCGCTGCGCGCACTCGCCATCGGCTTCGGCGTCGTCACCGTCGGCGCCGCCGTCGGTGGCGTCTCCCACCAGATCATCGGCGCCGACCTCGCCGTGGGGATCGCCATCGACAGCCTGTTGACCGCCGTCGGATTCGCAGTCATCGTCTACTCGTTGTACGTCGAGTGATTCTCAAGCCGTCGAACGGTAGCCTTTTGCGCGCCTCGCTCGTCTCGCCGACCCATGAGTGAGGCCGCACGCGATGAGCTCGCCCGTCGCATTGCCGGCGAAATCGCGCTCAGCGACGACCCGGGAGCGACCCTCCGCAAGTGGCGAACCGACTTTGACGTCTCACAGACCGAGCTGGCCGACCAACTCGGCGTCTCGTCGTCAGTCGTCTCCGACTACGAGAGCGGTCGCCGTGAGAGCCCGGGGATCGGCGTGGTCCGCCGCACCGTCGAGGGACTACTCGATATCGACGAGCAGCGCGGGGGCGGCCGGCTCCGACAGTACGCCCGCGTGCTCTCGGCCGGTTTCGAGAGCGATATCGTTCACGACCTGCGAGAGTACGCGGCCGCGGTCCCCCTTGAGGTGTTCTACGAGGCGATGGGCGCGACGGAGGTCGTTCGTGGCGACCGCGACCGGGTAAACGGACACACCGTCATCGACTCCATTCAGGCGATTACCCGCCTTTCGAGCGAGGAGTTCTACCGGCTCTACGGACAATCGACGAACCGCGCGCTCGTGTTCACGCAGGTCACCCGCGGGGAGTCACCACTCGTCGCGATGCGCGTCGTCAGCCCGACCCCTAACGCGGTGGTCCTTCACGGCATCGACGCCGAAGACCTCTGGGACCACGCGGGCGACCTCGCCCGGGTCGACGGCTTCTCGCTCGCGACCTCGACCCGAGACCTCGACGATTGTTTGGCGGACTTGCGTGCGCTCTAGCCCGGAGTCCACCTCGTCACGCGAGGCCTCTCTGATCGAGGAGCTGAAACCGCTGGCGCACCGTCTTCTGGTATGTCAGACCCCGCCGCCGAAGATGACGCCTCGTACGCCGACGACCTCCGTGTGAACCGCGAAGAAAAAGACGCCTTCTTCGCCGACCACCCGCAGTCGCCGATCCACCCCGACCACCGCGACGCGTTCGACGGACTCGCGTACTTCCCGCCCGACCAGACCTACCGCGTCGACGCCACCGTGACTGTCCACGACGATCCCGAGCCCGTCGAGATGGAGACGACCGCGAGCAACCCGGTCCGGTATCTGCGGGTCGTCACGTTCGAGTTCACGCTCGATGGCGACGCCTACACGCTCGCCGGCTACCGTCAGGCAGACGAGACGGGCGCGATCTTTGTCCCCTTCCGCGACAAGACGACCGGCCAGCAGACGTACCACCACGGGCGATACATGGAACTGGAGCCTGACGAGCCGCTCGCCGACGGTGACGACGTCATCGTCGACTTTAACCTCGCGTACAACCCGTTTTGTGCCTACAGCGAGACGTTCTCGTGTCCGCTCCCGCCCGAAGAGAACTGGCTCGAGACGGTCATCCCGGCCGGTGAGAAGACGCCTGATCTCGCGTAGCCAGCCTGTCTACACACCCTCCCGATACCGCTCGATCGCTCGGTCCGCACCTGACGCGAGAAAGCCAAGATCTGTGCCGACGATCAAAAAGTCGTAGCCCGCATCACTCCAGTGGTCGATCAACGCCTCGCTCGTCGCCAGCGTTCCCACTGGGACCCCGGCGTCGTTCGCGGCTGTGATCGTCTCTGTGACCGCCCCCTCGACCACGGGGTCATCGTACGCACCGAACCGTCCGTGTGACGCCGAGAGATCGGCCGGTCCCACGAACAGCGCGTCGATTCCGGGCACGCTCGCAATCTCGCCGGCTGACGCCACTGCTGTCGGCGTCTCGATCTGTGCGATCACCGCGATCTCCTCGGTCGCCGTCTGTACGTACTCACCGAGCCGACGACCGTACGCCGACGCCCGACTCCCAGCGACGCCTCGCTGGCCCCGAATACCATCCGCGTCGACGCGGTCGGCCGCAGCCGATCGGTCGGCGTCGCCGTCAGTCCCGCCTGCGTCCATGCCGTCCCCCGTGCCGCCGTCGGCATGGCCCCCCGCCTCGTCCATCTGCGGTGGGTACCGGCATGCCTCGACGAACGCTCGGGCCGCCGCCGGCGTGTCGATCTGTGGCGCCATGATCGCTGCCGGCCCGGCGTCGAGGACGCGTTTTACCCGCGCTGGCTCGACGTCGGCGACGCGCACCAGTGCCTCGGTGTTGCCCGGGGCCGCCTCGACTGCACGAAGCATGTCAGTGATCGACTCAGCCGTCGCCGCGGAGTGTTCAGTATCGAGCGTGAGGAAGTCGAAGTCTGCGGTCGCCATCGCCTCGGCGACGTCCGTCGACGGCAGCGCACACCATCCACCGATCGGTCGCTCGCCGTGGCGAAGCTTGCGTTTGAGCTTCATACTCTCTGTTCTGTGACCGGGAACAAAAGGATCGGTTCGGCGGCGGTCGGCGGGGGGTACCCTGCCGACGCGTGGGTACAGGCGACTGGTAGCGTCCGTCTAGAGGCGGCCGACGCTTTCGACGGCGACCGATTCGACGTCTTCGACGTCCGCGAACGACTCCTCAACGGCCTCCGTCCCACCGGCGTCGTCGGGGACGATAACGGTCGGTAACAGCGCGACGAGCCCAAACGCGACGTCGTCGCGCTCGAACCCACGGATACGCGCGCCCTGTGGCAAGGCCTCCTCAAGCTCGTCTTCGAGTCCGTCGAGGTTGACGTCTGGGCTGTTCGGCATCACCTTGATCTTCGCGGCAACGTCGCCCATCTCAGGGCCCCCGGAAGCCACACTGCCGGCACTCGTAGAGGTTGCTCTGCTTCCGGCACTTCGCACACCGGTAGATCGTCGTCCCACAGTCCGGGCAGGCGAACTGCGCCGCGTTCATCCCGGACACCTGGATGCCACAGGAGATACACTGCGGTGTCTGCTGGCGTTCGGTATCGCTCATACCCCAGTGGACCGGCGCGTGACGTTTAACCGTTGTTCTTTGCCTTCGCCCCACGAGAATGACACGCACGATATTGTCATCTGTGCCACCGCCATCTGCGCTGTCACTCACAGCAGTAGCGGCCCGATGAGCACTCCCATCAAGTGTACTCGACGCGCCCCGAGCCGTGGCGGCACGAGCCCGAGGACGGCCGCGACGACGAACACCCCGACGCCAACTGTCCCCGCGAACGCGTACGAAATAGCGACAAGCAGGCACAACACGCCGATGGAGAGCGTCGTGTAGTCTGCGGTGCCGACCACCCGAAGGTAGCGGTCGCCGACGAGTAAGACGAGCGTGAATCCACAGATCGCGGCGATTGCGACCGCGGTGAGGAGGATAGGGAGCGCGAGCGGGACTGCGGCCTCCTCGAGTGCGACCGTCACCCCCGTCCGTGGGGTCCCGAGCGCGACGAGCGCGAACAACGCAAAGACCGTGGTGGCCGTGTTTGCACCGCTCGTCGCGACCACGAACCCGCGGTCGGCCTCTCGACGCGGCACGAGCGGGAGTGCTGCGACCGCCGCGATCGCGGCCGAGACGCCCGGGATATATCCGACGACTGCACCGGCGAGTGACCCGGCGGTCGCGCTGACGCCGAGGTCGCGCCGCCCCATGGTGAGCCTGGCGTCGGACTGCGGCGGCACGCCTTCTCCGCCGAGAGCGTCGACGAGCACCGGCGCGCCGAACAGCCCCGAGAACACCGGGGCCAACATCCCACCGGTGTCGAGTGGTGCTGCCGGGTCGACGTCGAGGGTCGCGACCCCGAGTGCGGCACTCGCGAGAAACGAGCAGAGCCCGCCGACCGCGGACCGCTTCGACGACTCGGTGAGAACGAGTCCAGCGACGATGCCGCCGAGGATGAGCGGGAGGTTCGCCCGGACGTGTGGATACGCACGGACCATCAGCCAGGTGATCGGAACGGCGAGCGGCACCGCGAGCGCAACCGCGAGCCCGGACCCGACCGCGGAGAGCCGGAGCGCCTCACGACCCCGTCCGGCGACCACGAGTCGGTGGCCGGGGAGCGCGGCAACCGCTGTCGCGGCGTCCGGGACACCGAGTGCGAGCGCCGGCACGATATCGAGGAAAGAGTGCACGACGCCGGCACCGACGATCGCGACCCCGATCAACAACGGGTCGGCGTGGAGCCCGGGCGCGACCCCCGCAAGCAGGAGCGCGAAGTTGTTGGCGTGGATGCCCGGTATCAGTCCACTCACGGTGCCGAGTGCGACGCCACCGAAGAGAAACGCGAGCGCAGCCGCGGTGAACCCCGGGTCGACGACCGGCCGCACGAGCGCGTCCATCCCGGCGAAGTGGCTTCGGTATGAGTGATAAAGGGATCGTGACTGGTCGTTGGCCACGCCAGGTCGTCGCATCGCTCCCGCTGTGGTGCGTCCCGGAGAACTCGACTCGCCAATTACGCCGACGCCGCCGACTGGGACTTCTTCTGGGTGATGTAGCCGGCGATGCGGTTGCGGACGCCCTTCGATTCGACCGTGGTCAGCGTCTCGACGCTCTCTTTGTTCGTCTCGAATTCCGTGTTAAACGACTCTGGGTACTGCTCTAAGAGGATCGTCGCGAGCTGTTTGATGTACTTGGGCTTGATTGCCATGTCGAAGCGTATCCTCGGCCCGAACTAAAAGGGTTCGTTCCGCCGCGAGCGGCCGTCTGGGTGGCTCACGCCGTGCCGTTCGCGTCGTCAGAGTCCGTATCGTCCGAGGCGGTGTCGTCCCCGCGACCGCGCCAGCCGGTGGCCTCGTCGATCCGGGCGAACGCCTCGCGTTCTTTTACCCCACCACATCGGTCGACGACGTCGGCAGCGTACCGGAGCCGATCGAGGAGCGCGGCCGTCTCAGCCGACGGCACGTCGAGTCGCGAGGCGGCCACCGCGGCGTCAACCACTGCGCCGAACCCGCGGTTGATTGTCGGGACGCGTTCCGTGCGGACTGCGTCCTCGCTCGGGTCCAGTGCCCAGGTGCGAACGGTCGTCTCGCCCATCGTCTCGCGGTCGACTTCGTTTGCCGTCACCTCGACCCAGGCATCGGCGTTCGGCAGCAGCCGGTCGTCCGCCTCGTAGACGGTGAGTGCTGCGTCAACGAACTCCCGCGGGTCGACCGTGAATTGGATGACGCCGCCCCCCCGCTCGGAGAAGTTCCGCCAGGTTCGTGTCCGGCCGTACGTCCGCGCGGTGACTGGTTTCTCGGCTGCGCCCGGCCCTTCGGATACGCCCGATTCTGCTGCTGTTGTCGGCGCGTGGAGCCCGAGCGCGGCGAAATTCCACCGGTCGTTCGGCCCCAGCGTTGCGACGACCGACTCCGTGACGCCGCGAAGCTCGACCGGCCATGCAGCCGAGTTCACGCGTCTCCCTCCGGCGTGTCGCCGTCGACTGAGACGCCGCGACGAAGCGCGACGTACAGCGCCGCGCAGGTGAGGTCGGCTGTCGTTCCCGGATTGATTTCCTTGTCGACGAACGCCGCTGCTAGCGTCGCCGCCTCGTCTCGGTCGACGCCGTGGACTGTTGCTGCAGCCGGCGGTGGGCCGCCTCGCCAATCGGTGACCTTGTCGGTGGGCTCCCGCTCCCACTCGTGGTCGGGTTCGACCACTGCTCTCGCCCGTGCGGTGGTTTCTCGGGCGACTGCCGGGCCGTGTGCCGTCGCGACGAGCGTGTCCGGCTCGGTCGCGAGCAACCCGAGGAATGCCCGCGCAGCCCGGTCGGTGATTGGCCCCGTGTCGGTCGCGATCCACTCGGCGGCCCGAAAGGTTCGGGGAAAGCCCTCGACCCACTCTTGCGCGTTGCGGTCGGGGATCCTGTCGGCACTGGCGGTATCGTCGATGCCTGCGTTGGCCTCTGGTGCCGCAGACAACGCCAGTACGTCACGCAGCGAGTATCCGCACTCACGAAGCGCCGGTTCTGCCGCGCTCCCTCGGCGCACGTCGAGTGCGGCGGCGTCCGGCGGCGGGTCCGCGACCGCGACGTCGACGTGCTCGAACGCCCGGTAGAACGCGACCGCGTCGTCGACCGTCGTCGCCGCGGTCACCCGGTCTGTGCCCCTCGGCGAAAGATTCGCTGTGGCAGTCGCCCGAAGCAGCGGCACGAGCAACAACAAACACCCGAACTGCGTGTTCGTCCCGGCTCGGTCAGCCATCCCAGCGACTGCGCGCTCGAACGCCTGGCCAACCGACCCGCCGCGGGCGGCCCGTGCGAGCCCCGATCGGGCTCCGACGGCACCCGCCAGGAAGGATTCGAAGTGGAGGTCGGCCAGGTCGCGCTGGCGGTCGACGTTGCCGGGTTTCGGTGTCCCTGCGACCTCCGTGAGCAGTGCGAGGATGGCGTCGTCGACCGCGCCTTGCGGCCCATCACGACTCGTTGACGGAGGGATCACGGCACCTCCGATCGGTCGGGGAGGTCGCGACGGCCGATATGACGCTCGTCGAGCTGACCGGTTCGCCAGTCGTCTACGGCGGTCGCGACCCGCGAGAGGACGACCGGGTCGGTGCTCGGCCGGCCGACGCTCACCGCGTCGGCCCCGTGTCGGGCGTACTCGGCCACCGTTTCTCGGTCCCTGACACCGTTGTTCGCGACGATCCTGAGCCCTTCGGTGTCAATCGTCGCGACGACGGGTTCGCTGTCCATCGTGTCGACGTGGAGCCAGTCCGCTCCCGCGTCGGCGACCCGGTCCGCGACGGCCGCGAGATTGACGCCAGGGACCGCCGCGCGGACCTTCACGCTCGTCGTCACGCCAGTGTCTGTTGCGGCGGCGACGAGCGACGCGAGCTGTGCCGGATCCGTGAGTAACGTCTCCCCGCAGCCGGCCGCACGGAGCTCCGGCTGCCGGCAGTGTGCATTGATCTCACACACGGCGTCGTGTCGCGCACAGACGGCGGCCGCCTCGCGAATCCGTGCCGGCGTCGTGCTCCGGACGTTGACGCCCGGGCGAACCGGGGCGCCGGCGACCGCCCGCAGCTGGTCGTCGATCCACGCGATCGGGTCCTCGGGGAGGAACTCGTCGCGTCCCCGTGAGACGAGGTCGGCGGCCGCGGTACGCGTCGCCGCGTCGAGTGCGATCCCACCCAGCACCGCGCCGTCGACGAACGGGGCTGCAGCGCGCGCCCAGGTGGCGTTTGCCTGCCCGCTGAGGCTCGCCGCGAGGAGGAACGGCCTGGTAGCCGGCCCGTCGGCTGTCGACGCTGACCGGGCGGTGTCGACCCCGCACCCGTCGCTCACGTCGCCACCTCCAGTGCACGTTCACACGCCTGTGAAACCCGCGTTGCGTCGCCCGGCCCGTCGATCGTGATGTCTGTGCGCTCGACCGGGCGATCCAGACGTGTCGGGTCGTCGTCGTCGAGCACGAACGCGTCCGCGAACGAGTACGCCTCGGCGACTCCCGCCGTCGAGGGGTCGAGTCCGACCCCGTCCATGAGCTCCGCGGCTGGACCGGAGTACACCCGATCACCGACGAACGGCGACACCGCGACGACGGGCGTCGCCGCCAGTGCCGCCTCGACTCCCGGAACCGCGAGCATCGGTCCGATACTCGTCACGGGGTTCGACGGCCCGACCACGACTCGATCTGTGAGCGCCTCACGAACCGCGTCCGTCGGTGTCGCCGTCTCGGCGCCTCGGAACTCGACATCGGCGACGCTCGGATCCCCTCGTCTGTCGACCCAGTACTCCTGAAAGTGAAGACACGCGCCCTCAGTCGTGTGAATCAGCGTGGCGACCGGGTCGTCCGACATCGGGAGAAGCTCGACCGTGAGGTCGAACGCGTCGGCGAGCCGGCGGGTGGCAGCCGTGAGCGAGTGGCCCTCGTCGAGGAGACCGGTCCGAGTGAGGTGGACCGCGCGGTCGCGGTCGCCGATCTCCATGAACTCGGCGACCCCTGAGAACCGCCGCCATCGGGCGATGTGTCTTCCGGCCGTCTGTGCGTCGTCGTCGAGGTACCGCGGGCCCGATTCGAGGTCGGCGGCGGCCGCGAGCCGACCGAGTTCTTCGTGCGTCTCGGTCGTGTCGCCGGCGATTCCCCACCAGCGATCGCGGTTGAGCACGTCACCGCCGGCGAACAACACGGTGTCGACGTCTGGACACACGAGGTGGCCGCCGAGCTCGACGTCGTCACCCGTGTTGGCAATGACCGTCGTCTCGGCCGGGTCCCAGACCTGAGCGGCCCCGTCGAGCAGCTTCGGCGTCCCCGTGCCCCCGGCGAGAAACGTAACCATACGCGGCCAACGCGACGGTCGAATTTGTATCCTCGGCCCGACCGCAATGTCTGCGGCTCAGTCGCGTGAGGCAACGCTTGTCTGCATCGCCTCGCTCGTGAACGCGCTCCCGACGTCGGCGTCCGTACAGACGATGACGCCGGCGCTCGAGCCGGTCACGTCGTCGAATCGCGCCATCGCCGTCTCGGCTGCAGTTTGTGCGTCATGGCCGGCCTCGAGGGCGTCTACTGCCAGCCGTGAGAGTGTGACCCGAACAATGTCTTCACCGGCACCGGTCGCGCTCGCACCGCCCGCCTCGGTACAAAAGAAACCCGACCCAACTTGTGGAACGTCCCCGACGCGCCCCGCGAGCGCGAACGAACGCCCGCCGGTCGAGGTGGCGGCCGCGACGGTCTCATCGGTCGCAGCGACGGCGCCGACGGTGTCGTGGTCTGGCGCGCCGGATGCCTCGGTGTCAGCGCCGCTGAGCCGGTCTGTGCTGTCGTCGTGATCTGTGCTAGTTCCGAACCGCGTCTGGAGCCACTCGAGGTGCGTCAGTGGCGGCCCGCTAGGCGGCGACTCGGCTGCGTACCGCTCGCGGGTCGTTTCGGTCAGGAGGTCGACGTCCGTCTCGACGCCGATGGCGTCCGCGAACCCGACGGCGTGGTCGCCCGCGAGGAGCACGTGTGGCGTCTCTTCGAGGACCGCCCGCGCGACGCTCACCGCGTGCTCGACGCCGCGCATCGAACAGACGGCGCCGACCGACCGGTCGGCCGTCATCACCCCGGCATCGGTTCGGACGATCCCGTCCGACTGGACGGCGCCGCCGGTCCCCGCGTTGAACCGTGGGCTCGATTCCAGTGTGCGAACTGCCGACTCGACCGCGTCGAGCGGCGTCGTCGCGTCCACCCCAGCCTCGGCCGCCTCGTTGAGTACCGCCTGTCGAGCGTCCGGCTCGTCTGGCGTGCCGCCGGCTCCGCCGTGGACGATGATGCGCATGGTCGCTTCTCCGCAGGCGATGGTATAAGCCTCCGGATACCGGCGGACTGGCGACACCGATACGGACGCGCACAGTGGCGTTCGTCGTTCGTTTCACCGATGGCCACGGAGACGTGGACAGAGGCACACCGGAATCTATGCCGTTGGACTGAAACGAATCAGTCGTTGTCATCGCTGCTATATGGCCGTCTACGGCCGCTTCGTGGCCGCCTGTGGGGCCGCTTGGAAAACGGCAGGCACTTTACGCCGGTGTGAGAAGCGCCATCCGCCATGAACTACGAGAAGGTCTCGGTTCCCGAAGATGGGGAGCCGATCACGCTCGCCGACGAGGAGACGGGCGAACTCGACGTGCCCGCGAATCCGATCATCCCGATCATCCACGGTGACGGTATCGGAACCGACGTTGGCCCGGCTGCCCAGCAGGTGCTCGACGCCGCCGCCGAGGCGACCGGCCGCTCGATCGCGTGGATGCGGGTGTACGCCGGCGAGAGCGCCCGCGAGAAGTACGACGAGAACCTCCCCGACGACACTGTCTCGGCGATCCGCGAACACCGCGTCGCGATCAAGGGCCCACTCACGACGCCTGTCGGCGCCGGGTTCCGTTCGCTGAACGTCGCGCTCCGGCAGACGCTCGACATGTACGCGAACGTCCGCCCCACCTACCACCTCGACGGCGTCCCGTCGCCCGTGAAGACGCCCGAAGCGATGGACATGATCACCTTCCGAGAGAACACCGAAGACGTCTACGCCGGCATCGAGTGGGAGGCCGGCACCGAGGGTGCAGAACAGGTGCGTGCGTTCCTCGAAGACGACATGGAGGTCGCAGACGTCATTCACGATGGGCCCGTCGGGATCGGGATCAAGCCCATCTCGGAGTTCGGCTCGAAGCGACTCATTCGCGAGGCGATCGACTACGCGCTCGCGAACGACCGCGACACAGTCACGCTCGTCCACAAAGGGAACATCATGAAGTTCACCGAGGGCGCCTTCCGCGACTGGGGCTACGAGCTCGTCGAAGAAGAGTACGGCGACGACGTGATCACAGAAGACGAGCTGTGGGACGAACACGACGGTGTGCAACCCGAGGGCACCCTCGTGGTGAACGACCGCATCGCCGACAACATGCTCCAGCAGCTGCTCACCCGCACCGACGAGTACGAGGTCATCGCGACGATGAACCTCAACGGTGACTACATGTCTGACGCCGCCGGCGCACAGATCGGTGGCCTCGGCATCGCTCCCGGCGCGAACTTCGGTCACGGCCGGTGTCTCGCCGAGCCGGTCCACGGCTCCGCCCCGAAGTACGCCGGTGAGGACAAGGTGAACCCGACCGCGATGATCCTCTCGGGCCGCGAGATGCTCGACTACCTCGGCTGGTCGGACGCCGCCGACCTCGTCCGTGACGCCGTCGAAACGACCATCTCATCGGGGCAGGTCACCTACGACCTCCACCGGCAGATCGACGGCGGCGAGAAGCTCGCAACCAGCGAGTTCGCCGACGCCGTCGTCGAGAACATCGAAACACTGTCGTAGACAGGTTTTTGCGCCCGGAAATCCGAGATTTTCGGGACTATCCAAACGCTTGCGTCGTCGGCTGGGACCACCGCGCTCACCGCGATCGTCGACCGCTCACCACGATTTACAGCCAGCACAGACGAGTGCGCCGTCCTCGTACCACGAGCGCTGCGTCGGCTCACCACACCGGTCGCACGTGTCTTCGGTTGACCACGCGGCGGTCGACGTGGCGGGCTCGAAGTCGTCGACGTCGCTGCTGTTGGTCGTGGTGTTGACGTGGTTCGGTTCGGTGTCGTCGTTTGGTCCGGTGTCGTCGTTCGGTTCGGTATCGTCGTTCGGTTCGGTATCGTCGTTCGGTTCGGTATCGCTGTCGTTGACATCCTCGTTGTCGTCGCCGGTGTCCTCGTCGTCGGCACCGTCGTCCGCCCCAGCGAACTCGTCGAGCGACCGGTCCGATGGCATTCAAGCCTCCCGTCTGAGCCTCGCAACGACGTACTCGCGCTCGAGCTCGCCGAGGAACTCACCGAGCCGCGGCCCCTGCGGCTGGTCGAAAAAGAGCCGGTAGCCCGCCGCGAAGAAGTCGCTCACCTCGACGTCGTGGTCGCGGGCCGTCTCGTACATCTCCGCTTGGATCGCCTCACCGTCGTTGCCGGCCGCGACGAAGTCTGCGAGCTCATCGAGTGCGGCCGCCACGTCGTCGTCGAGAGACACCGCGGGCAGATCGGTCTGGAGGCGGTAGTTGTACGCGTTGTCGGTTCGCTCGGCCCAGGTGCGGGCGCGCTCGACGCGACCGAGCGCCTCCTCGACTGCCCACGCCGGGGTTTCGTCATCGATGTGGCCTTCATCACGCGCCAGCTGCTCACGCAGTGCCGGGTCTTCGACCATGCCGAGGACCGCCGCAAAGGTGTACGGGAGCCGAACGCGATCCGCCGGGTCGGCGTCGGTCGGGCGGTCCGGCTTGCCGAGGACGATTGGGTACGCCCGTTCGGCGAACCCGGCGAGGTCCGGATCGTCGACCTCTCCGAAGTACGCCCGCTCGAAGCGGTCGAAGCGGTCGACGAGCTGGTCGATCCGCTCGACGTCAAGGTCACGCGCGCGTTTCGGGTGGAGCGCAAAAAAGAAGCGCACGACCGCCGGCTCGAGCAGTTCGAGCAGTTCGGGCACGGTGACGACGTTGCCGGCGGACGACGACAGCGCGGCGCCGTCGAGCGTGAACCACTCGTACACCATCGGCACCGGCGGCTCGATGCCGAATACACGCCGCGCGAGGTCCACTCCTGACGGCCACGACCCCTCGGCGTGGTCCTTCCCGAACGGCTCGAAGTCCACGTCGAGGACGTCCCACTGGGCGGGCCACTCGAGCCGCCACGGGAGCTTTCCCTCCCGGAATGTCGCCGTCCCCTCGTGGCCACATCCTTCGACGACGTCGTCGCCGACCGTGAGGTCCGTACAGACGTATTCGACGGTCTCTTCGGGGAGATCGATGTCGGTAACCGTCTCGGTGATCTGTCCGCACGATGCACACACCGGATTGAACGGCACGTACGTGTCGTCGACTTTGTCCTGATACGCGGAGAGCGTCTCGCGGACACCGTCGAGATCCGAGAGGACCGTTCGAATCGCGTCGTCGAAGTCGCCGTCGGCGTACAGTTCGGTGTTCGAAACCATCTCGATCGGGACGTCAAGGCGGTCTGCGTCGGCCCGGAGTAGGGCAGCGAAGTGGGCGGCGTACGACTCGCGCTCGCCGAATGGGTCCGGGATCGCGGTGTACGGCTTCCCGAGGTTACGCCCGAGTGCGCCGGCGTCGACGTCCCCGAGACCAACGATCTCGCCATCGGCGTTCGCGAGCTTCCGCGGCAGCTTCCGGAGCGGGTCCTTGTCGTCGGAGGTGAACAGCTGGCGGACCTCGTGGCCCCGCCCGCGGAGCACCTCGGCGACGAAGTACCCCCGCATCACCTCGTTGACGTTCCCGACGTGTGCGACGCCAGAGGGCGAGACGCCGCCTTTGATCACAATCGGGTCTGACGGGTCACGCGCCTCGATCCGGTCGGCGACGATGTCGGCCCAGAAGTCGTGGTGGGTCTCCGAGTCAGTCTCGCCGGCGAGGATGTGCGGTGAGTCGTCGTTGCCGCCGGTCATCGTTCCTCCGTCCACGCCGCTGTAGGCGTGCTGTCTGCAGGGATCACGTTCGTTCCCGTGTGGTCCCCGTGAAGGACCGCGTCGACGACGGCGTCGGGGTTGTCGCCATCGAGTACGATCGACCGGATACCGGCGCGGTCGACGAGCTTTGCCGCGAGGAGGTCGACCGGTGCAGAGGAGCCGGCGTCGCGGCTCATCGGCAGTACGACGTCGACGAGTTCGGTTGGTGAGAGCGAATCAAACCGGGTCGCGTCGGCGTGCTCGTTGGGGTCGACATCATACACGCCGTCGGCGCCGGTCGCGAAAACGAGGAGGTCGGCATCGACGGATTCGGCAAGGGCGGCCGCGACGGCGTCAGTTGTCTGTCCTGGGGCCATCCCGCCCATTACCGGGAGTGCGCCGCGGCGGATCGCCGCGGTGGCCTCGTCATAGCTTGTCGTTGGGGCCGGTACCGCAGTCTCGCCGAGCGCGGCGATCAGCAGTCGGGCATTGAGTCGGGTCGCGCCGATGCCGATCTCGTCAAGTTCGACCTCGTTGGCGCCGAGGGTGCGGGCAGTGGTAATGTACTCGCGGGCGACGCCGCCGCCGCCGACAACGGCGGCAGGCTCACAGCCCTTCGCCGATAGCCGCTCAAGGGCGTCGGCGTAGGCGACGACGCGGTCGGGGTCGAGCTCCGGGGCGAGGACGCTCCCCCCAATAGAAACGACGACTCTCATTGCGGCGAGATAGCGTTGTTGCCGGCTTAAGGATTATCAAGCGGAGGCGCCAGAACGTGAACGGTACGGGAAGTGAACGGCATGGGGTGCATATGCGTTGTCGCGACACACGGACACCAGGTAGCTGTACCCTCCCCAACCGATTCCGTACAACCGGTGTGGTGGCTCTCTGATGAACACGACCGTGCGACACCCGGACATCTCTTTCAGCCACACCTCTCCCAATATGCGTATGACGGCGGCTCCGTGATCAAGGTGACCGCGCGACTGCCGGACATCTCTTTCAGCCACACCCTCCCCAGCCGATTCACTCGTCGCCCACGTGCGACTCGTTCATCCCTCGCACGCGCTCGCGAGCACGCCATCGCGCCTCACGAGGCGCGCGCCACTGCTGCTAGTTGTGGATCTTGGCGCTATCTATAGATGCTATCTCATAGAATTGTCTCGCTTTGTTCACAAAACACACCGGCCTGACTCCCGCCCGCGCTGTTCGCGGGAGTCAGGCCGGTGGACGACCGCAGGGAGTTCGCCGAGCATTGCGAGGCGAACGTTGACCGACGAAGTCAGTCAGAAGTGCACCGGCCGCGATTTGAACGCGGGTTGCAACCATGGCAAGGTTGCGTGATACCACTACACTACCGGTGCTTGCTCCGCATTACCTTTTTTTTCGGTTACGCACTTAAGCTTGTCACATCGGTGGTTCGTGCGTGCCGCAGTGACACGGTCTCGTCGGTGGTGTTCGCCCGCGAGGCGGCGTGTCAACGCCCCGCAGGCCGAAATACGGACCGCTATCCTTTTACCCAGTGGTCTGGAATTCTGGATACAGTCTCGCCACGATGCGCACCGAAGACGGGCTCACGATATGTATCCCGTCTTCGGTCGTCCGGGAGGCCGAAGACGACCGCGAGGCGACTCGCAAACTCGGCACCGTCGCTCGCGCGGCGGCCGTGTTCCGGGCGGACCGGCTCGCCGTCTTCCCCGATGAAGACGGTGAACGCCGCCGGAGTGGGGAGTACGTCCGAACCGTGCTGGGGTACGCTGCGACGCCGCCGGAGCTCCGAAAGGACCTCTGGGGTGAGCGCGACGAACTCCGGTACGCCGGCGTGCTGCCACCGCTCCGCGTACCATGGCGGACCGGCTCGCCCCCAGACGGGAGCGAGTCGACAACACAGGGACTCGTGACCGAGGTCGGACCTGAAGGCCGCGTCCGGGTCAATTCCCCGCTGCGGGAACACCCGATCTCCCTGCTCGTCCCCTCCAACATGGAGGTGCGGGTGGGAGAGCGCGTCACCATCAGGGTCTCTTCGAGAGAACCGGTCCGCGCCCGGATCACCGGGAAGCCATCAGCTGGCTTCCAGGTGGTGGGTGCGGACCTGTCGGAAGCGCTCGCCGATGGCGGGCTCGCCGTCGCAACGTCGCGACACGGAGAATCGCTCTCCATCTCGCGGCTCGGCGAACTCGTCGCCGACGCGGCAAAGGCTGGCGGCTACACCGTCGCCTTTGGCGCGCCGGAGCGGGGGCTTCCGGAGATGCTCGGGTGTCAACCCGAGGACGTTCACACGGCCGTCGAAGACGGTCGTCGAGTCGAACCCGATCCGGGGTTCGACCTCTGGCTGAACACGATCCCGTCACAGGGCAGCGGGGTAGTCCGAACGGAAGAGGCGCTGTTCGCGACCCTCGGCTCGCTCACACTCACGGAGTAAACACATGCCACAACCAAGCCGACCACGAAAAGGCTCGCTGGGCTACGGTCCGCGCACCCGCGCGGACAGCGAGGTTCCACGCATCCGCTCGTGGCCAGACGACGACGGGGCACCAGCCCTGCAGGGGTTTGCCGGCTACAAAGCCGGGATGACCCACGTCGTGATGGTCAACGACGAGGCGAACTCGCCGCGAGAGGGGATGGAGGAGTCCGTCCCCGTCACGGTGGTGGAGACGCCGCCGATGCACGCCGTCGCCCTACGCGCCTACGAAGACACACCGTACGGACAGCAGCCGGTCGCTGAGGTCTGGGCGAGTGAGTTCCACGATGAACTCGACCGCACCCTTGACCTCCCGGCAGACGACACGTTCGAGGCCGACGCGGCCGAACTGCGCGATCTACTCGACGACGGCGTCGTTGACGACGTGCGTGCTATCACGCACACGACGCCTACGACGCTCGCGAACGTGCCGAAAAAGAAGCCGGACGTGATGGAGACACGCGTCGGTGGCGGCTCGCTCGACGACCGCGTCGCGTTCGGCCTCGAACTCGTCGCCGACGGCGGCGCCCACGAGTTTGGGGACGTCTTCCGCGCCGGTCAGTACACCGACGTCTCCGGCGTCACGAAGGGGAAGGGCACTCAGGGCCCAGTCAAACGCTGGGGCGTACAGAAGCGGAAGGGCAAACACGCCCGTCAGGGATGGCGACGTCGGATCGGCAACCTCGGTCCGTGGAACCCTTCGCGCGTGCGCTCTACTGTGCCCCAGCAGGGGCAGACCGGATACCACCAGCGCACTGAGCTCAACAAGCGCCTCATCGACTTCGGTGAGGGCGACGACGCCAGCGTTGACGGCGGATTTGTCAATCACGGCGAGGTCAACGGCGAGTACGCCCTGATCAAGGGCTCGCTGCCGGGGCCAAATCAGCGCCTGTTGCGCTTCCGCCCGGCCATCCGGCCGAACGACCAGCCGCGCCTCGACCCCGAGGTCCGGTACGTATCCACCGCATCCAACCAGGGATAACTCATGAACACTACAGTACACGACCTGGACGGCGGGGACGCGGGCAGCGTCGAGCTGCCGGGCGTCTTCGAGACCCCGTTCCGACCGGACCTCATCGGTCGAGCGGTCACCGTCGCACAGGCGAACCGAAAGCAGGCCTACGGCGCGGACGAGTTCGCCGGGATGCGGACCCCCGCGGAGTCGTTCGGCTCCGGCCGCGGACTCGCACACGTCCCGCGCTCAGAGAACGTCGCACGACGCGTCCCAAACGCCGTGTCGGGGCGACGCGCACACCCGCCGAAGGCGGAGAAGGATCAGACGAAAGACCTGAACGACAAGGAGCGTCGACTCGCCGTTCGCTCGGCGATCGCAGCGACGACCGCCACCGCACTCGTCGCCGACCGCGGTCACGCGTTCGACGAGGATCTTGAGCTCCCGCTCGTCGTCTCTGACGAGTTCGAATCGCTCGAGAAGACGCAGGAGGCACTTGGCGTGCTTGAGGCGCTCGGCGTCGACGCCGATATCGAGCGTGCCGACGAGGGACGCTCGGTCCGCTCGGGCCGCGGGAAGTCCCGTGGCCGGAAGTACCGCCAGCCGAAGTCGATACTTGTCGTCACGAGTGAGGAGCTGTCGCGTGCCGCCCGCAACCTCGCGGGGGTTGACGTGGCGACCGCCCGAGAGGTCAACGCAGAGGACCTCGCACCGGGAGCACACCCGGGACGACTCACGCTGTGGACGGAGTCCGCAGTCGCGGAGGTAGGTGACCGATGAGCTCGCTCATCGAGCACCCGCTCGTGACGGAGCAGGCGATGAACGAGATGGACTTCAAGAACAAGCTGTTGTTCGTTGTCGACATCGACGCGACGAAACCGGCGATCACCGAGGAGGTCGAGACCCGGTATGACGTCCGTATCGTCGACATAAACACGCAGGTGACGCCGAAGGGCACGAAGAAGGCGACGGTCACGTTGTCGGATGACGACGACGCGACTGATGTCGCCTCCCGGATTGGGGTGTTCTGAGCATGGGAAGACGTATTCAAGGACAGCGGCGTGGACGTGGTGGCCCGACGTTCCGAGCCCCCTCACACCGCTACAAGGCGGAGCTGTCGCACAAGACGCCCGAAGACACAGACCTGATATCTGGTGAGATCGTCGGCATCGAACACGACCCGGCGCGGTCAGCGCCGCTTGCAGAGGTCGCGTTCGACGATGACGACCGCCGGCTCGTGCTTGCGCCTGAGGGCGTTCGCGTGGGCGAGACAATACAGGTCGGTGTTTCGGCCGAGATCAAACCTGGCAACACTCTGCCGCTTTCGGAGATTCCAGAAGGGGTCCCCGTGTGTAACGTCGAGAGCAACCGCGGCGACGGCGGGAAGTTCGCGCGCGCCTCCGGCGTCTCGGCGACGCTGCTCACTCACGATCGCGACGTCGCGGTCGTGCAGCTCCCGAGCGGCGAAGTGAAGCGGCTTGACCCGCAGTGTCGTGCCACTGTTGGCGTGGTCGCGGGCGGCGGTCGAACGGAAAAGCCGTTCGTGAAGGCAGGCAAAAAGTACCACAAGATGCGCGCTCGCGGGACGAAGTATCCACGCGTTCGCGGCGTGGCGATGAACGCCGTCGACCACCCGTTCGGCGGTGGCGGCCGTCAGCATCCCGGCCAACCAAAGTCGGTCTCGCGGGACGCCCCGCCAGGCCGGAAGGTCGGTGACATCGCATCCAAACGAACGGGACGAGGCAAAAACAGATGAGTTCAGAATACCGCACCGGCCGCGAGGGTGAAGAGTTCGCCTACCGCGGTCACGCACTCGACGAGCTGCAGGAGATGGACGTCGACGACGTCGCGGAACTGCTCCCCGCACGACAGCGGCGAAGTATCACTCGCGGACTGAGCGTGGAGAAACAGAAACTCCTAGAGAAGGCTCGCGACCGCGATACCGACGAGACCGCGGCGAATCCCATTCGGACACACCTGCGCGACATGCCGGTGCTCCCGGAGTTCGTGGGACTCACCTTCGCCGTGTACAACGGCCACAGCTTCGAGCGCGTTGCGGTCGAACCGGAGATGATCGGTCACTACCTCGGCGAGTTCCACCAGACGCGAAGCACCGTCGAACACGGTCAGGCCGGCATCGGCGCGACCCGGTCCTCGAAGTTCGTGCCGCTCAAATAACCCATGGGAATCAACTATAGCGTCGAGGCCGACCCGGACACCACCGCCAAGGGGATGCTCCGTGATCGGCCCATCAGCGTGAAGGACAGCAAGGAGATCTCACGGGAGATCAAAGGCGAGACGGTCGCCGACGCCGAGGCCTTCTTAGAGGCCGTTATCGAACAGGAGCGGTCGGTACCGATGCGCCAGCACAACGCCGGGGCGGGCCACCGCTCGGACATCGACGGCTGGGACGCGGGCCGATACCCCGAAAAGGCCGCAAAGGACTTCCTGAAGCTCCTAGAGAACGTCAAAAACAACGCCGAGGAACAAGGCTTCGACGGCGACGAGATGGTTATCACACACGTCGCTCCCCACAAGGTGGGTGAGCGACCGGGACGGAACCCGCGTGCAGCGGGTGCGACCCAGTGGAACACCACGCTCGCAGATGTCGAGCTCATCATCACGGAATCGGAGGCAGCAGAATAATGGCAGACGAACATCAGTTCATTGAGGATGGGCTCCGTCGCTCACAGATAGACGAGTTCTTCGCGGACGAGCTGGGGCGCGCCGGGTACGGCGGCATGGATGTCGCCAAGACGCCGATGGGCACCCAGATCGTGTTGAAAGCCGAAAAGCCTGGCATGGTGATCGGTAAGGGTGGGAAGAATATCCGGAAGATCACGAGCGAGCTCGAAGACCGCTTCGACATGGACGATCCGCAGATCGACGTCCAGGAGGTTGACGAGCCGGATCTCAACGCACAGATCGTCGCCGATCGGCTTGCGAACGCGTTAGAACGCGGCTGGTACTTCCGGAAGGCCGGCCACACCACGATCGACCGAATCATCGACGCCGGGGCACTCGGCGCAGAGATCGTGCTCTCAGGGAAGGTCACCGGGGCCCGCTCTCGCGTGGAGAAGTTCAATCGCGGCTACATCAAACACAACGGCGAGCCCGCACAGGAGGTCGTCGACCACGGTCAGGGTGTTGCCGTGATGAAGCTCGGAACGATAGGCGTCACGGTGCGTATCATCCCACCGGGAGCGAAGCTCCCCGACGACTTTGCCGTTCGTGACGACGCAGAGGCGCCGTCTGTCGAACAGGCCGCCGAGGCGGGCGCAGACGAGGGCGTCGAGTCGCTGCTCGAAGCCGAGCCTGAAGAGGTGCCGGACGTCGGCGCCGACGAGGACGTCTCCGTGCCAGACGAGACGCCGGCTGACGTCGACGAGGAGGTTCTCGACGAGGAGATCGTTGAGGAGGCCGTCGAAGAGGTCGTTGAGACGACCGATGAGCCCGACGAGGAGCCGGTCGAGACCGAGGAGGCAGCGGACGAACTCGACGAGCTCGACGAAGAGATCGAAGCCGAGGCCGCTGACCTCGTCGCCGAGATGGAAGCCGCAGACGAGGAGACGGAGGAGTAACCGATGGCAATCCTCTACACCGACGAGATCCGCGACATGACCGCCGCCGAGCGAACGGTCGAATTAGAGGAGCTTGAGACCGAGCTGCTCAACACGAAAGCACAGCAGGCGGCCGGCGGGATGCCGGAGAGCCCGGGCCGCGTGAACGAGCTGAAAAAGACGATTGCCCGGATCAAGACGATCCAGACGGAAGAAGGCGACTTCGACGAGGCGTAAGACGTGTTGACTCCCGAGACGCTCACACGGCACGAACTCGTCGGCCTCCCCGTTCGGGTGGCCGACGCCGACAGCGACGCCCACGTCGGGATCGCCGGTCGCGTGCTGTACGAGACGGCTCACACCCTCGTGGTGCGGACCGACTCGGGAGACAAGCGGGTGCCCAAAGCGGGCACGACGATGGAGTTCGCGGTCGCCACGGAGGCGACCGCACGCACAGATGAAGCCGCCGACGACGGCCAGTCGTCGGGGTCTGCGTCCCAACTCGGGTCGGATACTACGGGGGTCCGCCCCCGTCAGTCTGGCCCGTCCGCGACCGGTGGTCTCACCGCCGACGCGGCGAGCCGACGAGGCGAGTGCAAAGACGTGGTCTACGTAACGGTGGATGGCACACAGCTGCGGGATCGGCCCGCCGAACGCACCGAACGAGGTGTCACACAATGGCTATAGGAATCGACGTACCCACGCCTCCGGAGCCAGACGACCCGGAGGATTACGACTACGAGAAGTGCCCCTTTTATGGGGAGCTTCCCGTCCGCGGCCAGATCCGAGAGGGGACGGTCGTGTCGACGGATATGGAAAAGACCGTCATCGTCGAGCGGGAGTACGACGTGTTCGTACCGAAATACGATCGGTACATGAAGCGTCGGTCGCGCATTCCGGCACACGTGCCGGGCGTGCTCGACTCGCTCGAGGTTGGTGACGAAGTACGAATCGCAGAGACGCGGCCGCTCTCGAAGACGAAATCACACGTCGTCGTCGAGAATCTGGCGGGTGATGCGTGATGGAGGCGCTGAAAGCCGACGTCACACCGGGGCTCTCGAAGGGCTCGCTCATTACCTGTGCCGACAACACCGGCGCGCGTGAACTCAAAGTGATCTCTGTTGCCGGGTACTCCGGCACAAAGAACCGCCAGCCGAAGGCGGGGATCGGCGACAAGGTGACCGTCTCGGTCACGAAAGGGACACCGGAGATGCGTCGGCAGGTGCTGGAGGCGGTCGTCGTCCGCCAGCGCAAGCCCATCCGTCGCCCAGACGGTCGTCGGGTCCGATTCGAGGACAACGCGGCCGTGATCATCGACGATCTCGACGAGCCACGGGGCACGGAGATCAAGGGCCCGGTCGCCCGCGAGGTCGCAGAGCGCTACGGCAGCATTGCGTCCACCGCGACGATGATCGTATAACTATGACGAAACAGCCACGCAAACAACGAAAACGGTCGGAGACCGCGCCGCTCCACGAGCGGCAACGGAAGGTCCGCGCACCGCTCACGCCCGATCTCCGCGAGGAGTACGGCCAGCGGAACGTCCGCGTCAACGCGGGCGATACCGTCGAGGTACTCCGCGGCGACGCCGCGGGGACCGAGGGTGAGGTGCTCTCGGTGGACCTCACGGACGAGCGGATCACCGTCGAGGAGGTCGTCGTCGAGCGTGCGGACGGGGAAGAGGCTCCCCACCCGCTCCCGGCGAGCAATGTCCGCGTGACGGACCTCGACCTCTCTGATGACCGCCGTGAGGCGCGACTCCAGGAGGAGAACGAATGACACGACACCAGAAGCGACTCTCGGTACCGAACTCCTGGCCAGTCGAGCGCAAGACGCAGACGTTCACTGTAAAAGCCGGCGCCGGTCCGCACGGCGAGGCCGGCGTGCCGCTCGTCGTCCTGTTGCGGGACGTCCTCGGCTACGTCGACTCGACGAAGGAAGCTCGGTACGCACTGAACACGGACAGCGTCCTCGTGAACGGGGATGCCGTCTCTGATGAACAGCGACCGATCGGGATTTTCGACATCCTCGCGTTCCCCGTCCGCGGGGAGTACTTTCGGGTATTCCCGGACGAGGGGGGTCGACTCGCGTTAACGCCCATCGACGAGGCGTCCGCGGGGAGCCGACTCGGGAAGGTGACCAACAAGACGGTCGTCCCTGGCGGCGACGTCCAGTTGACCCTGCACGACGGCACGAACGTCCGCGTCGACGCGGACACGCCGTACGACACCAAAGACTCCATCGTGATCGACAACGAGTCGAAGGAGATCGTCGCCCACTTCGAGTACGAAGAGGGCGCACTCGTCACTGCTACCGCCGGCCAGCACGCCGGACAGATCGGGACGGTCACGCAGATCGACGTCACACTTGGCTCCGGGTCGAACACTATCGTCGTCGACGACGACGACGACAGCTACGAGACCGTTGAGGAGTACGTCGTCGTCATCGACGAGAACTTCACCGGCGACGACGCCGAGGAGACGACAGACGTCGACGAGGAGGGCGTAACCGATGAGTGACGCCGATTCGGCCACACACGAGATGCGGGAGCCGTACGTTGAGAAGGTCGTCGTCCACATGGGCGTCGGGCAGGGCGGAGAGCCGCTCGCCGACGCCGAGGACATCATCGAAGCAATCACGGGCCAGCAATCGGTCCGGACGACCGCAAAGCGCACCGTCGGCGAGTTCGGGATCCGCAAAGGCGACCCGATCGGCGTCAAGGCGACGCTCCGCGACGACGACGCACACGCGTTTCTCGAGACGGCGCTGCCGCTCGTGGACGTCTCGGCGAGTCAGTTCGACGACACCGGCAATCTGAGCTTCGGTGTCGACGACCACACTGACTTCCCGAGCCAAGAGTACGACCCGAACATCGGTATTTACGGGCTCGATGTGACGACGACGATCGTCAGACCAGGCTACCGCGTCGCGGTTCGCGACACGGTGACTCGGTCGATTCCGTCGTCACATCAGATGACGACCGAGGACGCGCTTGCGTTCCTCGAAGCGAACTTCGACGTTGAGGTAACGGAATGAGCGAAGCGAACAACGAGACGGGCGAGCACGCCGCAAAGCGCACCGGGCACCGACACGAGTGTCGACGCTGTGGCCGCGAGCAGGGGTTAGTCGGAAAGTACGACATCAACCTCTGCCGACAGTGCTTCCGCGAGGTCGCCCGCGAGATGGGATTCGAGAAGTACAGCTGATCATGACAGGAAACGATCCATTCGCCAACGCACTCGCCGGCGTCGACAACGCCGAGAGCGTCGGCCACCTGTCGTACACGGTAGAGCCCGCCTCGAACATCATTGGCTCCGTCCTCGAGGTCTTATACGACCGCGGGTACGTCGACGGCTTCGAGTACGTCGACGACGGGAAAGCCGGAACGTTCGAGGTCGAACTGAAAGGCGCGATAAACGAGTGTGGCGCCATCAAGCCCCGCTACTCGGCGGGCGCAGATGAGTTCGAAAAGTGGGAGAAGCGATACCTCCCAGCCCGTGACTACGGGACGCTCATCGTCACGACGAGCCACGGCGTCATGAGCCACTACGAGGCCCGCGAGGCCGGCATCGGTGGCCAAGTCATCGCATACGTCTACTAACAATGAACAGAGTCGAAATCGACATTCCGGACGACGTCTCCGCTGTGACCGATCACCTCGAGTTGACCGTCGAGGGACCGAACGGGAGCGTCACGCGACGCCTCTGGTACCCCGACGTCGACGTGTCGGTCGAAGACGGCGTGGTCGTTATCGCTACGGCGAACGAGGACGCGAAGACGAACGCCACGGTCGGCACCTTCGAGAGCCACGTCGCCAACATGATCCACGGTGTGACTGACGGGTGGGAGTACACGATGGAAGTGTACTACGCTCACTTCCCGATGCAGGTCAGCGTGGAGGGTGACGAGGTTGTCATCGCGAACTTCCTCGGCGAGAAGGCGGACCGACGCGCCCCGATCCGCGGGGACACAGACGTACAGGTAGACGGCGAGATGGTGACGCTCTCGGGCTCCGATAAGGAGGCCGTCGGCCAGACCGCCGCCGACATCGAACAGCTGACTAAGGTGACCGACAAAGACACGCGTGTCTTCCAAGACGGCGTGTACATCGTCGAAAAGCCAACTGGAGGTGCCTGAGATGGCCGAAACGCTCGAAGAAATAAGCGGTGTCGGCCCCTCGAAGGCGGATGCCCTTCGGGAGGCCGGCTACGAAACGGTCGACGACGTGAAAGCGGCTTCACAGTCTGAACTCTCGGCAGTCGAAGGCGTCGGAAACGCCCTTGCTGCCCGAATCAAAGCCGATGTTGGTGGTCTCGAGGTCGAAGCCGAGACCGACGCGGCGATCGAAGACGAAACCGAGACGGCAGACGACGAGGCCGAGGAGGCCGAGGAGTCGGTCGAAACGGAGCTTCGTCCGCGCGGTCACGCAGCAAAGACCCCGTCGCTAGATGACGACACCGCTCGCGCGCTCGCACAGAAGCACCGCGAGGGGAAACCGCAGTTCAATCGACAGGACTACCACAAGAAAAAGCGCGTCCCCACGTCGTGGCGGGCGCCGCGTGGTGGCCTGTCGAAACAGCGTCGTCGGATGAAAGCAAAAGGACCGGTCGTCGAGGCTGGATTCCGCTCACCGACGGCCTCGCGTGATCTTCACCCGAGCGGCTTCGAGGAGGTCCGTGTTCACAACACCGACGATCTCGAAGGCGTCGACGGCGACGTTCAAGCCGTGCGAATCGCCTCGAGTGTCGGTGCGCGTAAGCGCGAACTGATAGAAGACGAGGCCGAAGAACGCGAAATTCGCGTGTTGAACCCGACGTACGTCGAGGTGGAGGTGGCCGATGAGTGACCTGAGCGCCCAGAAGCGACTGGCCGCGGACGAACTCGACGTCGGCGAAGGCCGCGTCTGGCTCGACCCCGACGCCCAGGAGGCGATCGCAGACGCGATCACCCGCGAGGATATCCGTGACCTCATCGACCAGGGCACGATCCGAGCGAAGGACGCGAAGACCAACTCGCGTGGACGCGCCCGCGAGCGCGCGGCAAAGCGCTCGTACGGCCACCGGCGCGGTGCCGGCAGCCGGAAGGGCAAAGCGGGTGCACGCCAGAACACGAAAGATGACTGGAAGGCGCGGATCCGCGCACAGCGGGCCCGCCTGAAGGAACTCCGCGACGACGAGGACGTCCTCGACCGCACGGAGTACCGCACGCTGTACAACAAAGCGAGCGGTGGCGAGTTCGAGGATGTCGCCCGCCTGGAGGCGTACATCCAGACGCAGTTCGGCTATGAGGTGACGGAATAATGGCGACAGGACCACGATACAAGGTGCCGATGCGGCGTCGCCGAGAGGTTCGGACGGATTACCATCAGCGGTTGCGCCTGTTGAAATCGGGCAAGCCTCGCCTGGTCGCCCGGGTGAGCAACGCCCACGTCAGGGCGCAGCTGGTCACACCCGGTCCGGACGGTGACAAGACCCACGCGGCCGCGTCAAGCGAGGACCTTGCGGCGTACGGCTGGGAGGCTCCCACGGGGAACCTTCCAAGCGCGTACCTCACGGGTACCCTTGCTGGCGCACGCGCTGTTGAGGCCGACCTCGACGAGGCCGTCCTCGACATCGGGCTCAACACGGCGACGCCCGGCAACAAGACATTTGCAGTACAGGAAGGTGCAATCGACGCGGGCCTCGAGATTCCCCATAACGAACGCGTGCTAGCCGACTGGTCGCGCACGCGCGGCGAACATATCGCCGCGTACGCCGAGCAGCTCGACGAGCCGCTGTACGCGGGAGAGTTCGACGCACGCGAGCTACCCGAGCACTTCGATGAAGTGCTCGAGAGCATCCAAGAGGACTATGAGTAGACACGACGACGGCTGGGAGCCGCGAACGCGGCTCGGCCGCAAGGTACAAGACGGCGACATCACGTCGATGGAACAGGCGCTCACCTCGGGGCTCCCAATGAAGGAGGTCGAAGTCGTCGACCAGCTCCTTCCGGGGCTCGAAGACGAGGTGTTAGACATCAATATGGTCCAGCGGATGACCGACTCCGGCCGGCGGGTGAAATTCCGCTGTGTCGTAGCTGTCGGCAACCGTGACGGCTACCTGGGCTACGCGCAGGCCCGCGACGACCAGGTCGGCGGCGCGATCCAGAAGGCGATAGAGGTCGCGAAATTAAACATCATCTCGGTCGATCGCGGCTCGGGCTCGTGGGAGGATCAGCCCGGCGGCACGAACTCGCTGACGCGGACGGCGACCGGAAAAGCTGGGTCCGTCACTGTCGAGATCAAGCCCGCCCCGCAGGGGCTCGGGCTGGCTGCCGCAGAGACGGTTCGCAACATCCTAGAGCTCGCTGGCGTCGAGGACGCGTGGACGAACTCAGACGGTAACACGCGCACGACGGTGAACCTCGCGAAGGCGACGTTCAACGCGTTGTCGAATGCCGCGCAGTCGCGGACACCGCGACACGCCCGGCAGGTCCATTATGACGGGGTGAGCGAGTGATGCAGGCAATCGTACAGCTCCGCGGGGAAGTCAACGTAAACCAGGACGTGCTTGACACACTCGACATGTTGAACGTCGGGCGGGTCAACCATGCGACGCTCGTCCCGGAGACGGACTCCTACCGCGGGATGATCACGAAGGTAAACGACTTGGTCGCATTTGGTGAACCGAGCGCAGAGACGGTTACGGCCACAATTGAGCGGCGCGGCGAGCCACTTGAAGGCTCTGCCGACATCGACGATGAGTGGATCGAGGCGCACACCGACTACGCGGACGTTGCAGCGCTCGCGACGGCGCTCGTTGACGAGGAGACGACGCTGCGTGAGCAGGGGCTCTCCCCGACGCTGCGGCTCCACGCTCCCCGCGGCGGCCACGACGGGATCAAACATCCGGTCGTCGAAGGCGGTGCGCTCGGTCGTCACTCGACGACTGAGATCGACCAGCTTCTGGAGGCAATGCGATGACGAGTAAGAAACGACGACAGCGCGGCTCGCGGACGCACGGCGGCGGCACCCACAAGAACCGGCGTGGTGCCGGCCACCGCGGTGGCCGCGGCGCTGCCGGTCGGTCGAAACACGAGTACCACAACTACGGGCCGCTCGGCAAACACGGTTTCAAGCGTCCGGAGAGCGCACAGACGACCGTCCTCGAGATCAACGCGCGGACGCTTGATGAGGACGCCGCCTTGTACGTTGCCGAGGGGGTCGCTGAAGAAGACGACGGCGCGTACGTGCTTGACGCGCGTGACATCGTTGACGGCGGTCACGACGCCGATGTAGTGAAGGTCCTCGGCGGCGGCCAAGTTCGAAACGAGCTTGCGGTCACGGCTGACGCGTTCACTGCCAGTGCAATTGAGGCTATCGAGAGTGCCGGCGGTGCGGCATCGCTCTCGTCCCGTGCTGAGCCGGCCGACGAATCATCCTCGGACGACGAGACCGACGAGGCGTAACGATGAGCTGGAAGGAAGTCGCCGAACCGGTGCTCTCGCGGATGCCCGTCGTCGAACGACCGGCGGGCCACGTTCCGTTCAAGCGGAAGCTCACCTGGACGGCCGGGATACTGCTCGTCTACTTCTTTTTGACGAACATCAACCCGTTCGGGCTCGCGGCCGGACAGGGGAGTGATTTCTTCGGGCAGTTCCGCTCGATACTGGCCGGCGAGTCCGGCTCACTGTTACAGGTCGGCATCGGGCCGATCGTCACGGCGTCGATCGTCTTGCAGCTGCTCGGCGGTGCGAACCTGCTCGGGCTCGATACGGACGACCCCCGCGATCAGATCCTATATCAGGGGCTCCAGAAGCTCCTCGTGGTGATCGTCACGGCCATTACGGCGGCGCCGATGGTGTTCACTGGTGAGTTCCTTCCCGCCGACCCGGCGGCCGTGTCTGTGTTGGGCAGTGAGTTCGCCGTCGAACTGGCGATCTTCGCACAGATTTTCGTTGGCGGCATCCTCATCCTGTTCATGGACGAGATCGTGAGCAAGTGGGGTGTCGGCTCCGGCGTCGGTCTGTTCATCATCGCCGCCGTGAGCCAGCAGATCGTCGGTGGCTTCTTCAGCTTCTCGGCGCTCGGTGGTGCCGGCTTCTTCGCGAGCTGGTACGGCATTGCCGTCGGGAACGTTCCCGTGTCGCTCTCGCCGTTCACCGCAGAGGGGCTCCAGAACCTGCTTTTCGATCCTGGGAACATCCTGGCACTCTTCACCACGCTGGCCATCTTCGGGGTCGTCGTCTACGCGGAGTCGGTCCGTGTGGAGATCCCGCTGTCACACGCGCGGGTGAAAGGCGCCCGGGGTCGGTTCCCGGTGAAGCTGATCTACGCGTCCGTCCTGCCGATGATCCTCGTCCGAGCACTACAGGCGAATATCCAGTTCCTCGGGCAGATCCTCTCGTCGCAGTGGGCGGCCATGCCGGCGTGGCTCGGTACGTACAGTGACCAGGGCCAGCCGCTTTCTGGGCTGTTCTACTACCTGAACCCGATCCAGCGGCGGACGGAGTGGATGTGGTTCCTCGGTGAGATCCCGGCATCGGTTGAGCCGTGGATGGTCGCTGTTCGGCTCGCTATCGACCTGACGTTCATGGTCGTTGGCGGGGCGATATTCGCTATCTTCTGGGTGGAGACGACCGGGATGGGTCCGGAGGCGACCGCGAGACAGATCCAGAACTCTGGGATGCAGATTCCCGGGTTCCGACGGAACCCGCAGGTCGTAGAGAAGGTGATGGAGCGGTACATCCCGCAAGTCACCGTCATCGGCGGGGCACTCGTCGGACTGCTCGCCGTCTTAGCGAACCTGCTCGGCACGATCGGGCAGGTCTCTGGCACCGGTCTGCTGCTTGCGGTCTCTATCACGTACAAGCTGTACGAGGAGATCGCCGAAGAGCAGCTCATGGAGATGCACCCCATGATGCGCCAGATGTTCGGCAACGAGTAACGAACATCCCCACTTCTTTACATTCCTTTTTTACACTGAGCGACCGCTCCGTACTCAGCGGTCCCCCATCTAGTGACGATCGTAGTGACCGACTCGGACGACTCCTTCGGGCAGCTCGAAGAGGCCGAGGCGGTTACCGATGATCGGACGGACTCTGTCCAAACATCGGTCAAACAGACAGAAGCGGACGCACTCCGGGCAGATACAGATACGACAGCCAGCTCAACTATATCCACGGAGCCACGGCGACGAACTGTTTATCTCCGATGTGTCATTCGGTGTCGATTCTGCCGGTGTACATTCGAGTAGCACCGTATCACCACGGACAACGGGACCACCAGTAGTCTTTTGAGAGTTGGTGGGCAAAATCAGGTGTGAGTCTCACTTCGGACGACTTTGAGGAGTTCGTTTCCTCTGACCCCGATGATGACGAGACGGTCCCGCTCGGACAGGCACTCTCAGAGCTGGGACTCGACGTCGAGGTTGACTCCGTCGAAGCCGTTCGTGACGTCCGCAAACAGTTATAGAGTATCAAGGAGAATACCTGCGGCTTCAGTCTCGTCAACGCAGGATGAATCCGACAATTCTGAACTTGTCCACGTAGTGATAGCCGATCGGAGATTTGACAATCCGTGGCTTAAAGTGACAGGTAGCCCCACATACAGACAGGAATTAGACCGGAAATAGAGCGATTCCGATCAGTCCTCCGATGGCGGCCTGTCCGCCCCAAGCAATGAGATCGTTTGAGAATCTTCGATTCTCGTGATGACGAAAATCTTCGATTTTCGAACCACAGTAATCGGAACCAGTCGGGTGAACGGTCGGTTCCTACAATGAACCGATGCAGTGTCCGACTGCTGTACGCACCACAGAAAGTAACTCCAAGTCCGTCGACATCTGCCGGACTCCCCGAGGCACAAACAACTCTGGGAGTCCGAACACGATAGAGGATAGGAGTACCGGGGGCTTGGCACTCCCAGCAGTCCCATCCGCTACAGCCCGTGAACCCCGTACGGATTCTCACTGTGCTGGGGTTCGGTGGAACTGCAAACCTGAAATCTCCAACGCTCAGGATTCCTCCGCGTTTACGCGGAGGAGGATGTCAAGAAAATACTCCTCGACACGAACGTTCTCGTCGCAGCAGTTACCGAGGTGCGAGGAGAAAGCCCGCCGTTCACGGCGGGGATGAATCCGACACCCCTACACGAACTACGTCCGACGCACTGAACGGATGTTTTAAATGAGTTAAAATCATAAATAAAAGCAACTGAGGCGGTCTACCCGCCCCACTAATCGGACAATATCGGGATTCCCTGATTTCAAGCGGAAGACACCCTCTTCCGTACCGAAATAGGGTACAGGTATAAGAAGTACCTCCGAATCCCATGCCGGGATAGGAGTACCGGCTGGTTGGCACAGCCAGTAGCCGTCATCAAGACGGCTACAAACCGTACCCATCCCAACTCAGCGGTGCAGTGCCGTGGGAATCTTCGCTCTTCAGGGCGGAGAGGATGTCAAGTAGGGACGCTGTAGCAACAGAGACGACGAGCTGTCGTCACCAATCAATGGAAGCCGAACGTAGCCAAGTCGACCGGATGCCGGAGCAACTAACGGTTCACGTGGGTGGCGAGGACGCCGTGTGGGAGCGGGCTCGGCAGGGTACGCGACCGATGGAGCTCGTCGTGTCCCCCGTTGAGCTCCATCAGCGTAACTTCCAGCGCCGGTTACGAGAGGCGAACCTTCCGAAGGACGCCTTCGTCTTCGAAGACCCCATCGGGATGAGCAATCAGTTACTGGATCAGACGGGACGATCGACGACGACCATCGACCGGATAGATCGTCTCAGCCTGCTCCGATCGCTCTTTGACGGACCGACGCTTAACGAGGAAACGGGAGTCCCCCTCCCACCCGGTATTTCGGCCCGCGCTCCACAACAGATCGAGCAGATCCGCACGGAAGTCGAGACGATAACCAACTTTCACCCCGAGCGTGTCGCGGCGTGGCGAGACACGGCAACCGAAATATATCGTCCGATCGACGAAGAGGCCGAGGCGTTTCTCGATACTGCACTCGCCGTAGAGCGCCAGCTTCGAGAACGAACTACCAAGGCCGTCTCGGAGACCGGTCTCATCAGGCGGGCAACCCGCTCGCTGGTACGGACGGACAGATCCGTCTGGGATGAGACCTACCCCGACATCGGACGTGTCTCCCTGCTCGGCCTCAGCAGTCTCTCCGCTCCCCACACAGACCTGGTACACGCGCTGTGTACGACGACGTCCGTCGAGGTACACGTCCACTTCCGATCTGGAATCGGAGGATACCTACAGAGCCGGGTCGGAGGCCTTCTCGACGTCACCGACCCCGGAACTGCGGTGTTCGAATGACGTCGTCGGACAGACACGCGCTCTTCGGGGCGATCGACACGCCCGACGTTCCGACGGTCGAAATCGTATCGCCGACGCGCCGAGAGGAAGCACGAAGCGCGATGGCTGTCGTAGCCGAACTCCGGGATCAAGACGTGCCGATTCGGGACATCGCCGTCGTAGTTCGAGATATCGATCCGCACGAGGAACCGTTGTTCCGTGCGGCGATCCAGTACGGCATCACGCCCGTGTTCTGGACACAGTTACGGGTGACGAGAACCCGACCGTACGCACTCGTTACGGCAGTCTGTGGAACTCTAGCTGAAGCTCGACTCGACCTGGAGACGCTGATTCGGCCGCTCGAACTGGGATGGGCCTCGCCCGGAGCAGGGTCCGAGACGTGGCCGCTCCCGCCGAGGGAGCTGTATCGATCGGCCGAGCGACTACCACGAGATGCCCGGACCGCCACCGAGTGGAACGGGATCGTCGAAGCGACCGATGGTGTCGATGCCCGACTCCGACAGTTCGCGAAGTGGGTCGCGGACGCTCCGACCCCAGAACCGGAGTCGATCGCTTCGCTGCTCGACGACGTGGTCAATGCGTATGCGGAACAAGGGCTTCCAGAAACGAAAGTAACGGATTCGCCGGCGCTACTCGACACGGAGATCGACGCGCGCGCGGTCGTCCGCGTTCGGACGCTGGTTCAGCAGTTGCGACACAAGTTTGCAGATCGGCTCGAAGAAGGGGCCGTCGAACGCTCTTGGGACGACGTCGCCGACCTCGCCGGTGTGATCGCCACCCAGCGGCCGGGTCGGCGGGAACACTCGAACGCTCGGGCGCTGGATGTCTTGGAGGCGAACGACGTGTGGGCGCTCGATATTCCGTACGTCATCGCCCTCGGGTTGACGGCCGGACAGTGGCCCCAGCCGCCACAGTCTCTGCTTCCCCCGGAATTCCGAGAGGCAGTTCTTCGCGGAGACGAACGGGCGGAGGTTCTCGCGCCGCAACCGGCGTGGGCTGGCGGCCGCGACCGCGACCAGTTCCTCGATACGCTGCGGTCGGCGGGCCGATGCGTCATTCTGTCGAGACACACGCGCACGGCTGAAGGCGACGACGTTCCGCCTTCATCGCTCCTCGATCATCTCGATCCGGAGCGAGTCTCTGAGGAAGCGAGACGACGATTGGTCGGACCTAGACGTGAACTTCCACCGGAAGTACAGGGGTTCGTCAAGGAAACGGAGGATTTCGATGGGTGATGATACTGGCAACGAGGATCTGGACCCGATCGTTCTGCAGGGCGCACAGCGAGCTATCCAGGAGGCATATTTCGACTGCGAAACCGGGCTGTTCACGCTGAACTGCGTCCCAGGCTCCGGAAAATCGGTGGTCGCCCATCACCTCGCTGCAGAGGATCTCCTCCGACGGTACGTGGCCGGCGACACGACGCCGGAGCTACACGTCGCAGTGGTTTCGTTCAACCGCGATGAGGCCGCCGATATCATTCCGGAAGTCTGCGATAGGCTGGAGACGATCGTTGAATACAATCTCGTTCCGGCCGCGTCCGAAGTCACCGATGAAGAGTTACAGTACCTCCTCCAGCGGATCCGACAAGGTCCCTACGTTGGAACCATCGATGGACTCCTGTGCGGTGTTCTACAGGATATCGCTCACGACATCGGCTTCGACGAGATGCCCTCAGTCGGGAACGACGCACTGCTGAATCGAGTCCACGGTGACTGTTACGAACGACTTCGGAGTATCCCGGATGACGCCGAACGACTTGATGCTCTCGAAGCTGCATATCCCGATGAAGAGTACGACGACAGCGTCGCCGACATGATCAAAGCTGCGCTTACGTTCTGCCGCGACCAGCGCATCTCGACTGGGGAGTTCCGAGACGAACTGGAACGGACGCGCGACTCGGCGTATCCCGGTGGAAAACCGGACTCGTTCTCCGATATCGTACGGTCGGTCGAACGATTCACTGGCGATGATGATGCCGTCGGAGAACGGGTTAGAGACGCCGTACACGAGTCGGACCGGGACCGACTGCTCAAAGCCGACCGCGAGCTGTACGAGGCGTGGTGTGATCGGATCGACGACTTCTGTACGGTCCTTTCGGCGTACCGTACCGCGTATCGTGAGCTCGTCCGCGACTACGGCGTCGTCACTCACACTGACGCCGCCTATCTCGTGGACGCCTACTTCGACGATACGACCGACCAGTCGCAGCTTCTCGAGCCACTCCGCGCTATCGACGGCTCACACCGAACACGAGTCCTCCAGCGGTACCGATCACGGATCCAGAGCCTGATCATCGACGAGGCACAAGACGTTTCGGCCATCCAGCACGCAGCGCTGTCCCACCTCGTGACTCACGACTCACGCGTATTCGCCTGTGGAGACGTCCTACAGGGGATCTACCTGTGGCGGCACGCCGACCCGACCTGGTTCGACGCGGCAACGATGGGAGGCGAGTACCTCGGTGTCGACTGGGACACACACGAGAATCGGACCGCGACCACGACGTACCGATGTGTCCCCGACATTGCCGCGGGCATCAACGCGATCGCCGAGTCGATGATCACCGATCCCGTCCGTGGCGATCTCGGTGATCTCGACACCACGTACGAGTGGTCAGACGCGGCCCGTGACGGTACCGACGAGCCATCGATACACGTCTCCTCGTTCATCGGCGTCGGTCGTCCCGGATCGGAAGCGTGGGCGAATCCCGATGGAGAGGTCGGAGAGGCGAACATGCTGGCGACTCACATCTCACGAGGGCTCGCCGACGGCACGTTCTGCGACGATGCCGGCGAGCCACTAGACGTCACGGTGCTGTTCCGGCGCGGGACTCGGATGCCCGAGTACGAGAACGCGTTCGCTTCGGAGGGTCTCCGCGTCCACACCACTGGTGAGGGGCTGTTCGACTGTCCCGCGGTCGAATCTGTGTTCGCCGTCTGCGACTGGCTAGCACATCCTGGCTCTCCTGACCGTACGGAGACCCTTCTCACCGAACCTCCACTGGGTATCATTGAGGACACAGAAGCGTTTGAGGTCCACTCGTGGGATCTGGACCGTGTACTTAGCGAAAATGTACTTGACCTCACAGAGACGCAACGGCGGACACTGCGTGCTCTGCTTCGACTCCGTGATCGAAGTGACGTCTTCCAACGCCAGCCGGCCAGCGTGTACGTAGAAGAAATCGTCGAAGCGCTCGAACTGAGAGCCGATCCACAGGAAATAGCCACTGGAAGTGGACCCAAACAACGAGTCGCCAATCTGGATGCGCTCGTCGAGACCCTCTCCCAGTGGGAGGGTGAGACGCATTACACGCCGGCCGAATTGACGGACCTCGTACAACCGTTCCGCGACGATCCCGACGACGGTCCGGCACAGCCGAGCACGACGGCAACCACGTACGACGTCGAATTCCGAACCGTACACAGGGCGAAAGGGGATCAAGACGACGTCGTCGTCGTTGCTGATCCCGGGTTCGACGTCTGGTCCCGGGGACCCCACACCCAGCGGTTCGTCGCTCAAGGATCGATCGCCGGACTCGCCCCACCGACGAACACCGACATCCCCCATGACATCACGATCCCGCCGTTCGACTGCGGACTGTACGAGGCACCGGGCGGATTTGACCGTGATACCGGCCTTCGCTGGGCAACTGCCCAGTGGATGGACTCCGTGTCCGATTCAGCGGCCCGTGACGAACTCGTCGGACCCGAACGTCTGCGTCGCGTCGCAGCGAACGAGCGCGCCGAAACATGGCGATTGTTGTACGTAGCGCTGACTCGTGCCCGTGACCACCTCGTCGTTCCACTGCCTCGTTCCGACTTGGAGGAGGACCAATCACGCGATCGGTGGCTCGACACGATCCGGCAGGGGATCGGGTTCAACCGAGGCGGCACCGACTCGTACACGCTCGAACTTGGTGGATCGGATCCGAACACGGATGCGATCGAGATCGGAGTCAACGACGTGGACTTGTTCACCGAGTGGCGGCCGACGAGATCCGGGCCGACCGATAACGAAGCTTCGGTAACTCCACCGCGGCGAGGCGATCTCGAACGGTGGATCCCCCGATTCCTGAACCCCAGCACGATGTATCCCCTGACGGAGTCACTGGACGAGCACACCATTCCGCACCTGTTGGGCGAGCCGCTTCACACAGAGACGAACGATATCCCCGACGACATTCCGCTACAGTTCGACGAGCTGGGTCCAGAAGACGTGGGTTCCTGCTTACACGAGGTGCTGACCACGCTCACCGAACGCGAGGTCGCTGAAGAAACGCTCGATTCGCCGACAGACGACGTTCGAGACGTATTTGACGACGTCATCGACGACGGCGCTCTGCGAATCGACGACGACGAACGTGTCGGACTGTTCGCGTTCTTCCGAGGGGCAGTCCTCGACGACTTCCTCGCGTCCGACCTCTGGAGCCGCATTCAACGGGCGGAACGGGTTTCGGTTGAGCGACCTGTCGACGGTCTCGTCACGATCGACGGCGTCGAGATGGAAATCCACGGGACGATCGATTTCATCGTCGAGTCATCTACGGGTGAACGGCACGTGACGGACGTGAAAATCACACTGACGGACCAAACACCGGAAACACGACGACGGTACGAACTCCAAGTGGCGGCCTACTCGTATCTCCTCGAACAGCAGCGATATTCGGAGCCCTCCATACATCGGACCGTGGAGACCTTCGGAGTCGAGCGTGAGACAGTAGCGTCATCGTGGCCGCCCGAGGTCGTCAAACGGAGACTCGCTGCTCTGGTTCGACAGTAGCCGTCAATCTGGATGACGACGAACGCACGTAAGACAAAGTTACGACGAGCTTCCGAAGGAGCCCAGAAGTATTACACGCCCACCGTTGTCGTCTCGGTCGTCTCGATCACGTCGACGCCGCCGATCCGATCGCGGATCTCGTCGTCGTACGTTGTCTCGAGGTCGACGTCCCAGCCGTGTACCCGGGAGAGGCTTCGCACGTTCGGCAGTTTGAGTCCGGCCTCGGCGGTGGGTTCGGCCGCGTCGTGCCGAACAGCGAGTCGTCGTAGGCCCCACCGGCGTAGCGTCTGTCGTCGCTCATGACGAGTCGCCCCGGATCGGTCTCCACCCGGACTGTGAGCGCTGTTGCCTCCGCGTAGGCGGCAAATCGGATCGCGTTGACGAAGAGGTGCGTGAGCCGGTCGTCGGCCGCTCGGATGGTCGCATCACGTTCGAGGTGCACGTCGAGGTCGGCGTCGACCGACTCGGTCGCGCGGTCGAGTGCTAGTCGAACGTCGACGTCGTGATACGTCTCGATCGACTGGGCGTACCGTGTCAACACGTCGAGGTCTTCAATCACCTCTTTGCTCCGCCGGACCGACTGCCGGGCCACCTCGAGTGGATCTCGCTCCGTGGGTGCGTCAGATTCAGACGCCGCGAGCGCGAGGTACCCCTCGGTCACGCCGACGGCGTTTCGCAGCTCGTGGGCGATAGCGTCGGCGATCGCCTCAAGTTGCTCGTCGTGGCGGGTGAGTTCGGCCTTTCGTTGCCTCGCGTCGGTAAGACCCGAAGCCCCGTTCGCGCGTCCGACTGCCGGAGCGGTGACCCGCGTGCTGCCCCGACGAAACAGGCGACGGCCGCGGCGCCGAACACGCCGGAGATCGCCAGATTCGGTGCCGAGAGAGTCATCGAATGGAGACCGGTATATCCCGAAAGCGCATCACTGTTGCCGTTCGGGCGACCGGCCGGCGTCTAAGCCGAGAGCGCGGCGCTTTTGTGCCGCATCGGCGACGGTCTGGTATGGAGATCGACGAGGGGGGGTGTACGGTGCGCGTCCCCGAGGCCCGTGACGGTGCGAGTGAGGGGACTGGCAGCGGGGTCTTTTTTAACCCAACCCAAGAGCTGAACCGGGACATCACCGTCGCCGTGTTGCGCGCCTATCGCGACCGTGAACCGCGCGCAGAGACGTACCTCGATGCGATGGCAGCCTCTGGTATCCGTGGGGTGCGGGCCGCCGCCGAGGAATACGCCGTGACGTGTGCCGACGTCGATGCGGCGGCGGTCGAGCTGACGAAAGAGAACCTCGCCGCGAACGACCTTGACGGGGACGTGGTCCACCGCGACGTCAACGCGCTGTTACACGAGTCTGTCTTCGACGTCGTCGACCTCGACCCGTACGGGACGCCGATCCCATTCGTCGACGCCGCGTTCGCGAACACGCGCAATCTCGTGTGTGTGACCGCCACCGACACGGCGCCGCTTTGTGGCGCACACCAACAGAGCGGGATCCGAAAGTACGGGGTCGTCCCACAGAACACGGAGTATCACCCCGAGATGGGGCTGCGAACGCTCGTCTCCGCGCTGGTTCGGACTGCGGCACGGTACGACACCGCAGCCCGTCCAGTCGTCTCACACGTCTCACGCCACTACGCACGCGCATACCTCGAGTTGGAGTCGGGGGCGCAGGCCGCCGACCGCTGTGTTGAGGAACTCGGGTACGTTGACCACTGTGAGGACTGCCTCTGGCGAGACGCGACGCCGGGGCTGATTGCCGCTCCCGTCGACACGTGTCCCTCCTGTGGAGGCAGCCGCGTGCTCACTGCCGGCCCGCTCTGGTTGGGCACCATTGCAGACGCCGACTTTGCTCGTGCGGTCCGAGAGCACGTCACCGACGACATGGGAGCGGCAAAGCGCGCTCGGCGGTTACTCGAGACTGTTGAACACGAGCTCGACACCCCCACACACTACGACCAGCACCGGCTGTACAAAGCGTGGAGCGAGCCCGCTATCGGGATGGACGAGTTCGTCGGGCGACTGCGGGATGCCGGTTACGAGGCGAGCCGCGCGCACTACCGCGGTACAGCGGTCAAGACTACCGCGTCGATCCCCGAGATGCGCGAGGCAGTCCTCGGCGACGGTGCGGTCTGATAGTTTGGATTCTCGGTGACTCGCGTCTCCCACGCCGTTTTTGATACCGTCTGTTGAATCAGTTACCGTGTCTCGGCGCTCACTCACCACCCTCGGAACGGCACGCCGCGTCCTTGACGTCGCGCTCGATCGGCAGGTGACGTTTCTTGCGGCCGCGGTCGCCTACTACGCGTTCGTCTCGCTGATCCCGGCGCTGTTGCTCCTCGTGGTCGTCGCAAGCGCAGTATTCGGCGCAGCCATTGCCGCGGAGCTCGGAACCGCCACCGGGGCATTCTTAACGCCCGCGGGCGAGGAAGCCGTCGCCGCCGCCACCTCCTCGGCGAGCGGTCGCACCGGTGCGAGCGTGGCCGGGGTGGCGGTGTTGGGCTGGTCGACGCTGAAAGTGTTTCGTGCGCTCGACACCGCGTTCGCCGAGCTGTACGGCAAACAGACGCGTCCAGACGTACTCACACAGCTCGTCGACGCTGCGTCCGTCGTGGTAAGTGTGGGAGTCGGAATGGGCGTGATGGTCGCTGTCGGCGCGTTCGTTGCGGCCGCAGACGCGATTCCCCTCGTGGAGGCGGCGAGCGTCCTCGCGTTACCGGCCTTTCTCGTGGTCGTCTTTGTACCGATGTATTCGCTTTTACCTACGCCCAGCATCGGGGTCCGTGAGGCGCTTCCCGGGGCTGTGTTCGCTGCTATCGGTTGGACGCTCCTGCAGGCCGGGTTTCAGGTGTACGCCGCAGCCGCCGGCCAGTACCAGGTGTACGGCGTGATCGGTGGCGTTCTCTTACTCGTCACGTGGCTGTATCTCGCCGCCATCGTCGTCATTCTCGGTGGTGTACTCAACGTCGTGGTGGCAGGGCGTGATGAGGCGGATGGTACTCGAGGTGATTCGGCTGGCGTTCGAGAGGACGCGGACCGGCAGGTACAACACGGTCCTGGCCGACCCACTGGTATGAACGGTCAGTCGGACGGCGCGGGCGACGCCGACGACGAGGAACGCCCGACGGGGGCACCGGACGTGGCGGCGCTCCAGGCGGAGGTGAGCCGACTGCGGGCAGAGTTCGACGCGTTTGAAGCCGACGTCGAAGAGCGCACCGTGGACAAGCCGGCACTCGAATCCGAGCTGAAGCGATACGTACGCGCACGGATGCGACGCGGCCACGCCCGCGGCTGGGGCCCGTATCTCGTTTTACTGTACGGCACGGTGATGACCCTCGGTGCGTTCGTGTACCTCCGTGGTGCCTACGCCATTCTCGCGATGATCGTCTTGGGCCTCTCAACGCTCGGGCTGTACACACTTTTTGTGCTCGTTGGTATCGCGTTGAACCTGCTTGAGACGCCCGGGAAAGCCGTCGACTACGCTCGCCGTCGCCGGGAGGAGTAGCCGGTCGTGGTAGCGAGTCTCCTCGCCGCCCGTGGGGTCGGTGAGTTCGCTGTCGTCGAGACATTGCCGGCAATCGTTGTGGTCGTCTTCGCGGCGGTCACCCACCTCGCGGACCCGTGGCTCCTCTTCGCGCTGCTTGCTGGGGTCTACTGGTTCGGCGACGACAGACTCGCCGCGGCGCCGCGTCGGGCGGGCGCGACCGCTATCGCACTCGTAGCGGCCGGCTACGCTGCGGTCGCAGTCGGCAAGGCGCTCACCGCGGTCCCCCGCCCGCCCGGGGCGACCGGCACCGTCACTCCCCCGGCGTGGCTGCCTTCGGTGCTCGACGGCTGGTACCAGGCGCAGCTCGTCTCGACTGGCTTCGGCTTCCCGAGCGGTCACGCGACCGGTGCAGCCGTCGCGTACGGGGCGCTTGCGGTCTTGTGTACCGCCGTGTGGACACCCCGACGACGATACGCCGTGGCGGCGATCGTCGCCGTCGCGGTCGCCGCGTCCCGGGTCGTCATCGAGGTCCACTACCTAGTCGACGTCGTCGCTGGCTTGCTCCTCGGGGTGATGGTGCTCCTCGGTGGACTCGTGCTCGCTGATGGGCTCACACTCGCTGGCGACTCGTGGCTTCGCGGTCTCACAGCGAGGGTTGCTGGTGGTCCGCTCACGCCGACGCCCGTGTTCGTCCTCGCGGCCGTCGTCTCCGTCGCCGCTGCGGCGATTGCTGGGGCGAACGGCCACACGGACGAGGTGGTCGAGGCGGCCATCGGAGTCGGTACTGGTGTTGGCGGCGCGGTCGGCTGGCAGCTCGTCAGCGGCGTGGAACCTCCCGTTTCGCTTCGCCTCGCTGTTCCTGGACTTGTCCTCACTGGCGGGACGTGGGTCGGCGCGTACGTGCTCGCTGATGGTGTCGTCCTCACGACGCTCGTGACGGCCGTCGCCGTCGCCGGTGTGGTGTCACTTCCGGCTGTGGCTGAGCGTGTTGTGGAGCCCGCCGACGTCCGGCCGTCGTGACCTCCTGAGTGGGTTGGTGTGTACGTGGCAGTACGTGACTGATGTGATCGCGTGACTCTTGAGCACCAATTAGCCACACCCTCCCCAGCCGATTCACTCGTCGCCCACGGGCGACCCGTTCATCCCTCGCACGCGCTCGTGAGTCCGCCTTCAGCGACTCACGAGGCGCGCGCCACCGCTGGTGTGGGGGTGGTCGTCGCACGGCTAGCGCTCGGTAGTCAGCAGCACACGACGCGGGCAGAAAAAACGTGCGAGAGGTGACCTTAGAACGTCTCGAGGTAGCGGTCGAGCTCCCACTCGGAGACGTCGACGAGGTACTCGGTGAACTCCTGGTTCTTCGCTTCGATGAACTTCTCAGCGACGTGCTCACCGAGACCGTCCAGTACGACCTCGTCGGCCTCGAGGGCTTCGACGGCGTCGCCGAGGTTCTTCGGCAGCGTCTCGATGCCGTACTCCGCGATCTGCTCGTCGTCGAAGTCGTAGATGTTCTCGCGGATCGGGTCCGGCGCGTCGAGGTCGCGCTCGATCCCGTCGAGACCGGCGTTGATGAGCGCGGCGAATCCGAGGTACGGGTTACACGATGGGTCGGGGAAGCGAGCCTCGACTCGGGTTGCTGCGGGGACGCGCGCGGCCGGCTTGCGGATGAGCGCAGAGCGGTTGCGGTCGGACCAGGCGACGTACACTGGGGCCTCGTAGCCGGGGACGAGCCGCTTGTAGCTGTTCACGGTGGGGTTAGTCACAGCTGTGATGGCCTGTGCGTGGTCGAGAACACCGGCGAGGTACGAGAGTGCCGTCTCGCTGAGGTCGAAGTCGCCGTCGCCGTGGAACACGTTCTCGCCGTCTTTGAACAGCGACATGTGGGTGTGCATCCCGGAGCCGTTGATCTTCGGTACCGGCTTCGGCATGAACGTCGCGTGCAGGTCGTGTTGGGCGGCGACCGCGCGAACGACGAACCGGAAGGTGGCGACGTTGTCGGCTGTCGTCAGTGCGTCGTCGTACTCGAAGTTGATCTCGTACTGTCCCTCTGCCACCTCGTGGTGGCTGGCTTCGATGTCGAAGCCCATCTCCTCTAGCGTGTAGATGATCTCACGACGGACGTCGCTCTGGAGGTCCTTCGGGGCGAGGTCAAAGTAGCCACCGCGGTCCGCGAACTCGGTGGTCGCGTAGCCGTCCTCGTCGGTCTCGAACAAGAAGAACTCCGGCTCGGGGGCCATATTGACCTCGTAGCCGTGCTCGTCTGCCTTTTCGAGCGCCTGCCGTAGCACGTAGCGTGGGTCACCCTCGAACGGTTCGCCTGTCGAGGTGTTGATGACGTCACAGATGAGGCGGGCGGCGCCGCTCTCGCCGTCACTGCGCCACGGGAGGATTGCGAACGTGTCTGGGTCCGGCTTGAGCCGCATGTCAGATTCCTGGATGCGGACGAAGCCGTTGATAGAGGAGCCGTCGAAGTAGATTCCCTCGGTGAACGCCTTTTCGGCCTGGTCAGCCGGCACGGAAACGTTCTTGACGACGCCGAGAATGTCGGTGAACTGCAGTCGTAAGAAGTCGATATTGTTCTCGTCTATCTCGTCGACTACCGCCTGTTCTTCGGCCGTGAGGCCGCCGTCTGGTTTCGCGTTGTCGTCGGTCATCTTTTAGACGATTACGTGATTATCTGCCAGTATAAAGGCCTTGTCGCTTGGCGCATGAACCGCCACCGTCGGACTGAGAGTGGACATTCGTAAAATTATAATCCCCCCATAGCCTAGTAGAATCTAATGACGTACGAAAACCTCGACGCGAAACTCGTGAACTCCCTGCTCGGAAACGGTCGTGCCAGCCTCCGGAGCCTCGGCGATGAACTCGACGTCTCCGTGACGACGGTCTCGAATCACCTCCGTGATCTCGAAGAGGAAGGCGTCATCCGCGGCTACAGTCCAGTCGTCGACTACGACAAGCTCGGATTCGACGTGACGGCCATCCTCCAACTCAAGGTTGAGGGGAGCGCGCTGCCCGACATCACCGAGAAACTCCGCGAGGAGAAACAGATGGTGAGCGTCTATGAGGTAACTGGCGACTACGACGTGATCGCGGTCGGCAAGTTCACTGACACTGACGGAATGAACGAGCAGATCAAAGCGATCCTTACCGACGAAGACATCCGCGAGTCGAACACGAGCGTCGTGCTCAACACTGTCTCAGAACACGCACAGTTCGACCTCGACGTTGAGGAGTGACACGACCGGCAACGACGTCTTCTTGACTGCTCGGCAGTTGCTCAAGTGCAGTTGAGCTCAGCCCGCAAGCCGGGTGATCGTTTCTTCGATCACGTCCACCGCGATGCCGACGGCCGCCTCGTCGACGTCGAAGTACGCGGTGTGATGCCCGTCCGGGTTGCTTGCGCCGACACCCAGGTACGTTGCCGTCCCGCCGCGCTCTTGGACCCGACGGATCAGGTACGAGGCATCTTCGGAGCCGCCGAACTCCGTCGTGACGACTGACTCCACCGCATCGACTGTCTCTGCAGCCGACTCGACGACGTTGACGACCGCGGGGTCGTTCTGGAACGTGGTGGTTTTGCCGTATAGGCTCGTCTCGACGGAGACGTCGTGCATCATTGCAGCGCCCTCAAGAACTTGCTCGGCGCGCTCCAGCATGTACTCGTTGAGCGCGTGGGTCTCACCCCGCACCTCGACGCGCATGGTCGCCTCCTCACAGATGACGTTCTGAGCGTTGTCGGCGGCGACTCGTCCCACGTTGATCCGTGTTGTGCCGTCCCCGTGGCGAGCAATCCCGTACAGGTTTCCGATCGCTGCGGTCGCCGCCTGAAGCGCGTTCCGTCCCTCGTTTGGTGCGCCACCGGCGTGTGCTGGTGCCCCGCCGAACGTAACGTCGAGTTTCGCGTTCGACAGCGGCGCGTCATAACTCGAGACGACCGTGCCTGTCGGCTCGTCGAGCCCCACGTGGACCGCAAGCAGGTGGTCGACGTCGTCGAGATGTCCTGATTCGGCCATCGGCTTCCCGCCGCGACCACCTTCCTCGGCGGCCTGAAAGAAGAGCTTCAGCGTCCCATCGAACGCGGTGTCGGCGAATACCCGAGCGATCCCGAGCCCGATCGCTGCGTGGGCGTCGTGGCCACACGCGTGCATCTCGCCCGGATGAACACTCGCGAAGCCCTCGGCGGCCGGCCGGTGGTCGTCGTCCATCGCCTCCTGGCGCGCCAGCGCGTCGATGTCGGTTCGGAGCCCGATCGTCGGCCCGTCTCCGTTGGTCTTCGTCGCTATTACGCCCGTGACGTCGCCCATCTGCTCGAGGTACGCCTCGGGGGCGCTCTCCTCGCGCGCCCGTTCGCGTGCGGCCGTGACCTCGTCGGTCGGCGGGACCCCCATCCGGGCGTCGGGGGCGACGGTGTCCGCGCCGAGGTGAACCTCGTAGCCGAGCGACGACAGCGACTCGGCGAGCAGTGCCGACGTCCGGAACTCCTTCCAGCCGGCCTCTGCGTGTCGATGCAGGTCTCGTCGGACCTCGGTGAGCGTGTGCCCCTCGAACGTCGATAGTCGGTCCATGACGGGGACACTGACGTGACGGACAAAAGCGTTGAGCAACCGGAGACCACGACAGGGATGCGTGTCACGTGACACACAGACGCCACTTGGGCCACACCCTCCCCAGCCGATTCTATACGATCGTTGTAATGGCTCTGTGACGGACACAACTCCACAACACCCGGACACCAATTAGCCACACCCTCCCCAGCCGATTCGCGAGTCGCCCGCGGCGACTCGCTCATCCCTCGCACGCGCTCGTGAGTCCGCCTCCGGCGACCTCACGAGGCGCGCGCCACCGCATCAGCTGTCCGTCTATCGGTCACAGAATCCACGGAGCATGCCCGGGGCGTGACTCCGAGATGATTCACTCGTCCGTCTGTAGTAGTTCGACGGCGGGGAGCGGCTCGCCGGTGAGTGCGCGGATGTACGCGCCGCCCGCTATCGAGACGTGCGAGAAGTCGTCCTCGTCAAGGCCGTACATCTCGATCGCCCGAGAGGTGTCGCCGCCGCCGACGACAGAAAAGCAGTCGGTCTCGGCTATCGCCTCGAGCACGCCGACCGTTCCGTCGGCGAATCGCTCGTCCTCGAAGACGCCAAGTGCCCCTTTCACGAAGACGGCGTCCGCGTCGGTGATGAGCGGCTCGTAGTCGGTGACGGTCTCGCTGCCGACGTCGAGGTACGCATCGGTCTTCTCGTCGATGGCCTCGACGCGCACCTCGGCGCGGTCGCCGTCGACACCCTTGTACGCCAGGTCGCTCGCGAGGTGGATCGAGTCGCCGCGCTCTGCGAGGACACGCTCGACGGTCTCGTGGGTCGTCTCCCACTGCTCGTCGAAGAGGTCCATCCCCTCGAGGTCGTACCCAACCGGGTGGCCAGCGGCACGCAAGAAGAGCTCGCCGGCGACTCCGCCGAGCAGGAATCGGTCGACAGTCCCCTCGAGAGCGTCCATCACGCCGATCACGTCGGTTGCTTTCGTTCCGCCGATAACCATCGTCACCGGGCCGTCGAACGACTTGCGGCCGATCGCCGTGTTGGCTTCGTACTCCGCCTGCATCACTCGTCCGGCGTACGCGGGCAACACGAGCGGGAAGCCGACCAGTGAGGCGTGTTTGCGGTGTGCCGCCGAGTAGGCGTCGTTGACGTACGCATCGACGTGCGCAGTGAGTGTGCGTACGTACTCGGTGTCGGCTTTCGTCTCGGGGGACGCTTCTGGTAATTCGTCGGCACACATGCGGGTGTTCTCTAAGAGGAGCACGTCGCCGGCGGCGAGTGCGTCGATGGCCTCGGTCGCCGCTTCGCCGTGGGTGTCGGCAACGAATGCGACGTCGCGGTCGATGTGGCCGGCGAGGATCTCGCCGTGCCCCGATAATGAGGTGAAGTCGTCACGACCCGGTCGACCTTGGTGAGCGAGACAGACGACTCGGTGGCCGGCGTCGGCAAGCTCACTGACGGTCGCCGCGTGGCGTTCGAACCGCCGGTTGTCTTGGGGCTCGCCGGCTTCGATCGGTGAGTTGAGGTCGAGACGAACGAGCACGCACGAGTCGGCTGGAATGTCGTCGATGGTGGGGAATGATGGCATGGGTGAACCTGTGTATTATCGTCGCGAGTGTCGGTCGAGTGTCGGCGCTTACGCCTCGTCGTGGACGTACGCGGCCATATCGAGCATCCGGTTCGAGAAGCCGTACTCGTTGTCATACCACGTGAGGATCTTCAAGAGGTCGCCGTCGGCGATGACGTTGGTCGACTGAAGATCGACGTAACTCGAGAACGGCAGTCCCGTGACGTCACTCGAGACGACCTCGTCGTCGGTGTAGCCGAGCACACCCGCTAGCGGGCCGTCGTCTGCAGCGGCACGGAACGCATCGTTGACGTCGTCGGCGGTCACAGACGCGTCGAGGCTGACGACGAACTCCGTTATCGACCCGGTCGGAACCGGCACGCGGATCGCCATCCCGTCGATCTTGCCCTCGAGCTGGGGGAGCACTTCTTGGGCAGCGCCGGCGGCGCCAGTGGTGGTGGGGACGATGTTTTCGGCCGCGGCGCGACCACGGCGCTTCTTCGCTTTCGGTCCGTCGATGAGCGTCTGGGAACCGGTGTACGCGTGAACGGTCGTGAGCGTCCCTGCCTCGATGCCGAACTCGTCGTCGAGTACCTTCGCGACGGGAGTGATAGAGTTCGTCGTACAGGAGGCGTTCGAGACGACGGTTTCGCCCTCGTACTCGTCGTGGTTGACGCCGTACACGAGCTGTTTGACCGGCTCGTCACCCTTCGGCGGAGCCGAGATGATCACGGTGTCGGCGCCGCCTTCGAGGTGGGCGCTCGCGTCTGCCTTCGTCCGGAAGATACCGGTGCATTCGAGTGCAACGTCGACGTCCAACTCGCCCCACGGGAGGTCGGCGGGGTCCTGTACGTTGTACAGCGGGACGGACGTCCCGCCGATGGAGAGCGTGTCGTCTTCGACTTCGACGCCGTCAAGTCGTCCCATCACCGTGTCGTACTTCGCGAGGTACGCCATGTCGTCGAACGACATCACATCGTTGATCCCCGCGAGTTCGACACGAGGGTTCTCAAGCAGCGCGCGGAACACGTTTCGACCAATACGACCGAACCCGTTCAGTCCGACACGCACCACGTCGTCGTCGTCGACATCCGAACCGGCGGCCAGATAGGATTTACTCATAACTGAAGAAGTGGCGTGCACGCACTTAAATCCGCCCGAGTTGCCCGCTCCATGGCAACTTTGCACACGATCGACAGAAGTCTTATCGGTGAGAACGCCCGTATACAGCGTATGCACCGCGACGACAGAGACGACCCATTCGGCGACTTCTTCGAGGAAATCGAGCGGATGATGAACGAGATGGCGGGGAGCCAGCCCCCGAGTGACGACGCCGGATTCGGTTCCGAGACGCACGTCGACGCGTACGTCACGGACACGACCGTCAGGCTCGTCGCTGACCTCCCAGTCGTCTCGAAAGACCAGCTCTCGGTGCAGTGTGACGGTGATGCACTCACCATCGCTGCGGCCTCTGATCGACGCGAATACGACGAAACGATTCAACTCCCGGCGACCGTTGATGAGCGCTCCGGCGAGGCGACGTTCAATAACGGCGTCCTCGAGGTCACGTTTGACCGCGACGATGACTCGGCGCCGATAGACGTCGTTTGACGACCTTCTGCCGTCTGACGACCTTCTGCCATCTCACCCGTCGGCTGCCGTCTGTCGAACGAGCTCCGCGAGCCGGTCATAAAAGCCGGCGTCGTACTTCGCTGCGTCATCGACCGTGGGCCGCGCGTTCGTCTCGGAGACCACGAGCCGGTCGCCGCTCTCGAGAAAATCCACCCCAAGGTAGTCGACATCAAGTACTGATGCGACCCGCTCAGCGAGCGTACGGGTCTGCTGGCCGAGTTCGACGCCACGAGCGGTCGCGCCTTGGTGAACGTTGTGTTTCCACCGGCCGGCGTCGCGGGCGTCGGCTGGCAATTCGCGACGTACACCGCCCACACACTCGCCGTCGACAACCATCGCCCGATAGTCGTGCGCTTCGGGGAGATATTCTTGGAGCAGGTAGGACTTGTCTCCGGTCGCCCGGTAGTCGTGAACGAGGTTCAGATAATCCGTGATGCCGAGCAGTGAGTCGACGTCGGTCGCCTTCGTGACACCGACGCCGCGGGTCGCAGAGTTGGGTTTTACTACCACCGGAAACGACAGCGTCGCAGCCGCCTCGAGGACCGTCTCCTCGTCGACGGGGTTCGAGAGTAGCGTCGTCTTTGGGACCGGAAGCCCGGCATCGGCGAGTGCGGCCAGCACGCCGGCTTTGTTTCGCGAGGTCACGACAGCTCGGCGGCCGTTCACCCATGGGATCGAGAGCCGGGTGGCTACGACAGCTCCCTCCATCAGGCGTGACGGGTAGACGAATCCGACATCGAACGCATCGGCGTCCAATGGATTTGTCCCGTCTGTTACCGCACTCTCTTCTTCGGTGACGGGCAGCGCCCGGCCAGTCGGCTGGACGTAGTCGACGTCGATACCGCGGTCGGCAAGCGGGTCGCGAATGCGCTCGTACGTCTCCGCGGCGGTCGACATTGCGAGCTGGAGTCGGTTCCCCATCGGGTCAACGGCTCTGTGACCGGACCGGTCGACTCGTCGGCGGATGACGCGGTCGGGTCACTGGAGGTGTCCCTCCGCGCGGAGCTGTTCGGCCTCGCTTTTTTCATATCGCCAAGTGATGTCCGCCTTCTCGTCCTGCCAGTCCCACGGCTCGACGAGGACGAGGTCGTCTTCGCGGATCCAGACGCGCTTTTGCATGCGCCCAGGTATGCGAGCGGTTCGCTCTGTGCCGTCCGCACAGCGCACCTGTACGCGGTTAGCGCCGAGCATCTCGAGCACTTCGGCGAACACCTCGTCGTCGCCGGGCATCCGGTGGTCATGCTGCTGCTCGCCGTCTCCGTCGGTCATGTACTCCCTACTAATGTGCCGCCAGATAAAAGCCCAACTCTCCGGTCAGCGCGGCTCGTGCCGGTACTCCCCCCGATTCGAGAGGCGGTCGCCACGAGACGACGCGGCCGAAACGACTATCAGGTCGCGTCACCGCCGCTGGGTCATGGCACGTATTCCGGAGTTCGCGGTCGAACTAGCTGAGCTCCTCGCTATCGTCGTCGGGTCTGGTGCGGCGTCGTTCATCGGTATTGAACTCGAACGCACCGCAGCTGCCGGCGCAGCGAACGGTGAGCTCGTTATGGCTCTCTGGGCGCTTGTGATGGGACTGGTCGCGCTCTACGTCGGCGTGGTCGCACTTGGCTACGAACAGGCGCTCCCCCGGATTCAGGCGCTTGTCGACGGCGTATAACCCGACGACTACAGCTCGCCGTCCGCGGCGAGCTCACGAACGCGTGCTGCCCGCTCACGGATCGCCTCCCACTCGTCTTCGTCTTTGTTATCCACGTGTGAGTACATCAGTCCCATCCGACCGGTCCCGCGAAGCGTCTCTTCGTTCGTCTTCAGAAAGTCCCAGTAGAGTGCGTTGAACGGACACGCTCCCTCGCCGGTCGTCCGAGATACCGCGTACGGACAGGACGCACAGTGGTCGCTCATGCGGTTGATGTAGTTGCCGGAGGCGGCATACGGCTTCGATGAGAGGACGTCCGTACCGAACGAGCCCATCGCGACCACGTTCGGCGTCGTCACCCAGTGGTAGGCGTCGACGAAGCCGAGGTGGAACCACTCGTTGAGCTCGCCCGGATCGGCGCCGTACACGAGCGCGAAGTTTGCGAGCACCATCAACCGCTCGATGTGGTGTGCATATCCGTACTCGCGGACGTGGCCGACTGCCTCCGAGAGACACTCCATGTCGGTGTCGCCGTCCCAGTAGAGCGACGGCAGCGACTCGGTCTGGTTCAGTTGGTTCGCCTCGACCAGCTCCGGCATGGCCTCGCGGTAGACGTGCCTGAGGAACTCCCGCCACCCGAGCACCTGCCTGATGAATCCCTCCGCCGCGTTGAGCGGAATCGGTCGGCGGTCGCCGTCGCTCGGGCTGCCCGTGCTGTCACCCGTATCGTCCGTGTTGCCGCCAGCCACGTCCGTGTTGCCGAACGCCGCAAGTGTGGTCGCCGTATCCCTGGTGGCTGCGTCCGGGTCGTACGCGCCCGGTTCGACACCTCGCTCGTCGTACGCCGCCTCGACCGCTCGCACCGGCTCGCGCGGATTCAGCAGGCCGAGGTTGATCGCCGGGGAGAGCAGTGAGTGCGCGAGAAACGGCTCGTCGCCCACCATCGCGTCCTCGTACCGGCCGAACGCGGGGAGCCGCCGGGTGAGAAAGTCGTTGAGCGCAGTCCGTGCCTCCGCGCGCGTCACCGGCCACGCGAACGAGTCGAGCGACGACGTCCCCCACGTGTCGAATCGGTCACACACCCACTCGTGCGTCTCGCGTGTCAGCGCGTCCGGCTCGAAGACGGGTCTGGCCGGCGGCTCCCAGTCGGCCGGTGGCGTCTCCTGATTGTGGTCGTCGTAGTTCCACTCGCCGCCGACCGGCTCGCCATCCTCGACGAGGACGCCTGTCTCTCGGCGAACGTGGCGATACCAGTGTTCTTGGCGGTAGGTCTGTGCTGCGGTGCCATCGTCGGCAACGAGCGGCTCGTCGTCGGCCGGCTCGTCGGCCCACGCCCGCCAGTCTGCTGGTGTCGTCCAGAAGAGCTCGTTCTCTCGCAGTCGCACAGACCCGTCCTTCGATTCGGCGAGGTCGCGGAGCCCCTCGCCGGCCCGGTGGCTCGCCGGCCGCATGAGCTCTAGTGTCGCGTCGGGGTGGTCTGCTAAGTAACACTCTAGTCCCGCACCGAACGAATCCGCCTCGATGTACGTCACCGAGTGGCCGCGCTCCCGGAGGTCCTCCCGAAAATGGCGCATTGCCGAAAAGACCAGGGTCAGTTTGTGTGTATGATACGGCCGTCGATCGGCGAAGTCATGTGCTTCGATCAGCAGTACGTCGTCGGCGTCCTCGAGCGCGTCGAGCTCGAGGTTCAACTGGTCGCCGAGCAGCCACAGCGTCGTCTCGGTCACACCGGATTCTACGGGGGCGAGCGGTATAGTTTCCGCGGCGGGCCATCCGGTGACGCAGGCCGACCCGAGAAACCAACCCTTTTCGGACCCCGACACGAACGCGAAGCCATGACGGACGACGAGACTCCAGAGCCGGAAGAGGAGCCGCCCGCAGAAGCGTCGGATGCAACCGACGAGGACGAGACCGAAAAGTCGTTCCGCGAGCGGGTCGAAGAGATCCGGGAGCGACGCGAACAAGAGCGCGAAGAGGGTGATCGACCCGACCCCGAAGAAATGATGGGCGGGGGCGGCCCGCCGGGGATGGGCGGCGGCGGTGGCGGTGGCAACCCCTTCGCGCAGATGATGTCCGGGATGATGGGCGGCGGTGGTCCTGGCGGTGCGGGCGGACCGCCTGGCATGGGTGGTGGCCGTCCCGATGAGGGTGGCGACGATAGTGCCGGCAACGAAGAGCTTGTCCGTGAGGTCAGACAGCTCCGCGACGAGGTGCGGGACGCGACCCGCCAGCTCCAGCGTATCGCGCAGGCGCTCGAAGACGACTAAGACGCTGGTCTCGCTCGGAACTGTCGCCAATCTTCGCAGTTAGTCGTCTTCTTGTAGGTGCTCAACTTGGGCTTCCAATCTGCCGACTTTTCGCTCGATTCGATCCAACCGTTCGCTCACACTCCCACCCGATCGAACCCAGAGGAGGACGTAGCCGAGTCCACCGAGGAATCCGATGAGAACCACGAGGTTAAGAGCGATAGCGAGCGCGACCAACAACAGCTCTGGAGCACCCGGAACTTGGAGGGGTATCATCGCTTTTGCAGTCAGCGAGAACCAGTATATGCCCTCGGGAGCGATCGCAGACTTCGGGCACACGATAGCATGCTGTCACGGTGAGGCGTTCGAGGTGGTGTGCAGACTGCGATCCGACACAGGGAACCGATGAGCGACATCTTCTCGAGCCGATTCTGTAGACGGCGATAGTGCCTGTGGAAACGAGATGGGACCCAACACCCGGAGGCTACTTGGCCACACCCTCCCCAGCCGACTCTATAGGTGTGTGATAGTGTTCGTGCAACCACCACGAGTTCGTGACGCCCGGACACCAATTACCGCCACACCCTCCCCAGCCGATTCTATACGACTGTGACAGTACCAGCGTGAACAACACGACCGCGCGACATCCGGACACGAGTTTCAGCCACACCCTCCCCAGCCGATTCACTCGTCGCCTGTGGCGACTCGCTCATCCCTCGCACGCGCTCGCGAGCCCGCCTCCAGCGCGCTCGCGAGGCGCGCGCCACCGCGATTGGGAGGGACAGCTGTCGATGTTCGTGCTGCGTCGCTCACTCGCTCCAGAATGCGGCTCACTCGCGGGTCCGCCGATGAATATGGTCAAAAAACCGCGTGCTGTGTTGGTGCCGCTACCTCAACACTCGGACCAGCCGCACGACTCACACGTCTTACAGCCCTCAGAGTAGTAGAGATTCATCGCTCCACACTCAGGGCACTCCGGCGATTCGCCGGCTGCGATGAGGTCGGTGGTGACGTCGTTAGTCGACTCACCGGTCGTCGGGCCGATCGATGCAGCGGGGTCGCCGCTTACCGCGCCGCCGTCAGTCTGGCCCGGGACGTCGACAGCGCTGTCAGCCGCTGTGCCCTCTTCGATGTCGTTGAGACTCTGTTGTTGGGGAATTCCCTTGTCGATCTCGTCATCGAGGTACCGCCGGAGTGCAGTACCGATCGCGTCCGGGATCGATTGGATCTGCTCGCCTTTGTCCCAGGCGACCTTCGGGCTCCGGGTGCCTTGCAGCTCGTCGACGACCTCTTCTGGGTCGACACCGGAGCGTAGCGCGGTCGAGATGACCTTCGCGAGTGCCTCGGTGAAGGAGTTGGTGTACCCACCGGAGTGGCCGATGTTCGCGAACAGCTCGAACGGCCGCCCCGCCTCGTCCTCATTGATCGTAACGTAGAGCTTGCCGTACCCCGTCTCGACGCGCTGGGTCACTCCAGAGAGCGAATCCGGACGCGGCCGGGTTTCAGTGTAATCTATCGCTGGCTCATCGGCCGACTCAAGAAGCCCAGCAATCTCCGTGTCTATCGCCGCCTGCACGTCGTCATTGTCCAAGAACGCCTCGACGCCGCCGAACACCTCGCGGATTTGTTCGACGATCGTTGCTGCGGCCTCGGTCTCGTCGGCGAACTCCGCGTTCTTCGCGCGGGTTGTGAGCACCTGCTTCGATCGGGTTCCGTCGCGGTAGACGGTGACGCCCTTGCCGCCGTGGTCGTAGATGTAACGGTACACCTCGTCCATGTCGGTAGCGTTGGCGTCGTTCGGGAAGTTACACGTCTTCGAGATGGCCGAGTCGACGCCCTCCTGGCAGGCACACTGGACGGCAGCGTGCTCGATGCCCGACAGCGAGGCGGTGACGACGAACAGCTCGCCGATCGCATCCGGAACCGTCGAGAGCCCCTCGACGCCGTCGAACTCGTTGGCCGCCATCTGCTCTTGGGCCTCGAGTTTGACCGCGTCAACGTCGATATCGTTGGCCTCCAGCGTTCGGAGGAAGTAATCGTCGAACTCGACGAGCATTTCGTCGCCTTGAACATCGTCGGAGACGTTCTTGTAGAAGGCGACGTTGTAGATGGGCTCACAGCCGCCGGTGGTGTTTCCGATCATCGACGTCGTGCCCGTCGGCGCGATCGTCGTGGTGTTGTGGTTGCGGATCGGGAAGCCGTCAGCCCAGTCGTCGGCGTCGAGACCCGTGTGGTGTTCGAACCACTCGCGGTACTCGGTTGGGTTCGCGTACTTCGACTCCGCCCAGTCGTTGAACACGCCGCGCTCTTCGGCGAGTTCGTGTGAGACCGCTTTCGACTCGTGGTTGATGTGCGTCATCAGCTGGCGGGCGACCTCGTTGCCCGCCTCAGAACCGTACTTCACGCCGAGCTGGATGTACAGCTGTGCGAGCCCCATGATGCCGAGCCCGATTTTCCGCATGTCGCGGACCGTCTGTTCGATCTCTTCGACCGGGAAGTCCGACATCGTGACGACGTTCTCTAAGAACCGGGTTCCGTACCCGATCCGCTCGTCGAACGTCTCGAAGTCGATCGCTTCCTCTAAGAACGCCTCGACGGCCGCCTCGTGGGTGTCGTACTCCTCGCTGTGTTCGTCACTCCAGACGCGCCAGTCGGGTGCGTCGAGGTCGGCGATCGTCGAGAGGTTGATGTGCCCGAGGTTACACGCCTCGTACTCCTCGAGCGGCTGTTCGCCACACGGATTTGTTGCAAGTATTCTATGGCTTGGATTTTCCTCAACGTCGAACGAATGCTGCTTGTTCACCCGCTCTAAGTAGATGATGCCCGGCTCACCGTTCTCGTAGGCGCCCTCTATCATGTCGTCCCACAGCTCTGCGGCGGGAATCGAGAGCACCTCGCCGACCTCGACGTACTCGCCGAGCCCGAACATCTCGTAGAGCTCTTTCGTCTCCGGGGTCGCGACGTGTGGCTCCTCGGTTCGTGGGTTGGTGAACGTGAACTCCTCGTCGTTGTACAGCGCCTTCATGAACTCGTCGGTGACGCCGACGCTGATGTTGAAGTTCGACAGGTGTCCCTCGACCGCGTTTCGGAGGTGTTCCGGTACCCGTCCCTCGTCGTCGATGAGCTCGCGCGCTTCTTCGAGCGCGTCCGCGAACGACGTGTGCGTGAAGTCGTCGGGATCGTTCAGCCGCAGCGAGTGAGCGAGCGAGACGTCCTTGTTCTTCGCGTGGATGAACTGGATGACGTCCGGGTGTGAGACGCGCATGACGCCCATCTGTGCGCCTCGACGGGCGCCACCCTGTGCGATCGTCTCGCACATCTGGTCGAACGTCCGCATGAACGTGATCGGCCCCGAGGCGATGCCGCCGGTGGACCCGACCGCGTCGCCGTACGGGCGTAGCTGCCAGAACGCATACCCCATGCCGCCACCGCTCTGAAACACCTCTGCGGCCTCTTTGGCCGTCTGGTGGATATCGGTGATGTCGTCGTCGGGTGAGTCAACGAAACACGCCGAGAGCTGCTGGAGTTCGTCGCCGGCGTTCATCAGCGTCGGCGAGTTCGGCATGAACGAGAGCGACTCCATCCCCTCGCGAAACGTCTCGGCCGTCTCCTCGACGTGCTCGCGGACGCCGGCTGGGAGCGATGGAACGATCGTCTCGTACGCGAACTTGTTGACGTTGTGCCCCGTGAGCGTTGTCTCTGCGTCGTCGTCAGCGGTGACACCGGCCCCGAACACCTCGGCGGCCAGCTCGTCGCGACGCGGATGGTCGGGCTTGATCTGGCCGGGAGTGACGGTGATTTCGACGCCATGGTTCTCGGCTTCGAACACCGCCTCCGCGAGCGCGACGTTGCGCGCCACACGGTCGAACAGCTCTTCTTGTGACTCGACGGGCTCGCCGTCCGCATCCTTCCGGAGATACCGAGCCGGCAGAATGTTGTGGTAGGCGTTGTCGGTCAGCCGTTTGGCGATGGTGTCGCCGGTCGTACGTTTGATAGGTAATTCGAGATCGCCGGCGGCGACGTTGTCGCTGCTCATTCGGCGATCACCGTTGGGGTGGTGTGTCGTGTCTGTGTCATTCGTGATGTGGGATACTGACGAGGCGGATGCTTGGTCGCTTCGATCCCTGGTCCATGGGCGGATTCTTATTTGACGGCTGATACACTGGCCGGCTGCGGTTGATAACGTCGAGAGTAGTTCGCATTTTCTTGTTGATGGCTGTCTACATAACGTTGGCCAGACCGTAGTGAAACTAAAACCGCTATGAGCAAATCGATTGACGTGAGCCGTATTTCAGCGGAAAAGAAGGGGTATTCGACCACCTCAACTGCGTCTCTGTCTGGACACACCGCGCCTCTTCTCACTGGTCGATCTCACCGGTAGCAGCAGACGGCAGCCGTTGACATCTCAAAATTCATATACGTATGGCGGTCGAAGCGGCTGTTACTTTTCACCGCCGACAGTCGCCGTCACTGGAAGGCGCCGTAGCCGGGGTCGGCGGGCTCTTCGACGGCCGACTGCTCGAACTGTTGTTCGATCTCATCGTAGCGCTCGCGGGTCTCTGGTGTGACGCTGGGGTTGACCTCTTCTAGTGCCTGCTCGAAGTGTGCCATCGTCACGCGCACGTTTCCAATCGACTCGCGGACCTCTTCTCGCGTGACGCTTCCGATAAACTCGCGTGACGCGCTCATTGAAGCCTCGCGAGCCACCGCTTCGAGGTCTGCTCCGACGTACCCCTCGGTCCGGCGTGCGATCGCCGCGAGGTCGACGTCGTCTGCGAGCGGCTTGTGTTCCGTATGGACGTCGAGGATCTTCCGACGTGCGTCCTCGTCCGGGACGGGCACGTGGACGTGCCGATCGAGCCGCCCCGGGCGAAGCAACGCCGAGTCGATCAGGTCCGGCCGGTTTGTCGTCGCGATTACGACGACGTCTTCGAGCGCTTCGAGTCCGTCGAGTTCGGTCAACAGCTGTGAGACGACGCGCTCGCCGACACCCGAGTCGGTTGTTCCGCCGCCGCGCTCGGTCGCGATCGAGTCGATCTCATCGAAGAACACGATCGTTGGCGCGTTCTCGCGGGCCTTGCTGAACACCTCGCGGACGCCCTTTTCGGACTCGCCGACGAACTTGTTTAACAGCTCCGGCCCCTTGATCGAGATGAAGTTCGACTCGCTCTCGTTGGCGACAGCCTTCGCGAGCAACGTCTTCCCCGTACCCGGCGGCCCGTACATCAACACGCCCTTCGCTGCGGCCATGTCAAGCTGGTCGAACACCTCGGGGTACTCGAGCGGCCATTGGATCGTCTCGCGAAGCCGCTCTTTTGTCGTCTCGAGCCCACCAACCTCGTCCCAGGTGACATCCGGTACCTCGACAAACACCTCACGCAGCGCGGAGGGCTCGATGCCCTTCAGTGCCTGTTTGAGGTCGTTTTCGGTGACTTGGATCGAGTTCAGCACGTCCGCGTCAATCTCGTCGCTCTCGAGGTCGAGCTGCGGCCGGATGCGCCGGAGCGCGTGCATGGCCGACTCCTTTGCGAGCGACTCGAGATCGGCACCCACGAACCCATGGGTGTTCTCGGCGTACGCATCCAAGTCGATCCCGTCTGCCAGCGGCATATTCCGTGTGTGGACCTGAAGGATCTCCTTGCGCCCGTCGCGATCCGGCACGCCAACCTCGATCTCGCGGTCGAATCGGCCGCCGCGCCGTAGCGCTGGATCGATAGCATCGACGCGGTTCGTCGCGCCGATCACGACGACCTCACCGCGCTCTTCGAGCCCGTCCATGAGCGAGAGTAGCTGGGCCACGACGCGTCGCTCCACGTCGCCGCCGGCCTCCTCCCGTTTCGGTGCGATGGAGTCGAGCTCGTCCATGAACACGATTGCAGGCGCCGACTCGGTTGCCTCCTCAAACACGTCCCGGAGCTGCTCTTCGGACTCGCCGTAGTACTTCGACATGATCTCCGGCCCCGAGATTGTGTGGAAGCTCGCATCGATCTCGTTGGCGACTGCCTTCGCGATGAGCGTCTTTCCGGTGCCCGGCGGCCCGTGGAGGAGGACACCCTTCGGCGGGTCGATGCCGAGTCGTTTGAACAGTTCTGGGTGCCGCATCGGCAACTCGATCATCTCACGAACCTGCTCTAGCTCGTCGTCGAGCCCGCCGATGTCCTCGTAGGTCACGTCCGGGGCACCGTCGGCGCCCGCCTCACCGCCCGCACCGGCGCCGCTCACGATCTCCTCTGCGGGCTTCTCTGCGATCTCGATTTCAGTCGTGTCGGTCACCACGACTGTCCCCGACGGCGCCGTGCCGGCGATCTTCAGGGGAACCGCCTGCGACTGTCCGCCCATGAAGCCGAACCCCAGCGGAAGCTGGACGTTTTGTCCCTCAGTGACGGGCTGTCCGCCGAGTTCACGCCGGATCAGCGCGTCGATGTTACCGCGAATGCCGAGTCGCTGTGGCAGTGCGACCGTGATCCGGTCTGCGGGCTCGACGTCGACCTGCTCGACGGTCACCCGATCGTCGATACCGACGCTCGCCTCTTGGCGAAGCTTTCCGTCGATGCGGATCACACCGCTTCCGTCGTCTTCGGGGTAGCCGGGCCAAACGCGCGCGATAGCTGCCCCCTCGGACGCCTCCACGCGAATGAAGTCCCCACCCGAAAGATCGAGCTCGTCGGCAGCGAGCCGATCGATTGCGGCGAGCCGCCGCCCGGCATCCTTCTGTTTTAACGGCTTGACGGTGAGGTTCATCGGTCCCCCTCGATAGTCACGACGCCGTTTCTCACCGTGACGTCCGTCGCCAGGCCGGGGAGATCGAACTCCGATTCGGCCGACTCGTCACCGTGCGTTATCACGAGTATCGCCGTCTCACCGACGGTGTCGACATCGATCGCCTCGTCGTCGACGCCGATGTCGGCGGCAACGGTCCATCGATCTTCGTACTCGTACCGACGCACGAGTGCGCTGTCGCCGGCCGACCGGGTCTGTCTGACAGTCATCCTAACCTCTAGTTAGGCGCGTAGATATATAAATAGATCGGTAAAAATCGCATGACGTGAGAAGATTTACTGGCGAGTGGTAGTATTGCGGTTCCGGGGCCGCAGCCGCGATCGGTGACGAGGGTGATGGCGCGTTGTGAACTCCGTTGTGGCTCGCTGACCCGGCACCGGTACCACAGCTTTTTCGCCGCGGCGTCCGTACCCCTATGTATGTCAGCGATACGTGACGCACTTCGGGATCTCCCGGAGGCGGTGTTTGCGGACCTGCTCGAATCCGACGACGAGTATGTTCTCGTCGTCGATCTCCCCGGGGCGACCGCGGAGACCACCGAGGTCCGATTCGAGGGCGGCCGGCTCTCCATCGAAGGACGCCGCGAGAAGTCGACCCCTGACGGCTTCCGTTACGTCCGCGAGGACCGATCACTGTTTCTTGATGCCGACATCCCACTCCCGCCTGATGCCAACGGTGACGCCGCGAGCGCGGCGCTTGATCGTGGTGTCCTCGAGGTGACGCTGCCTAAGCGTGCGACCGGTGACACCCGGCAGATACCGATCGGCGACGACGCCAACGAGACCGGCGCCTGACGGGTGGTGACGCTGGTCAACCTCCGCGCCTACTGGCGCTTTTTCGTCGTCATTCGGCGGTTCTCGCCGCTGATCGTCGCCTACTGGCGGGACCGGAAGCGGTTTTTCATCGTCGGTGGCAGCCGCGACGTTGACGAGGCGACCCAGCGGGACCGCGCCGAGATCCTCCTCGACATCCTACTCACTCTCGGACCGACCTTCATCAAACTCGGTCAGCTGCTCTCAACGCGCCCGGACGTGCTCCCGCCCGCGTACATTGAAGTGCTTGAGGGCCTCCAAGACGACGTGCCACCGGCCGGCTGGGAGGAGTCGAAACTGGTGTTGGAAGCGGAGCTCGGCCCCGTCGAAGAAACGTTCGACGACTTCGACACCGAATCGATAAGCGGCGCCAGCCTGGGACAGGTGTACATGGCGACGTACCAGGATGACGACGTGGCAGTAAAGATACGCCGCCCCGGGATCGAGACGCTCGTCGAAGCTGACCTGCGAGCGATCACGTGGTCGCTCCCGATTGTCAAGCAGTTTATCGGCGGCGGCCGCGCCTTCTCGATCGAGAACCTCTCTGAGGAGTTCGCAAAGACGATTCGCGAGGAGATGGACTATCGCCGCGAGCGCGAGATGCTTGAAGAGATCCGCGCAAACTTCGCGGATAACGACCGCATTCGTATTCCAACCGCCTACGAGTCGGCCTCCGGGCCGCGCGTCCTCACTATGGAGTACGTCGGCGGCACGAAGATTAGCCGCATCGACGAGCTTGATGCCGCCGGACTTGACCGCACCGCGATCGCCGAGACGCTCCAGGAAGTGTACCTGCAAATGATCGTCGACGACGGCGTCTTCCACGCGGATCCTCATCCCGGCAACCTCGCGGTCGCCGCCGATGGAACCGTGATCTTTTATGACTTCGGCATGTCCGGGCGCGTCGATCCGTTTATCCAGGAGAAGATCATCGACTTCTACGTTGCGGTCGCTAGACAGGACACCGACGCGATCCTCGACACTCTGATCTCGATGGGGACGCTCTCGCCAAACGTCGACCGCGACGTGATGGGTGAAGTGATGGAGCTCGCGATTGCCGATGCCCGCGGTGAACAAATAGAGCAGTACCGTGTCAACCAGATAATCGAGCAGGTTGAATCGACCATCTACGAGTTCCCGCTCCGGCTGCCGCGTAACCTCGCGCTTGTGTTGCGGGTCGCAACCGTCGTCGAAGGCGTGTGCGTGACCCTTGACCCAGAGTTTGACTTTATCGCAACCGCGACCGACTACCTCGAAGCGGAGGGTTACTACGAACAGACCGCCCGCGAACTCGCACAAGGGGCGGCGACACAGCTCCAGCGAACGACGGAGTCGCTTTTCACTGTCCCTCCGAAAGCCGAATCGTTCCTCGACCGTGCAAACCGTGGTGACCTCCACGTCGACGTCACCATCGAAGACGAGTCGCGCGTGCTCGACAAGCTGGCGATGCGGATTGCTTACTCGGTGCTCCTCGCTGTCGGGGTCCTTTCGGCGACGATTCTCTACTCGTTCGCCAACGAGTGGCGCCTCGCCGCAGTCGTCTTGGTCCTCGCCGCCCCGCTCGCGATCGCGCTGTACCGTTCGTTCCGTAACAAGCGTACGCTACCAGGGAACCCACAGTTCACCCGCCAGGGTATGCGCGAGCGACAAAACGACTGATAGATGCTTCACTCGGCCGGAGCCGGCCTCACCCGCGACACACCCACACGTCCTCACACACCTCGATGTCGTATCCCCGCTCTGTGAGCCACGCCCGGACGCGCGTGGTGTGTGCGTTCTCTGCGCCGTGGACTTCGACGACAAGCAGCGGCCGGTGTGTCTCGATCGTCGCTGCCGCGCCGCGTAGCACCGACAACTCGTGGCCCTCGACGTCGATCTTGAGTGCATCAGGCGCGGGGATCGGCTCCCCGCCGTGGCCACTAGCACCCGTTTTACCCTCGGTGCCGACGCCACGAACCAGATCGTCGAGCCGGTACACCGGAACTTGCTCGACACGCATGACACACGCACCCCACCGAGTCGCCTGTTCGCGATCGAATGCAGAGCACTTGGAGAACGACGAATGATAAAACGGCCGCGTAGTGTACTCGTTTCCGACACCGATCTGCCGGTGGTCAAGCCGCCCCTCGAGGTCGTTTCGCGCCGCGTTTCGCGTCAGTCGGTCGGCGCTCTCACTGTTTGGTTCTATTGTAACGACCCGGCGGTTAGTTCCCGCGGCTAGCGGGATTGCGTGCTCGCCAACGTGGGCGCCGACGTCGAGAATTACTGCGTCTGTCGGAGTCGCATCGAGCGCGCGCAGTCCGGGATCGTCTCCGTGGGGATTCGTGGGTTCATAGCTCCAGTAGGTGCCAGCAACGGTTCGCTTCGGGGTGGCGACGCCGACTGTATATGTGAGGTCTGTGAGCCGGTAGGCCATACGAAAGCCGGCTCGCTCAATCCACGACGAAAGCGCGCACATCGTCGGCTATCAGGGCGTCACGACCTGAATCGGCACAAGCAGGAAACACAGCGCGCCCACCCCGAACGTTGCGACGCCCACTGCGAGCCGCGGCCACCCGAGCCGGTGCTCATCGGCCGGGTCCGCCGGACCGTTGAAGGCGATAAAAAGCGAAAAGAATCCCCAAAACGCCCACAGTCCGACCGACTGATTGAGGCCGAGACCGGCGCCGAAGTAAAGATACACCGCAATAGCAAAGAGCGCCCCCGGCACGAGCGAGGCGATCGTCTCTTGACGCGGCCCGACCATTGCTCGGACCATGTGTCCCCCGTCAAGCTGACCGACGGGAAGGAGGTTCAACAGCGTGAAGAACATTCCCACCCAGCCGCCGATGACGACGGGGTGTGCTGACAGCCGAGGATCCGCGTAAGACGTCGGTTGGCCGATGAGCCCGGCGATCAGGTCTAACAGTGGTGGGTTGTTGAATCGGATCATCGTACCGGTGTTCGCCGCGATTTCTGCTGGAACGCGGATCGGGTCGAGTGAGAGACCGATCACGGTGACGATCACCGTCGCGATCAGCCCAGCCACTGGCCCCGCGACGCCGATGTCGAACAGTACCTTCCGAGAGGGCATTCGCCCGCGCATGCGGATGATCGCACCGAGCGTACCGAACGGGAACACAAACGGGATCACGTACGGGAGTGACACCGGCACGCCGTGGTAGCGACCGGCAACGTAGTGGCCCAACTCGTGTGTCATCAATACGCCGAGAACGGCGGCGGTGAACGGCCACGCCTGAAGCAGCGTGAGCGGGTTCGCCCGAATTGCGGCAAGTGGAACGTAGTACCAGCCGTACGCGCCGACGAACAGTGTCGAGAGAATGGTCGCAAAAAATAGGGCGATGTTGGTCCACGGCACTCCGTCGCGGCCGTGGGTGAACGGCGTTGCGACGACGACGTGCCCGTCCGGTCGGTGTTCGAGCTCAACCTCGTAGCCGGCGTCACGGAACGCCGGGACGAGCTTTCTGAGTAGCGTCCGTTCAGGCACGTAGGACTCACCGACATATCGGATACGACCGTCATCGTGGCGGACCTCATCGACGCGAAAGAACGTTCCGAGAGGGTCGGGACGCGGTGGGTCGGTAGACGCCGACCCGATCCCGTCCGCTCCTTGTGGCATCATCTGTTGTTACCAGTCGCCGAGTATAAACCCCGCGTCGTCGGTACGTCGTCAACGAGTCACGCCGATGGCCCGTCGCTACTCGCTGCGGTCAGGCGGGTTCGACGCGCCACGTTGTCGCGCCCGTGTACGACCACTTTTCGACGGTGAGTTCGGTCGCCGAATCTCGAAGCTTCACCATCAGTGCGCCAATCTCCTTGGGTGAGAGGCCGACGTCGTCGGAGATGAACTTCCCTTTGAAGTACATCTCTCCGTCTGCGGCGCGCTCGAGCAGGTACCGCTTCAGCCGCTCTTCTTTGCCGAGATCGTCGGCCGTGTCCGCGTCGGCGGCGGAGGTCACAGTCGCGCTCATAGGACACTCCATACACGGTTCCGTGACGGTATATAAATAGCCGACCGTTGGACGCCGTTCGGCCCGTTTTACGGCACACCCGACACTAAAACGTTCACTCTGGACCGTTTATTTCGCTATTAAAAAGCTTAAGACCTTTTATAATGCGATCTAAGGGCGCCTTTGACTGACAACCCGATCGACAGAAGGAATCACCTACGGCGGCGTGTGGCCAATGATATCAGAAATATATTCCAGAAAATCGCCGCCGTGACCCTGACCGTCTGTCTCGCGCACCAGGGTCACTCGCGCTCGTGGACCCAGAACGCCTCGGATTCGGTGGTCTCTTTTTTGAATATCGGTACCTCGTCTTTGAGCCGGTTGATACCGTCTTCGACGGCACGAAACGCCTCCTCGCGGTGGCCAGCCAACACCACCACGAACACGATGTCTTCGCCGGCCTCGATGACGCCGGTCCGGTGGTGTAACGCGACCTCAAACACTCCGTCACGGTCGGTCAGGTCTGTGGCGATCGTATCCAGTCGGTCCTCTGCAACCCCGGCGTACTTCTCGAACGCGAGGTTCGTGGTTCGGTCGTCGTTCGGGTCGTCCTGTGCACGAACCCGACCGGTGAATGTCGCGATAGCTCCCGACCGCGCCGCACCCGGGGCCGCCGTCACCTCGGCGACGAGCTCCTCGCGGGTCACCCACGGCTCGGCGTCGGAGAGCCCGTCGATGAGCGCATCGACGTCGACGTCTCCGGGCCCCCCGGCGATCTTGATGACGTCTCCCGGGGTGTCGTCCGGGTCGATATCCTCGCCGAGCAACACGGTTGGTACGCGGAGGCGGTCGTAGCCTACGGCGACGAGGTAGTCATGATCCGGTGTGAGCCTATTGAGCAGGTCGTCAAAGGATGTACTCGTCCCCCGGCCGCTCCACGAGCCATCGGCCTCTACTTCCATCGTCGTTGCGGGCACCTCGCCGGCGCGCTCCGGGCTCTCGGAGGTAACCGACGCCCCCCCGTCGAGTGCCGGCGCTTCGGTTGACCGGCACACGAGTGCAACCCGACCTTCAAGCGTCTCGACGAGTGTCTCAGCGAGCACGGCCGCGTCGGGCCCACAGATCGATATCGGCTGCATACGTGACCGGAGGTGGCAAGCGGCTTAGTCGTTTTCCAGTCGCACACTCTACTACCATGCCCACTGGCGTCTGATCGCCATCGTTACCCGTGTGCACCTGTGGACCGGTCCGATCGACCGATCAAATATTTACTATCTCTGTAGTGTTACTGTTCACACATCGCTTATCGAGCCCCGGAAAACCGATCGAACCAACCGATGCGGCCGAAAATAACCCTAGCCCTTTTTGAGGACGTGTCTGGTATACGAACCAATGCTTCCGCATGCTGACGACTCGATCTCCCGCAACGGAAAGTCGATCATCTTAGCGTACGACCACGGTCTCGAGCACGGCCCCGTCGACTTCGAGCCGAACCCGGATACTGCCGATCCTGAGCGGCTCTTCGAGCTTGCGACCCACGATGCGGTGACGGCGATTGCCGTCCAGAAAGGCATTGCCGAGGCGTACTACCCAGACTACCAGGACGACGTCAGCCTGCTCGTAAAGCTGAACGGCACCTCCAATCTCTGGCGCGGTGAGCCCGACAGCGCGGTCAATTGCTCGCCCGAGTACGCCGCCGAACTGGGTGCTGACGCGGTCGGGTTCACCGTCTACGGCGGCTCGAACCACGAGGTCGAGATGGCAGAGGAGTTCCGCGAGGCACAAGAGGGCGCCCGCGAACACGACATGGGTGTCGTCATGTGGTCGTATCCGCGCGGTCAGGGTCTGCGAAACGACAGTAGCCCGGAGGTCATCTCGTACGCCGCCCGTCTCGGGCTCGAGCTCGGTGCCGACGTGGTGAAAGTGAAGTACCCCGGCTCGGCGGCCGGAATGGGTGAGGCCGTCGAGATGGCCGGTCCAGCCAACGTCGTGATGTCTGGTGGGACGATGCGCGACGATAAGGCCTTCTTACAGAACGTCGCCAACGCGATCGACGCCGGCGCCCGCGGCCTCGCTGTCGGCCGTAACGTCTTCCAGCGAGACGACCCAGAGCGCATCCTCGACGCGCTCGAGGCGGTAGTCTTCGAGGAAGTCGACCCTGCTGAGGCGCTCGCCGTCGCTGAGGCCGCCAACTGATGGCCACGACCGACCCGACGATCGAGGCGGTCTTCGATGCGGTAGCAACGACGGCACCGGCTATCCGGGATGCGCTCCCTGGACGACGCGTCGAACACGGCACTGAAAACCCCTCCGGGGAGACGGTCCTCGCCGGTGACGTGTACGCCGACGAGCTCCTCACGGACGCGCTTGGCGCGGTCGACGGCGTCGGATCCTTCGTGAGCGAGGAGCGGGCGGCGCCGGTTGACGTCGGGGAGGGATACGCCGTCGCGGTCGACCCGCTCGACGGCTCCTCGAACCTCCGGTCGAACAACGCCATGGGCACGGTCGTCGGTGTCTACGACGGTGCACTGCCGACGTCGGGTCGGGACCTCGTCGCCGCGGGGTACGTCCTTTACGGACCGATCACGACGATGGTCGTCGCCGACGAGACCGGGGTTCGCGAGGAGGTAGTCCAACAAGACAGGCCAGACGGGACGGCCAGCCGGTCAGTCGTCGATGACGACCTCTCGCTCCCTGCTGACCCAACGGTGTACGGCTTCGGCGGACGAGTCCCCAACTGGCCGGCTGACTTCCGCGCGTACGCCTCGTCGGTCAAAGACGAACTCAAGCTCCGATACGGCGGCGCGATGGTCGGCGACGTGAACCAAGTGGTGACCTACGGCGGGGTGTTTGCGTATCCGAAACTCGCCGACGCACCTGAGGGGAAGCTTCGGCTGGCGTTCGAGGCAAACCCCATCGCATACGTGATCGAACGGATGGGCGGGGCCTCTTCGAATGGGACCGGGTCGATTCTCGACGTCGAACCGGATGGGATTCACGACCGAGTGCCCCTGTACGTCGGTAACCAGGCGCTTATTGACCAGCTCGAGGCAACACTCGACGAGTAGGATCGGCAGTGAACCGGGCCTGTGCGGCCACGTGGGTGCTCCGCTCAGGACGACGTCCGATCGTTATCGGCCGTCCAACGTCTCGCTCCGGGGAGCACGCCGACGAGTTTCTTCACGTACCCAAACCGGAACAGACCGAACTGCGAAAGCGTCCCGAGAGCAAACACCGCGAGGAACGCGGGTGCGGTGACGTCGAACAATAGCGGCTCGACGGTCACTCCATCTGCGGCGGTCGCGAAGGAGGCGGGTGTGAGTTCGCGTGCCGCCAGCGCGGCGCCGATGAACGCGGTCGAGACCACGAGTGTCGTCCGTGTGAGCACGAATCCGACTAGCGCGCCGACCGCGACACCCGCGAGCGTCGCGCCGACGAGCAGCGCGGTCCCCGCAATTCCGGCCGCGTCGGCCGCGTAGAGTGGCCCGACTGCGAATCGGCCAAGAAACCCGCCGACGACGCCACCGATCGCGAGCACGGCGACCGAGAGCCCGGTGTACGCGAGGAATCCACCGAGCGCGCCGCCGACCAGTACCGCCGCGGCGGCGACGACGAGTCCGTCGGCGGTCACGAGACCGGACAGCGTTGGGACTGCCAGGTACCCAACACCCGCGCCGATCAGGAACCCGGTCAGCGAGACGGCATAGACGGAGACGGCCGCCCCGACGAACGCGAGCAGGAGGCCGGCGACGACGACCCCAGCGCCCAGTGGCGTGATCATACCAACCTCTGTGCCGCCATCGGATATAAAACGTCGCGCTGATCGTCACCGAGCACGCCGAACCGCCTGGCGGTCTAGGTATCGGGTGATGCCGCCAACGGCGAGTCCAAACCCGGCGACGAGCAGCAGAAAGCCGACGAGCCGGCTCGTACCAAGCGTCATAAGCGCCAATACGACTCCGAAGAGGAATGCGAACACGCCACCGACCACGGCGGCCACATCCAGCAGCGGAGAGGGTTGGACTGTCTCACAATGTGGACAGATTCGGACGGTCTGCGGGATTGGCTCGTGGCAGTTCACACACCGAATACGCTCGCGCGGCACACTAGGCGTTCGGTACTTGAGAACTTATCGCGTTCGCTACGGGCGGGGACGTCAGTCGTCGGCGGCAGTCGCGCTCGGATCGGCTACCGCTCCAAGCGTCTCCTCAACCTGTGTAACGACGAGTACGAGGGCAACGACAGCGAGCCCCGCGCCAACCGCGAACGGGACGACGAAGCCAAACCCGACGAGGAATCCCGATGCGAGTGGGCCAAGTGCGACGCCGAAGCCGAATCCCATCGTGAGCACCGACAGCGTCGTACCGGACTCGCCTTCTCGTGCGAGGTCGCCAGCGAGCGCGAGCGAGGGCGCGAACACGCACGCGACGGCGACCCCCTGACCGAGTCGAACGAGGGTCATGACGACGGGCGAGAGGACGAGCCCCTGTAGGAGCGTCGTCGGAGCGAGGAGCACGAATCCGGCAAGGAGGAACGGTCGCCGCCCGATCCGGTCGCTTGCTCGCCCGACGGGCACCTGGAGGGCGACGTTTGCGATGGTAACCGCCGCGAATTGGATCCCGAACCATACCGGTGCTTGGTCGAGTCGGAGGTTCACCTGATTCTGGAGCGTCGCGTACAGCGCGATACAGAGCCCCATTGCGACCGTCGCGACGCCGAGCACGAACACGGGGTCGAAAAGCCGGTCGTCACCGCGGACCCGGATCGACACATCGTCGCCGGCGGCGGCCGTGTCGGCTGCGTCGTGGACGAGGACGTACACGAGGACGAAACTGAGGTAAGCTCCGAAACAGGCGGCCGCGAACGCGGCGTCGAATCCATTCACGGTCGGTAGCCCGACCGCCGAAAGGTCGTACGGCCCGCCCTCGACGACGATGCCCGCGAGGACGGGACCGAAGCCGAACCCGATCAGCCGAAAGGTGTTGAAGACGCCAAAGTTACCGCCGCGTTTGTCGGCGCTCGCGGCGTACTCGTTGACGAGCGCCACCGTCGCAGGAATCGTCAATGCGGCGCCGAACCCTTGTATCGCCCGGAGGACGATCAACAGCCAGTAGGAGTCGGCAAGCGTATAGAGCCCACTCGCGGTCCCCAACAGCAAGATGCCGCCGAGCACGAACGGGCGACGGGTGGCGAGGCGGTCCGAGAGTCGCCCCGTGAACGGCTGCGAGAGGCTGTTGAGGAAGCCGAAAAGCGAGAGAACGATTCCGATGAGAAGCGGCTCGGTTAGCGTAACGGTCGCCGATCCGACTCCGACGGCCGTCCCGAGGAGGGCGTCGAGGTCGATGAGGTCGCTGGCGACGTACAGCGGAAGCACGACGATGAGAAACGAGTTACCGACCGCGCCGACCATCCGCGCGAGTGCGAGGACGATCACTCGTCGGTCAGTCTCGACGATGTCCGATATCGACCCCATTCACCAGATGTACGCCCCGTTCGGTGAAGGTGTTTGCGAACGCCGGGAGTCGATCCGGTTTCAGTTACAACCGGCGCGGAGACCGGCTCAAAGTGCTACGACTGCCTCAACGTTCCTACAAAACTACACCAAGCATGCGGTGGCGCGCCTCGCAGGCCGCCGAAAGTGGACTCGCGAGCGCGTGCGAGGGATGAGCGAGGGAGCGAAGCTACCGAGTGAATCGGCTGGGGAGGGTGTGGATGAAAGTAGTGCCCGGCTGTCGCGGAGTCGTCTCAGTCATACAACCAACACACACACACACGTATATCTTCTCGTCGATAGCTTCGAGTGTCCACGGTGCCTATCTCGGCCCGAAGGATCGATGACCGACGGGAGCGAACGAGGGGAACTTACGCGCTGGTCGGACACAGACCCGCGCGAGACGCGTGAAGACACCCCCGACCGCGTGGTCTGTCACGTCGATATGGACTGTTTTTACGCCTCCTGTGAACGCCTTCGTGACCCCACGCTCGAGGACGAGCCCCTCGTCGTCGGGATGGGCTACGAACCGGGTGAGACGGCCGGTGCGGTCGCCACCGCGAGCTACGAAGCCCGTGCCGTCGGCGTCGAGAGCGCGATGCCGATCCGTGACGCACTGGAGCGACTCCCGAGGCGGCAGACAGCTGACACCAACACACCCGACGCCGACGCCGACGTACCCGCCGATGAACCGTCAGACACCGATGTCACCGGCTACTACGAGCCCGTCGACATGTCGTACTACCAGTCTGTCGCAGAAGACACCAAGGCGGTCCTGCGCGACTGTGCAGACGTCGTCCGCGAGGTGAGCATCGACGAGGCGTACCTTGACGTCACCGAGCGCACGAGTTGGGCCGCCGCCGGTGCGGATGGGGACGCACCGAGTACTGCTGCTGGCCCGGCAACACATCGGACGCTCGCTGAGGGGTACGCCAGACACATCAAAGAGCGAATTGAGCGCGAGGCGGGGGTGCCGGCGAGCGTCGGCGTCGCCCCGAACATGTCGGCCGCGAAGGTCGCAAGCGACGCGGACAAGCCGGACGGACTGGTGGTCGTTCCTCCCGGATCGGTGGCGTCGTTTTTGACGCCGCTGCCCGTTTCGGCGCTTCACGGGGTGGGACCGGTTACGGAGCGCGCGCTCGTGGAACGCGACATCGAGACTGCCGGAGACGTCGCCGAGGCCGACCCAGAGACGCTGACCGAGCTGCTCGGCGACCGCGGCCGGACGCTTTACCGTCGCGCCCGCGGAGCGGACGACCGTGCAGTCACACCACGCGGGCTCCCCAAGAGCCTCTCGCGGGAGTCGTCGCTGCCGACCACTGCCGACGACGAACCGAAGCGCGAGACGGTTCGCGCGCTCGCTGCTGATGTTGCCGAGCGCGCACAGCACCGTGGCTGTCTCTATCGCACGATCGGGATCAAGGTGGTGTGTCCCCCCTTCGACGTCAACACGCGCGAACGGAGCCTTCCGGGACCGGTCGACGATCCCGACCTCGTTGAACGGGTCGCCTTGGAGTTGCTCACAGAGTTCGCCGACGACGAGGCGCGGAAACTCGGGGTGCGCGTCTCGAATCTCGACTTCGCCGACGCAGACCAGTCGACGCTGACCGGATTTGACACCACCGAGGCGGCGAGCGACGCACCGACTGACACCGACCCGCCACCTCGCCTCCCCGCCGACGCTGAGCCGCGCGAGACGCTCACCGACTGGCTCGCGGACGACACCGGAACGGACGAGTCGGTGCGCCGCGACGGCGAGAGTCTTCCGGACGGACAGGCATCACTCGGTGAGTGGTCGTCGCCAAAGTGAGCCCCAACCGTCGCCAGGTCCGCCTGCAGGCCGAGCGTTTAGGTCATTCGCTCACCACCAACGCCTATGGATGACCTCGCGTGGGAGACGACGGGAACCAAGATAGATTATCGCTGTCCGGGCTTTGACGTGCGCCGTGACGACGTCCGGTACGCCGACGACGAGCCCGGCGAGTATCACTACGTCGACGAGCCGCCGGCGGTCGTCGTCCTACCGGTCACCACTGATGGCGACGTGGTCGTCATTGATGAGTGGCGCCAGGCTGTCGGCCGCACGAACCGTGGGATCCCAGCCGGCACCATGGAGCCCACAGATCGCGACGACATCAAGCGGGCGGCTGCCCGTGAACTCGCCGAGGAAACCGGCTACGAGGCCGAGTCGTTCGAGCGGCTGACGACGATTGAGCCGGCCAACGGCGTGACAAACGCGGTCCACCACCACGTGCTCGCAACGGGGTGTACGCCGACGGCCGAACGCGACCTCGACGACAACGAGTCGATCGCCGTCGAGACGGTGCCGTACGACGACCTGCTCGCCAGCGTCCTCGACGATGGGCTTCGCGACGGCCGTGCGGTGACAGCCGTCACGTGGTACGAACTGGTCCACCGTTGAGCCTGACCCGACACAAGTTGGCTCACCGCTGAACGAGACCACAGCGAATGCCCGGTGGACGGACAAACCCTTTGACCGCCGGGGCCGTACACAAGGGTAATGACTGATGTCCCCGACGACGACCGGGCGCCCCCCTCCGAGCAGCCGTCGTCTGACCAGCCGTCGTCTGACCAGCCGTCGTCTGACCAACCGACCGATCCGGCGTCGGTAGCCGATGGACCGACGGACCCCGCTTCAGCAGACGGGGGTCCGGTAGCAACGTCACCGGACGGTCGCGCCGGGGCGGAGACGGCTGCGGATCCGGGTGAGTCGCGCTCCTCTACGCCTGTGGCAGTCGGAACGGCTCTCGGGCTCGGGGTGTTGGGCCCGGTGATCGCCTTGGTCGGCGGCTTCGGGGTATTCGCGCTCAACGCCGCGGTCGGCGGGCTCCCGACGGCCGTAACGCTCGGGTTGACGCTCGTCGTCGGCCAGTACGTCGCGTTCGGTGGCTTGGCGCTCGGGTATCTGCGGTGGCGCGGGTTCGACTGGCCGGGCGTCGGCTCGTATCTCGGCATCAGGCGACCACGACTCGTGGACTTCGGCCTGGTCGTTGGCGGATGGGTGGTGATCGTGGTGACGCTGTTCGTCGTCTCAACTATCGTCTCGCTGCTCGGCGCGGAGACGGCCTCGAACCAGAGCGCTGAAGTCGCCATGCAGAATCCGAGCCTCATCCCGCTATTTATCATCGCCATGTTCCTTGTCGTGGGTCCCTCAGAAGAAATCCTCTACCGCGGCGTGGTTCAGGGACGGCTCCGGGAGTCGTTGCCGGCGGTACCGTCGATACTCATCGCCTCCGGCATTTTCGCGTTCATTCACGTGATGGCGCTCACCGGTGGGGTATCCGGGCGACTCACCACGGTTGCAATCCTCTTTTTCCCGAGTCTCGTCTTCGGCGCGGTGTACGAGTACACAGAGAACCTCGTGGTTCCGGCGCTGTTACACGGCCTCCACAACGCGGTGATATTCACACTGCTGTACATCTCGATCGTCTACGCGGACGAGCTTCGGTCGCTCGGTGAGGCAGTGGCGCTCCCGCTCTACTGAGCGCACGCCTCTCTGGTGCTCCCTGTGCGGGCTGCGTCGCTCACGGGTGTCGATGTGGACTGAGGGGAGTAAGCCCCCTTCTGTTCGTCCCGACATTCGGCTGAGCGTCTGTGCCGTGGCCGGACTACCTGATGGCACAGACTTGCACCGGCGAGGATTCGCCGTTCCATCCATTCCCATCCGTCTCCGCGGCGTCGCCGCCGCGCGCTCTCGGTGGGTTAACTTCCTTCCCTCGCGGGTCGGTTCGCTCGCTCACAGGGATCCTGCGGGCGACGGCGACCGCCCGGCGGCCGCGCGCACCTCATTGATCGAGATGGGTGGTCTCGTTGCTGTTCCAGCGCCAGCCGTCTCCGACTCCGGGCGTAAGCCCGGTCGCCTGTCCGGCCGGTGGGGGGACTTTCCTCATGCTAAGGCACGGGAGTCGGGCTCCCTCTGTCCGCACTCACGTACCCCGGCGCGGCAAATAAGCGCCTCGGTCCACCGATCGGCGGTGCCGGTCTGGCCGGCTCACCGGTGCTCAACGACGGCTCAACCGAGTCTTTCGGCGTCACTGCGTCGGTCGTTCACGAACGATCGGGGAAGGGAAGCGTTCAAGTCAGCAGCCGCGCTATAAGGTGATATGTCCGAGGCACAGGCCGTTCGGCTGTCGTACGACGACGGCGCACGAGCGGTCGAACTCGCACGGGAGGCGGTCGAGTCGTTTGTCCGACACGGACAACGCGAACAGCCGGGAAGCATGCGTGAGGCTTTTTACGCACGGACGGGCGCGTTCGTCAGGCTCGAGTCGACCCGTGGGCGAGGTCGTCTCCGTGGGTGTGCCGGCGCGTGGGAAACGTCTGACCAGCTCGGTCACGCCATCGTTGAAGCTGCGATCAAAGCCGCATCCGGCGATTCCTGTGGCTCTGAAGTCGAACCAAAAGAGCTCGAAAATCTCTCTGTTTCGGTCTGTATCGTCTCGAACACGCTTCTCACCAACGACCCGCTTGAAGACCTCGAGATTGGAATCCACGGCGTCGCCGTCGACGGCGGCAACACTCACGGCTGGCTCTATCCGACCGTTCCAGTCGAGAACAACTGGTCGGGCGCGGAGTTCCTCTCGCGAACGTGTCGGAAAGCCAAACTCTCGCCGACCGCCTGGCAGGACGACGAGACGATGGTGACACTCATCGAAGGCCAGGTGTTCCGTGAGCGACCCGACGGTGGCGCCGTCGAAGAGCTGTAGCCCCTCACCCGACCCACATCACCCAGGTCGCGTCCGCCACCGAGCCGACCAGCCCCTCCCACCTCGGTCCGTCCGTTCTCACCGCGTGTCAACGATCATCCACCCGATTCGCCGTACTTGACCCGTGCCGCGTCCCTGCGTGCCTGCGCTGTTGCGGCCGACAACGCTGCCGCGTCGCCCTCGACAACCGTGCCGTCTCGGATTACGGGCGCTAACAGCGGTTCGGCGTCGGTTGGGCCCTCGCGGTCGGCGAGCCCGACGGCGTGGCCCCCATCGGCCGTCCGGTACACCTGTTTTGTTCCGGAGAGTTTGCCCCGCTTGGCCGCAGGGTCCCCGTCCACGGCGACGAGGTCGAGCGCGAAGTCGACCGGGTCGGCGTTCGAGACGTAGCCGCCGACACCGAACCCGTCGACAACGTCGGCAAGCGCGCGGAGGTCAGTCGGCCCGAGCCCCCCCGAGACGAACACGTCGACGTCTGTGTGTCCGCGGACGTCGAGCTCCCAACGAACCTCACGAACGATGTGGCGAAAGTCGCCGCGGCGGCTCCCGGTCGTGTCGAGTCTGACCCCGTCGAGGCGATCGCCGAGCGTCTCGACCGCTCGGAGCACCTCCTCGACTTCGTCCCCGTAGGTGTCACACAACGCGACCCGTGGGACCGACTCCTCAACCGCCTCATCGAAGGCGCGCCACGCCGCCTCCTGTTCGCCCCGGCCGAAACAGATGGTGAGCGCGTGCGGCATGGTCCCCGACGCCTCGCGACCGATCAGATCGCCGGCGGCGACGTGTGAGAACCCGTCGAGTCCGGCGACGAGCGCGGAGCGTTCGACGGTGGCCGTCATCGCCGGATGGACGTGGCGCGCGCCGAACGAGAGCACCTGCGCGGTAGGTGCGGCGACTCGACAGTCGAGCGCGGCGGTCGCGATTGCTGAGGCGTGCGAGAGAAAGCCCAAAAGCGAGGTTTCGAGCCGCGCAAACGACAGGTACGGCCCTTCGATCCGCATTACCGGTCCGCCGTCGAACAACGTCCCTTCCGGCAGCGCGTGGACGTCGACAGGGCGGTCTGCGAGTAGCGCGAGCGCGTCCTTCAGTCCAGCAAATAGCTCGAACGACCCGGTCGGGAACTGGTCAGCTGTCACCTCGGCGACGACGTGCGGGTTCCGGCCGGCAGTCTCGAGTGTGGTCGCCGTGCGGTCGAAGTACGCGTCCGTTGCTCGCCCGCTCCGGATCGCGTCCGCGTCGACGATGTCGAACTCGGTCATGACCGGTCTTCGCCCGGCGCATACGAAAAGTGTCGGTGTCCGGGCTACGACTGTGATCGGCGAGCGAGCAGCGCGGTGATGGTGAGCAGCGTAACGACGGTCACGACGACCCCGAGCCCGGGTGCCGCCCCGGACGTCGAGCCGTCTCGGGTCTCGCTCGTCGCGTCGACTCCCGTCGATTCACCCTCTGATGCGTTGTGATCACTCTCGGCCGCGTCCGCCGCTCCCGCTGTCGTGGCATCGTCGCCAGATTCGGTCGTCGCCAGCCCGGTCGACGATGTTGTTTCGGGGCGCAGATTGGGGCGAAGGTCGAACACGTCTTCGACTTCAGGCCCGTGGACGATGGTGACTCGGGTCCCGTCGCGCTCGACGCCGTACGACCCCTGGAAGTCTCTGGTCGAGACCACCTGCGTTCCGTTCGACGCGGGCGTCGCGTCGTGGGCGTCAAGCAGCCGGTGATACGCCGCCTCGAACTCGGCCGCGTCTTCCGGTGTTTGCCAGGCCGTCACCCACACGTAACCGTCCTGCTCGGCGTCGCCTGCGTCGTTCCGGTAGGGATAGAGCTCGTCGCCGGCCCATCCGGCGGTGACCGGGTGATCGTAGTTGTACGCTGTCCGCGTCTGGAGCGTTCCGTCCGGCTGTAGGTGGAGCTGGATGTTCCCGCGGGCGTCGTCGGCCGGGTCAAGGACAGGCGTCCGTGGCGGTTCCGCGTAGCTCTGATACCAGAACATCACGAACATCGACGCCTCACCGGCGGTCTCTGCCCCGTCCATCCCCTGATCGGGGTAGGTCGTCCAGTCGCCGCGAGCCGTGTCTTCGAACGTGATGTCTCGGGTCTCATAGGCCGGTTTGCGGTGGATTACGGCGGCGGTCGACGACGGCGGGTCGGCCATCGCGGCGTCGACCGCCTCCCACCCACCTGTCTCAACTAGTCGCTCGACGTAGAACGGGCCGTCGACGTACGGCTGGAGGATCGTCTGCAGAATCCCGACGTTGATCGACCCAAGACCGCCACCACTGCCGTCAGACTCAGGCGCCGGGAGACACTGCCACTCGTCGCCACAGCGCTCTGTGTACCGCTCTTCGATGTACACCGCCTCACCCTCGATGAGGCCGTCGACGGCGAGGTCTGCGTCTTGGGTCGTCCCGACGTACTGTGATCGGGTGAGGTCGTGGTACTGGTCTTGCATGCCGTGGGTGAGCTCGTGAACCAGCGTCGATTCGTCGATCTGCACCGCTGAGCCTGCCGGGACCACCAGCACGATTCGGTCGCCGGCCGGCGAGTAAAATCCTGAGACGGAGCCGCCGAACACCGTATCGATCGCCTCGGCCGACGACTCGTTCTCGCCGACGACGAAGAGCGCCTCCCACACCTGATCGTTCCACCGGTCGAACGCGCGCCTGTCATCGGTCGATTCGTTGGACGTGCCGCCGGTTCCGTTTGCGCGGAACTCCTCGCGGGTCATCGTCTCGATCGGTACGTCTGCCTGAAAGGGACGCTCGCGGACGTACTCGACGCGAGCCATACTCCGGTGGGTGAGTGCCTCAAGCTGGCTCGGTGTGAGCCCGTCCGACTGATTGAACGTGAACGTCTCGTCGTGTGATACCCCGTCCCAGCACCCGATGACGGTCGTGTCAGTTTCGGGAGTACACGCCGTCGGTGACGTGCTTGTCGTGGATGGGATCGTCGTTGACGGCGTCGATGCGGTCGCCATCGCCGTCGTCGACGTGACGGCCGTCGCTTCGCCACCGGCCGTCCCGCCCACACTCGCCGCCCCGCCGGCCCCAGCGACACCTGCGATAAGGAGCGCGACCACGGACACGAGAACGAGGCACCGTCGCATATCGTCGATTGCGTGGCGTTGGGTAAGTAGTTTGTCCGTATCCCTCGGCTGCTCGTCGTCCGCATCCCTCGGCTGACAGCTTGGCGAGTCGATTCGTGGAGCCGGCGTTTTTGTACGTGGCGGTCCAAAGACCGGGTATGCCGTACGATCCGAGCCGGACCGCGCTCGTCGTCGTCGACATGCAAAACGGGTTCTGTCACCCCGACGGGAGCCTCTATGCGGAACCGAGTGAGGCGGCAATCGATCCCGTCTCGACGCTGGTAGATCGCGCCCACGACGCGGGTGTCCAAGTCGTTTACACGCGCGATGTTCACCCGCCCGAGCAGTTCGACGACGCACACTATTACGACGAGTTCGACCGCTGGGGCGAACACGTCGTCGAGGGATCGTGGGAGGCCGAGCTCGTCGATTCGCTTGACGTCCGCGCAGCCGACCACGTCGTTGAAAAGCACACCTATGACGCGTTCCATCAGACTGAACTCGAGGGATTCCTCGACGCCCACGGCCTCGAAGACCTCGTTTTCTGTGGCACGCTCGCGAACGTTTGCGTGCTCCATACCGCCGGCAGTGCCGGACTCCGAGACTACCGACCCGTCGTCGTCGAGGATGCGCTCGGGTACCTCACGGCGGACCACCACGACTACGCGGTCGAGCACGCCGACTGGCTCTTCGGTGAAACGACGACGCTTGAGTCGGTCTCGTTTGCGTCCCCGTGAGGTGTCGTCGACGGGTCGGACTCGACGGAAGCGATTATATTATGCGGGCGCGTCATAGGTGTTGTGAGCAAGCGAGACGACGGTACCGAGGTCTCTCACGGCGGGCGTCCGTGTCCTCGGTGTGAGGTGCCAATGACCCACCGACACTGCAAGTACGTCTGTCCGGTCCACGGAGTCGTCTACGACTGCAGTGACACGTTCTACTGAGTATACTCGTGCTATTGGAGTCACTGCCGGGGCGATGAATTATCACTGCCAAGACTGAAACGAATCCGGCTGTGGGAACTGTTATGGTTCTGCGGTCCGACTCTTTAGCCATGACGGGCGACCCGCTCTCGACCCTCTCCGCCGAGCAGCAGGGGCCACCATGGTAGAGCAAACGCAGGTTGCCCGGGGCAAGCAGATCCAGCGGCGCACCGGCAAGACGTTCCACGTCGCAACGCGTCTGCTACCCGAGGACATCCGGCATCCAACGTACGTCCTGTACGGGTTCTTCCGCATCGCCGACGAGATCGTCGACGCCGAAGATACCGGGACGCCGGCCGAGCAGCGAGAAGCGCTCGAGTCGCTCCGCCGGGCTGCCCTGGGAGAGGAGCCGACGGACGACCCCGTGCTCGATGCCTTCTCAACGGTCCGTGCCGAACGCGGTATCGCGGACGCGGACGTCGACGCCTTCATCGATGCGATGGAGCGCGACATCGACACCGACCGGTACGAGACGTACGCGGAACTCGAGTCATACATGGACGGTTCGGCGTCGGCCGTCGGTCGGATGATGACGGCCATTATGGACCTCGACGCGGAGACCGAAGCTGCCGCGTTGCCCCACGCCACCAAGCTCGGCGAGGCGTTCCAGATGACTAACTTTCTGCGTGACGTTCGCGAAGATGTCGTCGAGCGCGGTCGAATCTACCTCCCGCTGTCGACGCTGCGACGCCACGGAATCGACGAGACACAGATCCTCGACCTCTCGTTCGACGAGGACGTCGCCGCCGCGATCCGCGACGAACTCGCTCGGACTGAGCGACTCTACGAACAGGGCGTCGCCGGGATCAAGTACCTCCCCGACGACTGCCAGCTCGCCGTGTTGTTAGCGGCGGTGCTGTACGCCGACCACCACCGGCTCATCCGGAATCGCGGCTACGACACGGTGTCGACCACACCAGAACTCTCGCTGCCCCGAAAGCTGTCGCTGCTCGCGCGCACGTGGTGGAAGTGGCAGTGGAACAGCGACCCCGAGGCCGTGTTCTACGAGATAAGCGGCGGGTTCGACCGCGAGCACGGCGGACACGGCCACGGGCCGCGTGACCCGACGGCCGTCCAAACCGACTGAGTCGGTTCCTGGTTCGAGCCCCGTCCACCTCAAGCCGGAACGCCCTTTTTCCCCGGCCACGGAACACAATCATGAACGTACGAGCCGTCGCCGACCTCTCGCCCGACGCCCGGCGCGCCTTTTTCCACCGCGATGCGGGTATCGATGCGGTCCGCGGAGACGTTGCCGATATCGTCGACCGGGTGCGCGAGGAGGGCGACGCCGCGGTCCGCGAGTTCGCCGAATCGTTCGACGGGGTGACCGTCGGGAACGTGGACATCACCGACGAGGCGGCACGCGCGCACGCTGAACTCGAGGATGCCGACGACCCGGTGCTTGAGGCGGTTCGTGAGGCGGCCACCAACGTGCGGACGTTCCACGAGAAACAACGACCAACCGACTGGCGAGAGACGGTCGACGGCCGGGAGATTGGCCGTCGGTTCCGCCCGATCGACCGCGCTGGCGTGTACGTGCCCGGTGGCGCGGCGGCGTACCCCTCCAGTGCACTGATGGGCGTGATACCGGCTGTCGTTGCTGGTGTCGACCACGTTGCCGTGACGACGCCCCCAGCGGACGAGCCAAATCCGGTCACGCTCGCGGCGATCCACGAGGCGGGTGCGGACGCGGTGTACCAGATCGGTGGAGCCCAGGCTATCGCTGCGCTGGCGTACGGGACCGAGACGGTGACCACTGCACAGAAGATTGTCGGCCCGGGAAACAAGTGGGTGACTGCGGCGAAGGCAATCGTGCAGGGTGATGTCGAGATCGACTTTCTTGCCGGTCCGAGCGAGGTGTTGGTGCTCGCCGACGGCACGGCCGATCCCGCGCTTGTTGCCGCCGAATTGGTCGCACAAGCCGAACACGACCCGAACGCCTCCGTCGTCACAGTGACCGACAACGCCGACCTCGCTGAGGCGGTCACAGCCGCCGTCGAGACTCAAACGGCCGCCCGCGAACGCGAAGAGACCATCCGTGCCGCCCTTGAGAACGATGCCTCTGGAGTGCTCTGTGCTCGCTCAATGTCTGAGGCCGTTCTCTTCGCCGAGGAGTACGCAGCCGAGCATCTCTCGATCATGGCCGACGACGACGAGGCGTTGCTTGAACGGATCACCAACGCGGGATCCGTCTTCTTGGGCGCCCACTCACCGGTCGCCGCCGGGGACTACGCGGCTGGACCGAACCACGTCCTCCCGACAAATGGCGGCGCAAAGCGGTACGGCGGCCTCTCCGTGGACACGTTCCTCCGGTCGTCGACCGTCCAGCAGCTTGACCGCGACGCCCTCGACGACCTCGCCGAGACGATCACGACGCTTGCGGAGGCGGAAGGCTTGGAGGCACACGCCGAGAGCGTCCGTCGTCGGTTCGAGTGAGGCGAGCGCACGACGACAGGCCGGCGTATCCCGAGCGCTATGTACCACGCTCTGTGGCTCGTGTGATCTCCGTACCAGTCTGGACTCGCTCGATCCACTCCGTGGTTGTCGCGAGCGGCTCGTACGGCTCATAGCAGGCTTCATACGGAAATTTTCGAATGGTTCATCCGAAATGGCAGACGACTCCGGCAGACCGACGAACTCGAGCTCGAGACGACGATTCCTCTTGACTGGTGGCGCCATCGGCGTGACTGGACTGGCCGGCTGTACGGGTACCGGTGGGAGTGGCGAGAGCGGCGGAAGCGAGGAGGCCGGCGCGGGGCTCGAAAGCGATACCGACGGAAGCAACGGCGGGTCGAGCGACCCGATGCTCACGGACACCTCGGCGTTCGACCCTGCGAACCCCAACTGGGAGGAGCACAACTACCTGCTCACGGCAGTCGCGGAGAACGACTACTTCCAGGGAAGCAAGACGGATCTGGAGAACATGCAGAACCAGGACGTCGACGAGATCGCCCACGGCGCTCCGCCACAGGAGCTCCCCGACGACGAGAACGACTGGGTCGACCCCGACCCACTCATCTATGTCGACAAGCCCGGCGAGTCCGGCCAAGCACAGTTCCAAGAGAATATCCAGCCGCTTTTAGACCGGCTTGAGGAGACGACCGGCCGGTCGGTGGAGTGGCAGCCGGTCGACTCGAACGCGGCCACGGTCGAAGCGTTCCGGGCAGGGCGCGGACACTTGGGCGACATCTCGACCGGGACGTCGGCGTTCGGTGTCAACCTCGGCGGTGTCGTTCCGTTCGCGGACCCTGTCAGTCCCACGGGCCAGTTCGGCTACCGATTACTGGCGATCACCCGCGCTGATGAGGATGACATCCAGTCGGTTGAGGACTTCGCCCGCGACGACGTCGAAGTCACCCACACCGAGCCAGCGTCGAACTCCGGCAACCAGGCACCCTCTGCGCTGTTCGACCAGTACTTCGACGTGACGCCGGGAGAGGACTACGAGGTGCAGTTCTCGGGTGGCCACGACCAGTCTGGCCGCGGGATCGCCGTGGGCGACTACGACGCCGGCCCGATCTGTAGTACGTGTCTCGAAGACCTCATCGAGTCGACAGAGGACATAAATTACGACGATTTCAAAGTGGTCTGGGCGAGCAACCCATTCCCACCAGGTCCGATGGTCCACCGGTACGACCTCCATCCCGACATCGTCGAGGGGATCAAGGAAGCGACCATCGGGACCGACTGGACGGGGACCGACTACGCGGAGGAAACCGGCGAGGCCGAGTACATCCCGATCGACTACAAAAAGGTGTTTAACGACATCCTGGTCATCCAGCGGTACAACGGCGTCGAGTACGAGAGCGGGAACCTGTAGTCCATGCTCGAAACGGAAAATCTCGGAAAAACGTATTCGACTGGTGACACGGCGCTGTCTGACGTCTCCGTGACGATCGACGGCCGCGAGGTGGTCGCGATGATCGGACCGAGTGGCGCGGGCAAGAGCACGTTTGTCCGCTGTATCAACCGGTTGGTGGAGCCGACTACGGGGCGCGTCCTCCTCGACGACAGCGAGCTGACCGGTCTGGACGACGACGAACTGCGGAACGCGCGCCGAGACATCGGGATGGTGTTTCAAGAGTACAACCTCGTCGAACGGCTCACCGTGATGGAGAACGTGCTCTCGGGCCGGCTCGGCTACGTTTCGAACTGGGCCGCGCTCCGCCGGAACTTCCCGCCAGAGGACGTGGAGCGGGCGTACGAGCTGCTGGACCTCGTCGGGCTTGACGGTATGGAAGACAAACGCGTCGACGAACTCTCCGGTGGCCAGCGCCAGCGGGTCGGGATCGCCCGCGCGGTGGTCCAGGAGCCGACGATCGTTCTCGCCGATGAGCCGACATCGAGTCTCGATCCCGAGACATCGCGGGACGTGATGGAGCTGCTGACGGACATCGCCGTCGATCGCGACGTGCCGGTGTTGATTAACATCCACGAGGTGGACCTAGCCGAGAAGTACGCCGATCGGATCCTTGGGCTTCACGACGGGGAACTCGTCTTCGACGGACCGGCCGCCGACCTCACGAGTGAGTCGAAGGGGGTCATCTACCGGGGCGAGGAGCCGCCGGAGTCGGCGACCGCGGTCGGCACGAGCGAGCCGTCCGGAACCGAGCCGACGGATCACCGTCCCGAGCAACGGCCGCTGTCGGCGGAGGACTGACCGATGGCGACCGGATCGGCCACGCCGACCGACCGACGGACGTGGCAACGGCCGACCGCGTTCCGGAACCGATACACGAAGTGGGCGGTGTACGGAGCCATCCTCGCACTCGTCGTCTGGTCGGTGGCGAGTCTACAGATCACCCCCAGGCGGTTCCTCTCGGGACTCGGCTACGGCTACGAGTTGGTCGAGTCGATGCTGCCACCGGAGACCGGCAGCGAATACACGCTAAGACTGTTCGACCGCATGATCGAGACGATCGCGATGGCTATGGTCGCGACCGTCGCCGGAATCGCGATCAGTCTGCCAGTTGCGTTCGGGGCGGCGGAGAACCTCTCGCCGCGTCCGATATACTACTTGAGCCGCGGGGTCATCAGTGTCACGCGCGCCATCGACGGGCTGATCGTCGCGATCATCGCCGTCATCGCGCTCGGGTTCGGCCCGCTCGCGGGGATCGTCGCGATCAGCTTCAAGACAATCGGGTTCTTTTCGAAGCTATTCGCTGAGGACCTCGAAGACGTCGACATGGGTAGCGTTGAGGCGGTCCGGGCGACCGGGGCGACCCGGTTTCAGAGCGTGGTCTACGGGGTTGTGCCGCAGGTTGTTCCGCGGTTCGCCGGCCTTGCGGTGTACCGCTGGGACATCAACATCCGGTCGTCCACGATCGTCGGGATCGTGGGTGCCGGGGGACTCGGCGTGCTCCTCCAACGCGCCTACTCCCGATACGAGTACGACTACGTGGCAGCGATCCTGATCGCCATCATTCTCGTCGTGTTGGTCGCCGAGTTCGTGAGCGCGGTCGTTCGGCGGAGGGTTCAGTGATGGCAGGCGCTTCATCCGAATGGCGCCGATTTGACGCCCGCGAGCGGCTCTTCCGCATCGGAAGCGTGATTATTGCCGCTGCCGTCGTCGTCGGCTCTTGGGAGTGGCTTGACATCAGTCTCCGATACGTAACCACCGCGCCGACGCAGGCCGGTGACCTGCTTGGACGAATGTACCCGCCCGACTGGGGGTATCTCCCGAACGCGGTTGGGCCGCTCGCCGAGACGATCCAGATCGCCGTCGTCGGCACGATCGCCGCGGTGTTGATGGCAGCGCCCGTCGCGTATATCACCGCCGAGAACACGACGCCAAACCGAGCGACCTACGCGCTCGGGAAGCTCATCGTCACGGTCTCGCGGTCGGTTCACACGATTGTCTGGGCACTGCTCTTCGTCGTGATGTTCGGCCCGGGGGCGCTCGCCGGAACAGTCGCAACGGCTGTCCGGTCTATCGGATTTGTCGGGAAACTGCTCGGCGAGGAGATCGAAGAGATCGACTTCGGACAGGTCGAAGGAGTCAGAGCGACCGGCGCGAGTCCCTTCCAGCTGCTGGTGTACGGCATCGTGCCACAGATCAAGCCGGCGCTCGTCGGTATCTCGGTGTACCGCTGGGACATCAACGTCCGCGCGGCAACCATCCTCGGCTTCGTCGGCGCCGGCGGGATCGGTGTCCAGCTGTTCGAGGCCATCGACTCGTTCGCGTGGCGAACCGTCTCTGCGCTACTGTTTGCTATCCTCGCTGTCGTCGTCGTGAGCGAAGGTATCTCCGCGTACGCCCGACGGAAGGTCCGCTGACCACACTCCACCACACCCATTCGAACACATGGCCACGACACACGACATGGACGACACGGAAGACGGAACCGACGAGACGGCACACGACACCGACAATGGCGGTGAGGACACTGGCTCCAGTGCGTACGAGGCGGTGCTGTTCGACATGGACGGGGTGATCCTCGAGGGCCGAGGGACGGACCCAGCTGTCCACCGGCGCGCACTCGACGACGTGCTCACCGATCGCGGACTGACCGTTCCAGACGACCACTACGACGCGCTCGGTTCTGACGGCTACGACGAGGCGTTTCGTGCCGCCTGCGCGAGCGTTGGCGTGGACGCGCCGACGCTCTTTCACGAGCGCGAGATGCGCAGCGCAACGCGCGGTGTCGCCCGGCTCGCCGCCGGCAGCCGCGGACTCTACCCGGACGTGGAGGCGATCGATCGCCTAGCGAACCACACGTCAGTCGGGCTCGTGAGCAACAACTACCACCCAACTGTCGAGTTCGTTGTCGACCACTTCCGGCTCTCTGCGTTCGGCGTCGCCCGGGGTCGCGATCTCGGCCCCGACGGCTATCGGCGACGTAAGCCCGACCCGCACTACCTGAACGAGACGCTCGACGCGCTTGGCGTCTCGACGGGCCTCTACGTCGGCGATCGGGAAACAGATGTTCTCGCTGCTGAGCGTGCTGGACTCGAGAGCGTCTTTATCAGGCGGGCACATAATGCCGCTGTCGACCTCGACGTTGAACCCACCGTCGAAGTCGAGAGCCTCGACGAGCTCGTCACACTCATCACCGCGTGAGCCGACGGACGTTTCGACGCGGAGGTCGACGCGCTCCGTCCGCTGCTATATAGTTCTCTGTTGGCTCCTGATCGCTAGACGCGGCTCTATGTCTCTCACGAGATCACCCGAGGCGGACGTAACCCACATAGCAGGGTACAGGGTTGTCCGTTTAGAACCGATGGGTATGGGATCCGATCGGACCGGGACGTTCGGAGAGACGGCCGACAACCGGAGAGACCGATGACCGACGAGTACGAGTCCTACGAGCGGAAGGTACAGCTCACTGGCGGCACAACGTATACGGTTTCGCTGCCGAAGACGTGGGCGAACGAGCGGTCGCTCGAGATCGGCGACTCGGTGACGTTATATCCTCGCGACGAACGACTCGTCCTTACGCGGCCAAGCGCCGAGACCGACCACCGGACCGTAACCGTGCCCGCCGCCCGCCACGCCCCAGCCGGGATCGCCAGACTCGTCGCGGCCGCATACGTCTCGGGGGCGGATACGGTTTGCGTCGAGGGATCGCCGGATCGGCAGGCCCGGGCGGCGATCCGCGAGGCAGTTAGCGGCTTTATTGGGCTCGAGATTGCCGAAGAGACCGAGCGGACGGTCGTCGCCCGAACGATGCTTGATGTCGCCGATCTCCCGCCAGAACGGACCCTCGACCGCATGCGTGACCGGACGCTGGAGATGCACGAGGCAGCCGTGACGGCAGCACTCGACGCCGATGGCCCGGCGGGTAGACGGGTAGCCGACGAAGATGACACGGTCGACCGATTGTTCGGGCTGCTTGCACGCGAATTCCACCGGTCACTCGTCGCCGTCCCCGCACCCGTCGATGGCACACTCACTCCGTTCGACCACTACACCGTCGCTCGACAGCTCGAGCGGGTCGCCGATCACGCGGGCAAGATTGCCGACGCAGCGGCGACGGTCGAGACGCCGCCGTCAGAGGCCGTCGCAGATGACCTCGATCAGCTTGCGGCCGACGCGCGTGACGTTGTTCGCCTGTCGGTGACCGAAACGCTCGGTGGCTGTGAACCGCGGGCACTCGGCGCGGTCGTGACGGAGGCGGACGCGTTACGCGCTGAGACGAAACGTCTCGATCGGGAGCTGTACGACCGCGGCCTCGCGGACGGATACGTGCTCGCCACCGTCCTAGACAGCATCACTCGAACGATCGAATACGGCGTCAACGTCGCCGAAGCCGGACTACGCGTGGCGCTTCGCACAGACGATGTGGTAGACGACACGACTGGCGACACGGCGGTCGACGCCGCCGACTGACCGGCTCGCGAAGGCAGCCTGGGCGCCGAGTCGTGCCACCGATCGTGCGATTACTTCACACCGTTAGGGTTTTGTCTGTGTGACTGATACCTCGGGGTCATGAGTGCCGAATCAGCGAACGGAAGCAACGTCCCTGCCATCGAGGTCACCCCGTCGGCGGCCGAGGAGGCTCTCTCACTCCTCGAAAGCGAGGGGCTCGACACTACCGAGTCCGGGCTGCGGCTGTTCGTCCAGCAGGGTGGGTGTGCGGGACTCTCGTACGGGATGCGCTTCGACACGGAGCCGGAGGCCGACGACCTCGTCGTTGAACACCACGGCCTTCGGGTGTTCGTCGACCCAGCGAGTCAGAACTACATCGGCGGTAGCAAACTCGACTACGAAAGCGGACTGCAGGCCGCTGGATTCCACGTCGAGAACCCTAACGTGGTCTCTGAATGTGGCTGTGGCGAGTCGTTCCGAACGTGACTGTGGATGCGTGGCGACGCGACTCCTGTGCTGCTCTATACTCACCGTTGGTGACTTCTCGATGAGCCTTGAGGCCTCGACAACGGCGGACGGGGAGCGCGTGTACGTCGACCGACGTCGGACTGAACGCGGAGCAACTGGTCCGTTCTATATCGTATTCGCCGACGAAGCCGGCCGTGATCGGTGGGGGTTCGCCTGTGGGCACTGTGGCTCGCTCGACACCGCGATGGACACGATGGGCCGGATCCAGTGTACTGCGTGTGGCAATCAACGGAAGCCCGACGAGTGGGACGCCGCCCACGAGTGAGCCGTCAAGGACGCCGGCTGCTCCGTTCTGAGAACCGTGCGAAAGTTTATCACGGATAGCGCCGAATCGCTGCGTAGATGGCCACTGCGAGCATCCCACCGACGACGGAGGCCAGAGACGTCTTCCGCGAGCTCGGGTACAGCGTCTCAACAGACGGACGCGAGTTCGTCGCGGAACGAAAGTGGCGGCGCGTGCTTGTTACCGCGCTGTGTATGGATACCGACGAGCTCGAACCGTATCTCGCAGATGGCGGCGAGACACCCCGACTCCGGTGCTTCGTGACGTGGATCGAGAACGCAGCCGACCTCCAGCAGCACCTGACCGAGGTGAAACCGCCGTACGACTGGGCGGTTATCGGCGTCGACGACGACGGTGACGACTTTTCGGTGATGGAGGGGGCCCCAGGCAGCCCGTGAACAAGACATCTTGATCCCACCTGCTGTGGCGCGCGCCTCGCGGGTCGCCGGAGGCGTGCCCGTGAGCGCGTGCGAGGGATGAACGAGTCGCCTGCGGCGACTCGCGAATCGGCTGGGGAGGGTGTGGCGGTAATTGGTGTCCGGGAGTCACGCGGTCGTGTGCACACAGACACTACCACAGCGATCGTACAGAATCGGCTGGGGAGGGTGTGGCGGTAATTGGTGTCCGGGAGTCACGCGGTCGTGTGCACACAGACACTACCACAGCGATCGTACAGAATCGGCTGGGGAGGGTGTGGCTGAAACATGTGTCCGTGTGTCACGCGGTCGTGTCCGTCACGGAGCCACTGTAGCGACCAACACAGACGGTTCACGTTGTCTCGCGCTGACACGCCCAGAGACCGGCCCCTGTCGATCGTGCGTCCATCTCCGCGGCGTCGAACGCGTCGGCGTGCTCGAACGCCGACTCGTAGACACGGGCGTGGCCGGCCGCGACCAGCTGCTGATTGAGACGCTCGCCGTCGACGACGACGTACGCCAACAGTCGGTCGTAATCGCCTCTGGTCGGGGCTAATGCATCGAACCGGATAGTGACCGTCTCGTCTTCGACCGCGCGCTCGACGAACGCGGTCGCGGCCGCTCCGGACTCGGTCAGGCACCGACGGCCGACCGCGTCGTTCGGCACTCCCTCGAACTCGGACGGATACGTCTCGCCGCGTGTCTCCGGTGCGTCGACCCCGAGCAGTCGAACGGTGTCGAATGACCCGTCGGCAAACTCCACGTCGACCGTGTCGCCATCGACGACCTCGACGACAGTTGCCTGCCTGTCAGCGGGTGGCTCCGTGCCAGAAACAGCCGGTATCGAGTCGTCGACGTCGCCGAGTTCGACCCCGAGTGCACCCGCACCGCCGACGAACAACAGCGCCCAGCAGACGACCCCATACCCGAAGCCGGCGACGGCAGTCGACACAGGCGCGTCGTGACTAATCCCCGGGAGCCCACCGAGTCCGTCAGCAGTCCCTCGCCAGTTCGTTCCGACGGCGAGCGCGACGACCACCGGAAAGAACGCGACAATCATCCCGACGACGAGCGCCGCTGCACCCCCCTTCGCCAGTAGACGCCCGATTCCCATCACCTCCACACTAGACCCCGATGTACTAATACCCAGTCATGGCGGAATCGAGGGTGTAGCACGCGTCGTCGGGCCGACACACCGACGACAGCCTCCCGAATCTATATGCTCCCTGGGGCCCACTCCAAACATGTTCAGCAATCGACACGCATTCGCTGGACGTGGTACCCCATGACATTCAAGAAGATCACGTTGATCGGAACGAGCGAGGAAAGCTTCGACGCCGCCGCCGACGCCGCTATCGATCGCGCCGAGGCCACCCTAGAAAACGTGTACTGGGCGGAAGTCGACGAACTCGGCGTCGAGCTCGCGGACGGGGCTCGCGAGTATCAGGCCGAAGTAACGGTCGCGTTCGAACTTGAGCCATCCACAGAGGCAGAGTGAGACGGTGTCGGCGGAAGCGGGTCACGCCGTGAACTGATACAGCTCGTCGCCGACGTGGTGAATCGATGAAACGACCTTTCCGCTGTCGCCGACCATCGCGTCCCCGTCGGTGAGCGCGCGGCCGACGGCAAGCGCCTTCCCGTGGGTTTCTTCGACGACAACGACGAGGTCACGGTCTGTGATACTGGCGTCGGCTTCGACGATACCGGGGCGCATCACGTCTGCCCCGTCTGAGACGAATGAAATCGCGCCCGCGTCGACGGTGACGACACCGGCGCTCGGCTCAAGCGCGTTCGCACCACGAACGGTGAGAAATGGTTCCTCGTCGACGTAGAACACGAGTGGCTGGTCGTCGACGAGCACGAGATCGACATCGACGTCTTCGAGTTCGACGAGCTCGAACGTGTCGCCGTCGAGGTTGACGTCGAGGGCGTCGGCGACCGTTTCACGGATCGCCGTGACCTCGTCGCTCCGGAGGTGGTGACGGGATTTCACCTGCATATCGTCTCGATCGACCGGCCAAGCGATAAATGGACCGCTCCACGCGACGCGGATGCGCCTTCACAGCCGAGAGCGTGATCGCCGACCACCGGCTCGACGCCGTTTCGTCGTGTTCTCGGACAGTTGGCCCGATCAAAACGGTATTAAACCACCTCTTCATACCGATTGGTATGTTTAGCCCACTGCCGATCGCGCTCGCAGCGATCGCGACGCTGACGGTCGTGCTCGTCAGTACGCTCAAAGGAACGGGGTGGGAGCCCACCGGTGACATCTCCGATGAGATCCTCGAACGCCGCGCGAAGTCGCTGCCTGAGACCGACTTCCCCGAGCCCGGTAACCGGGCGCTCGGTGGTGGCGGCGGTGGCGGAGCGATCCCCGCTGGCGGCGAGGCTGGCGAAGGCGAACTCGAAGAAGGTGGCGCCGTAAGCGCGGGACCGGCCGACATCCCCGAAGACGAGATCGAGTACTTCGACGTCGAGTTCGCCAAACAAGGCGAGACAATCGAGCTTGCGAACAACCAGACGATCCTCGAGCAGGGCGAGGATCACGGCTGGGACCTCCCGTACGCCTGCAGACAGGGACAGTGTGTCTCGTGTGCTGGCCGCGTCGCTGACGGCCCCTCTGAGGACTACCTCGAACACGATAACCAGCAGATGTTAGAAGAGGCCGAGTTGGAAGACGGCTACACCCTCACCTGTGTCGCCTATCCGCGGGACTCGTTCACCATCGAGACCGGCGAGGCGCCCTGACGCGCCACGACACGCTTTTTCACTGTTCGCCCGAACTCCCCCTGTGTCACTCCCCACCGTTTCACCCGCGTTGCCGACATCAGTGATCGATCCTGTGCCCTTGATCATGGGCTCGGCGGGGACACTCGCCACCGGTGCGGTCGCACTCGTCGCCGTCGCCGGACTCGTGTACTGGGACGCCGGCCGAATCAACGTTGATGCCGGGTCACCAGCGCTGTGGGCCGGACTGGTCGCGGGGACCACCGGGGCGGGCGTGGCGACCGCGCTTGCCGTTCCCGACGCGCCGCTTCCAGGTGTGTTAGTAATTATCGCGCTTGGTCCGTTGTTGTACGCCTTAGAGCGCGAGGATTCGGTTCACGGCGAAGCGCCAGCAGATCCCACCCAGCTCCCGAGCGCCGCGAGTTCGGACGCAGTGAGAGACCACGGACACGACGACACGGGTGATGGTGACACGAGCGTGAAAAACGGCGAGACCACACGCAGCGACGCCGAGCGCTGACGCCTGCTCGGCGTTCATGTGATCGTCACCTATCATCGGTGATATACTTCGTTTCGGCGCTGTGAACGAGTGCCAAACCGCAACCTTCCAAAGGGCCGGGCGTGAATAGGTGTGCATGACAGACGAGAGCCTCGTGGAACGGATCGAGATGTGGATGACCGGACAGATGCCGATCATCCAGATGCACGGCGGCACGAGCGTCGTGCGTGAGGCCAACCCCGACACGGGTGAGGTCGTCGTCGAGCTCGGGGGCGGCTGCTCCGGGTGTGGCGTCTCGAACATCACCGCCGAGAACATCCGTCGCGATCTGATCATGGACTTCGAAGAGGTTACCGACGTGACGGTCCGAGTCCCTTCCTCGGGCGACCAGGGCGCCTCCACCGTTGAGGGAGGTCGCGGCGGTGATCTCAAGTACGAGACCGACGCTGCGAACCACTTCTAGTCGCTGCGACCAGCGCGTCTCGTTGCCGCGACCGGCTCACCATGCACACCCACGTGTGACCGCCTCACAGCGCGTTTTCCAGCGCTGCTGCGACTGACCGTGCGCGGTCTGCGAGCGCGTTCGGTGTGTCACCCGCTTCGACTGACTCGTCGAGTTCTGTGTCGTCGACCCGCTCAACCCGTCCGTCCGGGTGCTTGATAACATCGACGTGGAGGTCGATGTACCGTGCCGCCTTCGGGAACACCTCAACCGGCGTACAAACGTTGACGTACGTACCTCGTACCGTTCCATCCGTGCCCCGGTACGTGGTCGGGTACCACCATCGCCCTTCCGCGAGCTTGGTCACCGCGATGTCGCCCGCTCTGCGCGGAGTGTCGAGCCCGTCGTAGCGGCCCCCCGGGCTCATCTCGCGTTCGACGGTCACCGTCTCGGCGTCGATCGCCGTCACAGTCCCCTCACCGAGAGTGATGCGTCGCCCGTCGGGCTTACCGTGTTCGATCCGGAGTACGTCCCCAACCGCCGGCCCAAAGGCCTCACGAACCGCCGCGAACGGGAACGCAGCGTCCTGGTCTGGGTCACACACCGCTTCGGCAAAGTCGACGCCCGCGGACGCGGCAGCAGCCCCGGCCTTGATCCGGTGATGGCCGGGCATCGTCGTCGTCACCCGACTGCGGACCGCATCGAGTTCGAACCGAGACTCTCGGCCGAACCAGACCCACGCACCGGCACTCGGTCTGGCGAGCGCTCCCTCCCGAGCTGTCGACCCATTGTCGCGCACGCCAGTGACCGCGCTTGGATCGGGCTCCCCCGACGACGCGTCGTCGATCGCGGTCGTGAGCCGCGCTGTCTCGTCGGCCGCCCGGTCGATGGCGCCCTCGAGCACCTCCGTCTCCGCCTCAAGGGCAGCTGGCCCCCACACCGCACGCCACCCACTCGGTGGCTCGATCCCGAGCAGGTCGAGCATGCCGACCAGCTCGCGGGCCGCCTCGTCGTCGCGGGCGTCCACTTGCGTCCCCTCGCCAGGCTCGAGCGTCACGAGCCCGGTGTCGACGCGTAACCCGGTTCCGAGCGTCGGTCGTCGGGTTGTCCACGGTGGGACAGACGTGCGGACTTGCACGCAGACGACGTCGCCGGTCTCGATGCGCGGGCCGACGTTTCGATACGGGAGGAACCCCTCGTGGTCGGCGGTCCCGCCGAGCGCGACGACGGCGCCGCGCTCGTTGGTTGCCGTCACCTCGGCATCGAACACGGCTCCAGGCGGGGTTGGGTCGACCCACGCCACCGCATCGACGCCGACGTCGGTAAGGAGTGCTCTCGCTGCGGTCACGTCCGCGTCGGCTCCTCGCAGTCCGACGCCTTGGCGGGTATCGGTCGTCTCGACAACGAGTGACGGTGGCCCGGCTGGGAAGTTGGTGTCAAAGCGGCGACGAATCGGCGGTGATGCGTCGACGACGGCGTGGTCTTCGTCGAGCAGGAGGCGGGTGAGCGCCGTGGCGTAGATGCCACGAATCCGTGCGTTCACGCCGAGTCACCTCTCTCGTCGTGGGACGTCGACTGGTCTCTATCGAACCCTCGCATAGACGTCGTTCGACGCCCGGCCGCTTGGACCCTCCGGCATCGATGCGATCCTTGGGGACCGCTTAAGGCCGATGCCAGCGAATCAATTGCTATGGGTTCGCGATCAGATCCCGTCGAGCGCGCGGCCGACGACGGCTACGATCTGTACGACGTCGCCACGTGGGAGAAGCGAACCCGGCTCGACGCGGTGGTGGTCGCACTCCACTGGTTCTTGACACGGTCTGTGAAGGCGGTCGTGGTAGTGCTCGCGGCCGCGATCCTCCTCGGTATCCTCGCATCGGTCGGGGTCGGTCTGCTCTTCGATCCGGCCGTTGCTGCACTCGTCTCGCTGTCGGCGATCCCGGCGTTCGCCCTCGCGGCGTACGTATACGTCTCGGATGTGACCGATGGGGAGCCGCTGTCGTTGCTCGTCGTGACGTTTTTGCTGTCGGTGTTGACCGCCACGTTTGCGGCGGTGTTCAACAGCGTCACCCGTCCGTTCTTTACCCCACTGGGATTCGCCGGTTCCGTTCTGTTCTTTTTTCTCATCGTTGGGCCGGTCGAGGAGTCAGTGAAGCTCCTCGCGGTGCGACTGTATGCATACGTCGACGTCCGATTCGATGCGGTGATCGACGGTGCGGTGTACGGGGCGATAGCCGGGCTCGGCTTTGCCGTCATCGAGAACCTGTTGTATATCGCTCAGACGGTCGAGCTCGCTGAGCTTAGCCTCGGCCTCGCCGCACTTGGTGCCGGCGACGGCATCACCGCCCTCCGTGCGCTCGCTGGTCCCGGCCATGTCGTCTACTCGGCGTTCGCCGGCTACTACCTCGGACTGGCGAAGTTCAATCCCGGGCAGCGGGGCCCGATCGTACTCAAAGGCATCCTCATCGCCGCCGTGATCCACGGACTGTACAACACGCTGGTCGGCCCGGCGACGACGGTTCTCGGGACGGCACTCGGGCTCTCACAGCTTCCGGCACTGTTCGTCTTTGTCGTTGGGTTCCAGGGCGCGTTCGGGCTGATCCTACTCCGAAAGCTGCGCCGCTACCGCGACGCGTTTCGAACGGTGCGCGCCACCGATCGAGGCTATGCCGCCACATCGTCCGGTGACACGAGCAAGCGATCATCCGTGCCGGCACTCCCCGACGACCCAGACGTGACACAGACACCAGGCGCCGTCGACCCAACGGTGGCAGGCTCACACGCGGCGACTGACTCGCAGCCGAACGCCGAACACGACCTCACCGCATGGACGTTCGACGCGGTGCAGGCGTCGTCTCTGGAGACGGCCGACGATGCGGGGACCCCCGAGACCACGGATGCGTCTGCGATGAGGGATGCGGCCTCATCGGCCGACACACCGGCACACGAGCACACCGACCCAGGCCCAGACGACGACCGGTCGACGTCGGACGACACGCGGTGACCGCTCACCACTCGCTCACGGCGGGGTGTCGACCCGCGACCGGTCGCCGGTCCCTCTGGTGAGTGCGCTCGCGAGGGCCCCCTCGACAACGACCTCATCGCCGAGTTCGGTGAGCCGAATCTCGGGGACGTTGATGAACACCATGTCCGCGAGCTTCTCACGAACTGGATCGAGGACGCGCGTCGGGTTGTTGAGCGCGACCGCGCCGCCGACGCTCACGACGAGCGGGGCGTACGCGTGGATCACGCTGGCGATCCCCATCGCGTTCCAGTGGGCGAGTTGGGTGACGACGTGATCGGCGAACGCGTCGGTGTCGGCCGCCGCGAAGACGTCTGCGGCGGTAAACGCGGGCTGGTCTATCGGAAGGCTCGTCTCGACCGGGTCCTCGGCGTGAAGCGCCTTGGCGTACGCCGGAATGTTGTTGCCCGAGCAGTACGCCTCCCAGTGGCCATTGAGGCCGCAGCCGCACGTCATAAAGCCGCTCGGGTCGATCGTCATGTGGCCGACCTCGCCGGCGTTCCCGTCCCACCCAGAAAGCACCTCGCCGTCGACGGCGACTCCGGCACCGATGCCCGAGGAGATGGTGAGATACACCATATCGTCGGGATTTTGTTCGGCGTGGAACCGCTCGCCGATAACCCCGGCGTTGGTGTCGTTGTGGAGGTACACGTCTTCGGTTTCGAGCAGCTGTGAGACCGGACCGACGAGCGGGATTCGCTCGACCGAGTCCGGGAGGTTCGCCGGGCCGTCGACGACGCCAGCGGCGAGATCGAGCGGCCCGATCGACCCAATTCCGGCGGCGACGACCGCACGGGGTTCGATGCCTGCCTCGCGGCAGGCCGTCCGGACCACCTCGAGGACCGCCTCGGTCACGGCGATACCGGTCGGTCCACGAGGCGTCTCGCGCGTGTCCGCTCCGAGCACGCTCGCCGTCTCGTCGCCGACGACCGCCCGGACGTTCGTGGCGCCGAGGTCGACGCCCACGTAGTACGCCATCAGCGATACCAGGAGTTTGTCGACACTTAACCGGGACGGTTCGGTCGAGTCACCTCCCCGCCCTCACGGTGGGTCGACGAACCGCGGCTCTCCCGGTGGCCGACCGTAGTCGACGATCCAGTAGCGGTCGTCGTAGTGGCCGACGTTCTCCGGTTTGAGCTCGTCGTAGTGGAACACCTCGTCGTGTGCGGCGAGCGCTCGTCGAATCAGGGACAGTGCCATCTCTCGATCTGCTTGCGGTGGCGGAACCGTCGCGTGCGGCATCATGAGCCAGTCGCCGTCGTCGTCGGCCGCGAGCACGGGGAGAAATGGGTGTTCACCGACACTCGCCCACAGCGCTTGCTCTCGGCGGTTCTGTGGCTTCCCGGCACCCATTTCAGCGGAAGGGCCGTACCGTGCAAGCTTCGCGATGTGCGGCTCGTCGCCCTCGACCGTATCGGCCGGGAGCTCGACGGCGACGCGCCCGGTGCCCACGCCGACGCGTCGCACGCCGTACCGCTCGTCTGCCCGCTCGAGTACCCGCTCTTCGCCGGGTGCGAGCTCGTGAAAGTATGTCCGGGCCTCGCCGGCAGGCCACGACCACGTGCGCCCGGCGTACTCCCACCTCGTCTCTTCGACGTCGAGTGCTGAGAGCGCTGCACGCCGAGCCGCCTGCAGCCGCCTCGCGGTCTCCGACAGCCCCTCGGCGAGCGACGGCGGGATAGGCTGTGCGGCCATCCTCCACGAGTATCCGGCGGAGCGGTATGAGCGTGTCGTCCGCGGGGACGCTCCGCTTGGTCTGCCGGCTACACGGCAGGCGGTTGCTCACCCAACGAAACCAACTTCTCGCCGGGGGACCAGATTCAACCGTGTCTACACTGCTGATCCGTCACGGCGAGACCCAGTGGAACGCGGCGGGGAGAATACAGGGCTGGGCGCCGGTGCCGCTCTCGGACCGGGGCCACGAGCAGGCAGCACAGGTCGGCGCTGTTCTCGCAGCCAACGACGACGTCGACGTCGACCGGATCGTGAGTTCTGATCTCCGACGGACACACGAGACCGCAACCGCGATCGCCGAGGCAGTCGGCGCCGACGTCGAGACTGACCCGCGGCTCCGCGAGCGCGACTTCGGCGCCTTCCAGGGGCTGTCTTCTGCGACGTTCTTCGAGCGATACCCAGCCTTTGACCTCCTTGAGGCGGGGGCGGACGCGCTCTCGACCGCACCAGAGAGTGGTGAGAGCTGGACGGCGGTCCACGAGCGCGTTCGCGCAGCAGCCGCGGACGTCACCGACCGACCGGGGACGACTGCCGTCGTCACACACGTGAATCCGATACGGCTGCTTGTCGGCGAGCGCCACGGGCTGGATCCGATCCGCTCGCTCACCGAACTCTCGTTTGCCAACTGCAGCGTGAGTGAGATTACTGCCGACGAGGTCGTTCGTGAAGACGACGTCCCGTGGGCCTGATCGTGTCTATCGTCGCGTTCGCTCAGTAGTCCGGGGCGTCGTCTTCGACGGCCCGCTTTAGGGAGTCACGGCGCGACTTCGCGTCTCGACCGGTCGCTTCGAGGAGGAACTCGTTTTTCGCGTCGACGGCGTCCGCGGCGGCGTCTGCGTTCCCCTCGGCGATAACGTCTTCTGCCGGTCGCTCCTCGAAGTGAACCGCGAGCCGGTCTTTCTTGCCGCTGTACGTCGCCGCGCCGGCGACGATTCGGTCGAATACCGGATTCTCCGGCGTCTCGACCACGTACAGGTCATTTCCGTCGTATTCTTCGCTTCCCGTTACGGGTCCGAAGTACGCCTCGATAGATCCTTTCAGGTCCGGCATGCGATCGTCGAGATGCTCCCCGCGACGCATCTTGTACTCCTTCATGCGCCGACCGTTTGACAGGGGTGGGTAAACCAGTTACGTCTCGAAAACCCGCGTCCAAGCGGGTATCACGCCTGAACCGTCACGCCAGAGACAGTCGACCGACCACACACCACCTCCCGTCACCGGGAGCGCTCGGCGACGTACCCCCCTCGACACGACGGACACACGTCACCGGCCCGCAGCGAGCTTCCCTCCGTGTCCGTGGTCATTCCACACGCCGGACAGTAGTACTCGGTCGGTCCGCGCAGCGGCGTCTCCTCGACAGCCCCGTGACCTTGCTCGCGTGAACGCGTCAATCCGGTGCCCGCATCGGCCTGTGTTGACGCCGCGCGGTCGTCAGCCGCCGCCCCACCGACGTACGCGACGGTCTCGTCGTCGGTCTCACTCGAACCGCTCGACGCCGACGCGTTGTACCCCTCGTCTTCGGCGTCGTGGGTCGGCCACGACTGCTGGCCGTCATCGGCCGCCGCGGACTCATCTGCGGGCGTATTAACCGCCGGCCACGCTCCGCGCTCACGGCTGTTCTGCTGACCGGCTCCCTCCGCCGTGGTCGTTGAACCGTCTTCGTCGTCTGCAGCCGGCTCAGACTCGAGGATCTCGGCGCCGTCGTCGACCGGGTCCTCCTGGTCGCCGGTCGTCGAGTCTGCAGCACTCTCCTCTGTAGGTGTGGTGTTCTCGGTCGTCGGGTTCTCAGCCGTTGCGTCCTTGTCCGTCGCGTTCTCGGCCGTCGCATTTTCGGCCGTCTCCTTGATGAACTCAACGCCCTTGTCTGTCTCCGACGTGGCGGCCGATGCTGGTGGATTATCTGAAGTTGTCGACTCCGTCCGCGAAGAAGCCGACGTCTCGACCGATGCCGGCTCGTTGGTGGATGATTCTTCGGTCGACGGGTCGTCCGTCGACGGTTTATCGGCCGATGGATCGCCCGATAGGGTCTCTGTCCGTGTTGCGCCCTCGCCGACGGTTTCTGCTTCGGCGGTGAGCCGCGCCATCGTCGTAACCTCGGTGTTCTCGCTGACGACTCGGGTTTCGCCACAGCGAGCACACGTCTGGACCTCCCGGAGCGTCGTAACGACCTCCTCACCGTCCTCGACGCGCTCGCGTTCTATTTCGGGCGCGGAATAGTCGTGTCCGAGCAGACACTTGAGTCCCATTACCCCGTCCTGCGGTGCCGAGGGTAAAAAACGCCCCGTCGACGTCGGACGCCCGGCGCACGTGTGGAATTGCCGGTTCATGCTCCTCTTCGGGCTCACGCTACCTTCGGTGTGAACCGCCTCGGGGTCAAGTGGTTCGAGACGCGAAGCGTCTCGTCATCACGGAAATCGGAGATTTCCGTACGACCCCGAGGCACTCGCCTTGTTTTCTCTGTAGATGCCAGGCTCTTTGAGGGTCGACTGCGTACGCGATGACGTCACATGCCCACCGTATCCTACCAGGGCGAAGAGATCGAGTGCGAGAACGGCGACATACTGCGTGACGTGTTGAAACAGGCCGGGCTCTCCGTGTACAACGGAAAGTCCGAGACGTTCAACTGCCGCGGGATGGGATCGTGCGGGACATGTGCGGTAAAAGTCGACGGAGAGGTGAGCGAGCCGACGACAAAGGAGTCGGTTAGGCTCTGGCTCCCGCCGCATCACCCGAGCCACGACGTCCGACTCGCGTGTCAAACGCGCGTCGAGGGCGACGTCGAGGTGTCGAAAGGGCGTGGGCTCTGGGGTCAACACATCTGAGCGCGTCCCGGTATTTTGCGGGCGCAGCCACGCTCACGGTGTGAAATTACCCCGCGACGGAACTGTGTCCGCGGTGCGGGAGACGCTATAATTGAACGTGTGAGAGCCGTCGTCGGCACGTGCCGGACGACCCGCCTTGGTCGGGTCTACTGCCGAACGACGTTGCTCGCGCGAGGGCCCTTCGGGGACGACTCGATGTCGAACTCGATCGCCTGTCCCTCCTCGAGGTCCGGTCCGCCAACGTCTTCCATGTGAAAGAACACGTCGTCGTCCGCGTCGTCAGTCGAGATGAAACCGTAGCCGCCAGTGTCGTTGAAGAAGTCAACTTCGCCTTCTGCCATTGCATTCAGACAAACGGTCGGTCCAGTTATAACACTTGTGAGTGTGCAGTTACCACGGACATAGCTAGACGATCGTATTCTGTACCGGACGAAGACCGTACACATAGTGTCCGTATCGACGACTCAACGAACGATCGACGACCACTCTGTCGGTTCTGCGCCGACGCGCGACGGACACGGGTGTTTACATTTTATGCCGACACAGTCACAGTCGTGTCTCGAATCCTCCGCGCGAACGGTCCTGCGCTGCTCGTGCCGGCCGCGTGGCTCGTCGCCGCAGCCACCGTCGTCGGCGTCGTCTCCGAACACGCGCTGTTCGTCGCACATGTCGTGATGAGTGTCCTCCTCGTGGCCTTCCTTGTCGGCTCGCGCGGCGAGATGGCTGCCGGCGCCCTCCGAGTCTGGAAGGTGATCATCCTCCTTGGCACGCCCGTGACGCTCGGCGGTGTCACCGGGTTTCTCGCGCGCAGTGGCGTGGTTGCAGTGCCCGCGACGCCGCTGTTGGCGATCGCCGTGTACGGCTGGATCCTTTTGCCCGCGGTCGGCCTCGCACTCACCGGTCGGCGCGCACAGCAGGCCGCGAGCGCGTATCTCATGGGCGCGGGCGGGTGTGTCGTCGGGGCGCTCGCCGTCGCGCTCGCCGGGTCGCCGACGGCGGTCGCTGCCGGGCTCGGTGTCGTCGGCCTCAGCCAGACGATCGGCATCCTCGCGGCGACCGTCACCGGCTCACCGAGCGTCTCGCCCACGGCTGCCGACTGACGACTCAGTTGCTATCGGCCGCGCCCGCGTCGGTGTCGCCCGGTTGCGCCGTCTCGATCCCTGGCTCGAACGTTGGACGCTCGACGCCAAGCAGAGCGTACGGGTCGGCGTCCGCCGGCATCGATGACTCGTAGCCGTCGGCGCCGCCACGAGTCTCGAACTCGTCGATGACGGATGCACGGAGATCCTCGTCGGTGAGGAGTCGGAGGAGGGTTCCGCCGATCGTCTTTGCGGCGTACAGCATCCCTTCAGTACCGGTCGAACCGCTCGCGGCGACCGCCTGCCAGGAGTGTGCTGGCGTCCCGACTGGCCACGTCGCGGTCGTCATCCGCCCGAGCGGAACCAGCTGGCTCACGTCGCCGGAGTCAGTCGAGTACGATCCGACCGCTCCGGCGTCGACCGCGTCGATAGGCTCGGTGAAGTAGGCGACCTCACTGGCCCGGTCGCGGTCGGCTGGCTCGAGCTCGGCGAGCTGTTCGGAGACGTCGCCGAGCGACGCACGAAGGTCGGCGGCCAGCGGGTCGTCGACGGTGAATCCGCCGAGTTCGGCCATCGTCTCGCGGATCGCGTCGCCGAGCGCCTCGTTCGGACGAACACCGTACACGCCACTGGTTTTCGTCACCTCGACGTCGACGTCTGCCATGAGCGCCGCGCCACGTGCCGCGTCTTCGAACCACGCGCCGACTGTCTCGACGAGCTCGCGGCTCGGCGCTCGCACGAGGTACTCAGCCGCCGCTTCTGGGGGCACGACGTTTGCGGCGTCGCCGCCGTTCGTGATCACATAGTGGAGCCGGACCGGGTCGGGCACGTGCTCGCGCATGTACTCGACGGCGGTGTTGAGCAGCTGGATCCCGTCGAGTGCTCCCCGGCCGGCCTCGGGTGCCGCGGCCGCGTGCGAGGAGGTTCCCTCGGCGGTCACAGTGAAGCTATCGACGGCCAGACACGACCCCTTCGTCGGGGCGTTGTACCACCCAGGGTGCCAGGAGACAACCGCATCGACGTCATCGAACGCCCCGGCGCGGGCGAGGTACACCTTCCCCGAACCCGCCTCCTCGGCCGGCGTGCCGACGTACACGACGGTCCCCGCGACACCCTCGTCGATCGCATCTGCGACAGCGAACGCGGCTCCCAGCGACCCGACCCCGAAGAGGTTGTGACCACAACCGTGGCCGGCGCCGCCCGCCTCAACCGGGTCCCGCGTGGCGCTCACGCGCTGTGAGAGTCCGGGCAGTGCGTCGTACTCGCCCATCGTCGCGACGACCGGATCGCCGTCGCCGTACCGCGCGAGAAACCCCGTCTCGACGTCGCCGACGCCCACGGTGACGTCGAAGCCTCGGTCGTCGAGTGCAGTGACGAGTCGCTCGGCGGCGTACGTCTCTTCGAACGCCGTCTGCGGGTGTTCCCAGATGTCGCGCGCGAGCGCGGTGAGCTCGTCGCGGCGAGCCTCGACCGAATCGGTGACGTCGTGGAGTTCCATGCGGATATCTCACACAGGTCCTGCAAAAAGCGTTCGGCCCCGGCCAGACGGGCCTGGTACCGCGGGGGTTGACGCGCCATCGTGCGCCAACAGCTATACGTTTGCCCGACGTGATCAGTCACTCACTCGCACTGATATTGTTCGAGACCCTATGAGCTCGGCGGACCCGACGGCCGACGACGCGCCGCAGTCAACGAGTGACGACGTCCCCACAGACGCTTCTGAGTCACGCCGAGAGAGCGCCCGCCGGGCCGTTCGCCGCGTGATCCGAGCCCGTGTGACCGTCGATACCCGGTCGCTTGCGGCTGTGCGAATCGGCCTCGCGGGGACGCTCCTCGTCGACCTTGTCTGGCGCGCCGGGAGTCTGGAGCGGTTCTACACCGACGCGGGCGTCTATCCGCTTGCCGTCCACGAGGCCGCGTACGGTGAGTTCGCTCGCCTCTCGCTTCACGCGCTCTCTGGTGCCCTCTGGGTGCAGTGGCTGCTCGTTCTCGTCGCGGGGGTGCTCGCGCTCGCGTTCGGGCTCGGCTACCGCACGCGACTCACCGGGGCGCTCTCGCTGTTGTTGCTACTCTCGATTCACGTCCGCAATCCGGCGGTACTCAACGGTGGTGACCGGCTGCTCCGCGTGTTGCTCGTCGTCGCGCTCGCGACACCGCTCGGCGAGCGGTGGTCGGTCGACGCGCTGCGTCGGCGGTCGGCCCGCGAGCGAGTCGCGACCGCCGGGACGACCGCACTCCTCGCACAGCCGCTCGTCGTCTTCGCGATCAACGCCGTGGAAAAACACGCCGGGTCGACGTGGTACGCCGGCGACGCCCTCGTGATCGCCCTCGCTAACGCGGCGATCGCCACCCCGCTCGGCGCCGCCGTCGCCGACCACGCCGGGGTCGCAGCCGCGCTCACCTACGGGTGGGTCGTGTTGCTCGTCGGTGCGCCCGTCTTTCTGCTCGCCCCCGCGGGACGCTATCGGCTCGTGAGCGTGGCAGCGTACCTGAGCGCGTTCGCCGGGATGGCACTCACGGTCTCGGTGGGTGTGTTTCCGCTCGTGCTCACGACGGCGGTGCTCGCGTTCGTGCCGACGGCCGGATGGGAGACGCTCGCCCGACACCTGCGGTCGACGCCAAGTCGCTGGCGGCCGTCCCCGTCGACGCTGGGCCGCCTCGGTCGCCAGCCGGTCGAGCGTCGGCTCCTCGTGACACTCCGGCGACGGCAGGGCGGGTCGCCTGGCGACGCGCTCGTGGAGACAACCCTCACTGGCGGACGAGTCCTCGCGGCCGCGTTCGGGTGGATCGTGTTGGTGTGGCTGCTCGTCTTCGCTGCGGGCACCGTCGGCGCAGTCGACCTACCAGACCGGCTCGACGACGAGCAAATTAACCAGCAGCGGTGGGGGTTGTACGCGCCGGACCCGACGACTTCGTACAGCTGGTACACGACGGACGTCCGGCTCGCGAACGGCTCGACGGTCCGGATAGCGGGCGAGACGGCGGACCGGTCGCCTGACCATGGAACCGTCTATCCGAGTGTCCGCCACCGCAAGTTCATGTCGGCTGTCGGTCGTTCGGCTCCCGACGGTCCTCTCGCAACCGGGTACGCCGACTGGGCTTGTGCGCGGACTGTGTCGCTTCACAACGCGTCAGTCAACCGAGTGACCGTCATCCAGTTCACGCAGTCGTTCGCTGCCGGTGGACCGGCTGGGTCGCCGACGAGTCGGCCGATTGTCGAGCAGTCGTGTGCGGCCGGGGCAAACGGGTGATGTGGGGACTCAGTTGCGAGCCCGGCCCCGACAGTCTTTGGGCCTCGATGACGTAGCAATGAGTGTGACTCACACAATCGATCGATGCGTCTCCCGGAGAAGCCGATGAGTGCGTCAGCGGCCACCGACGAGACGGCCGACGATGCACCTGTCGTGGTCGTGACGGGTGCGAGCGCGGGCATCGGTGCAGCGACCGCGCGCCGACTCGCGGCCGACGGGACGCGCGTCGTGCTCGCGGCTCGGCGGGCCGAGCGACTTGAGGCAGTTGCCGACGACTGCCGGTCGGCCGGCGTCGAGACCGCCGTCGTCCCGACCGACGTCACCGACCGCGCGGCAGTCGAAGCGCTGTTTACCGCGGTCGAAGAACGGTTCGGGCGACTGGACGGCGTCGTCGTCAACGCCGGTATCGGCGAGGAGCACACCGACGCGGTCGATGCGCTTCCGGTCGAGCAGTTCGAGGCAGTGACCGAGACGAACGTCCACGGAGCCTTTTATACGACCCGTGCGGCGCTCCCCGCACTGCGCGAGCACGGCGGGACGGTCGTGTTCGTCGGCAGCTACAAGGGTATCTATCCGAGCACGTCGAGTCCGGTGTATGCTGCCTCGAAGTGGTGGCTTCGGGGATTCGCCAAGAGCGTCGCCGGGCAGGTCGGGCCCGATGGCGTCGCCGTCACGATCGTGAACCCGACGGGCGTTCGCACCGAGTTCGGCTCGGAGTTCCGTGACCAACTGAACGCCGAGGCGCTCGATCCGTCGACGACTGTGGGCGTCGACGACGTCGCCGACGCGATCGCCTTCGCGCTCGCACAGGACTCGCCGACAGCGGTCGCCGAACTCAATCTCTTCCGACAGGACATCCACGAGCGGTTCTGAGTGAGCAGCGGAACCGGCGGGGGTGTTCGAGGCCGGTGACGGCGCTCGAGACTGGACCTCGGTGTAACCATATACAATAACACTGTCCACGCTCGGATGCACCCGCTCTGTGATTCCCATCTCGAGTGTCACGGATTCGTTACCCGCGGTAGTCGACCGGATTCAGGGGGATTCGGTGCTTGGGCGGGACTACTATCGGTTGCCCCTTGACACACGTTTATTTCACCGACGCCCGTCAGTTCCGCGTGTATTCATGGACTCCATCACCGCGGTGAACCCGGCCACCGAGGAGACGGTCGAGACGTACGAGCCGGCCACGGAAGCCGACGTCGAAGATGCGCTTTCGCGCGCCGACGAGGCGTTCGACTCGTGGCGCGACCGCCCGATCCGCGAGCGTGAAGCACACCTCGAACGCGTCGCAGAGCTCCTGCGGGAGCGAACCGACGAGTACGCCGAGCTGATGACGCGCGAGATGGGGAAACCGATCGCACAGGCGCGTGCAGAGGTCGAAAAGTGTGCGTGGGGGTGTGAACACTACGCTCAGCACGCAAGCGCATATCTTTCGGCTGAGCACTACGCGAGTCCGCCCGGAACCACGGCCAAGACGGTGTATGACCCGCTCGGAGTCGTTCTTGCGGTGATGCCCTGGAACTTCCCGTTCTGGCAGGTGATCCGTTTTGCGGCACCGTACCTCACCGCCGGGAATGTCGGCGTACTCAAACACGCCTCGAACGTCCCGGGCTGTGCGCTCGCCTTGGAGCAGCTGTTCCGTGACGCTGGCTATCCGGAGGGCGTTTTTCAGTCGGTGCTCGCACCCTCGGATCTCGTTGACGACGTCATCGCCGACGACCGGGTACAGGCAGCGACGCTGACTGGCAGCGGTCCGGCAGGACGCGCCGTGGCGTCGACAGCCGGCGATCAGCTGAAAAAGACCGTCCTCGAACTCGGCGGGAGCGACCCATTTGTCGTCCTCGATGATGCCGATCTTGAGACGGCCGCCGAACGCGGCGCGTGGGCGCGCAACCAGAACGGCGGACAGTCGTGTATCGCCGCCAAACGGTTCGTCGTTGTCGACGACGTCTATGATGCGTTTGTCGATCGACTCGTCGCTGAGACCGAGGCACTGACCGTCGGCGACCCGCTTGATCCGTCGACGGACGTCGGCCCGCAGGCGAGCCCCCGGTTCCTCGAGACGCTTCACGACCAAGTCACCACGAGTATTGAGGCGGGCGCGACGGTCCTCACCGGCGGTGAGCCCCTCGATCGCGACGGCGCGTACTACCCGCCGACGGTGCTTTCGGACGTACCGGCGAACTGCCCGGCTGACTCCGAGGAGCTGTTCGGTCCCGTCGCATCGGTCTACCGCGTCGCCGACGAAGACGAGGCGGTCGCGGTCGCAAACGACACACCCTTCGGTCTCGGTGCGAGCGTCTGGACGACCGACCGCGAGCGTGGCGAATCGCTCGCCCGCGAGATAGACGCCGGCTGCGTGTACGTGAACCAACTGGTCAAATCCGATCCGCGTGTGCCGTTCGGCGGCGTCGGCGACTCGGGTTACGGCCGCGAGCTGTCGGCGATCGGTATCCAGGAGTTCGTCAACCGAAAGACGGTTTGGGTGGAGTGAGCGGGCGTCTCGGCGAGGTGTAACGGGATTCTTTCGTGCAGGGAATTCCCGATACGCATTCGTGGTAGTGAGTCAAACAGTCTGGTGGTGACCCGTGATGAGCCGCCTTGTCCCCGCCGAGTCCGAGCCGTCTGTGTGGTCTGCTGATCGATGGCGCCCCGGAGAGAGGGGTAGGTAAGATGCAACCGTTCGCGTTTTTCGGCATCCCTCGTCCCGACGAGTGTCTCGGTACGATCGGAATCCTCGCGAGTGTCGTCTTGGCCATCGTGGGGTTTGCGATCGTTGGCTTCTCTGGTGGGAGTCTACTTGGATTTTCACTGCTCGCTGTGGCCGTCGTCCTCGGCATCTCCTCGTCTATGTATTGCCTGAAGTGGGGTGCGTCTGGTGGGCGCCCTACGTGACAATACCGTGGCACACGAGCGGGATCCGTGTCACCTGTGTTGGGTCGATTTGCTCTCCGATGATGTGAAAAAGACGGTGGTTGCGTGAACAACGCGAACACGACTCCGTGACACACGGACATCCATTAGCCACCCCCTCGCAATACGTGTACGATGCCGGCGATGTGAGTGAGACGGTCCAGGACATCCGGGCACGAATTGCAGCCACACCCTCCCCAGCCGATTCTGTACATCTGTGGCGGCAGTTATGTGATCAACACGACCGCAAAACACCCGGACACTCCTTTAGCCACACCCTCTCCAGCCGATTCTGTACGAGTGTGAGGATAGCTGCGTCATCGATACGACCGCGCGACACCCGGACACTTCTTTAGCCACACCCTCCCCAGCCGATTCACTCGTCGCCATTGGCGACTCGTTTCATCCCTCGCACGCGCTCGCAAGCCCGCCTCCGGCGAGCTCACGAGGCGCGCGCCACCGTGACAGTCCTCCGTGTGGTCGACTCAGGTGTCTGATTTTCGGTCGCTTCTGACCGTGCTGCCGAGCACGAGCGCGCCAGCGATGATCACGAGGTTCTTCACAATGTACTGGCCCTCGACGGTCAGCGCGTGCGGGAAAGTGACGTAGACGACGTCCGGGAGCAACACCATCGGTAGGAACGTCCCCGGTAGCTGGAACGCCAACAGCAACAAGCCCACACGGGTCAGCGGCGGATAGAGCAGACAGATCCCGATTAGTACCTCCCATACCCCGAGGATCGGTACGAACACCGACGGCGGGAAGATGTACACCGTAGAGGCGACGAGGTCAGCCGCCGGCGACACACCGAGCACCTTCAGCGCGCCGAACCAAACGAACACCACACCGACGGCGACCCGCAACGCAGGAATACTCCACCGGTCCATTATCGATGCGATGGTCGCATCGAGCGCGTCGAATCGGTCGCGATACGACGAGAAACGGTCGTTGTCTTCGCGATTGGAGGTCGCCATGATATACTGTAATCTGGGTGCTAGAGGGGCTAAAACCCTTCTACGTGCCGATCGACCGTGTACGTTCTACGTGTCGGTCGACCGTGTACGGTGAGCGGTGGCATCAAGGCCCCTCTCGTCGTCCACCACCGACTCGCCACCGACGTTCACGCCTCTGTTGGACCGGTCACGGCGACGACGGGGACGTCGACGGTCCGGATGACTCGCTCTGTTACCGATCCGAGGAAGTGTCGACCGACTCCCTCACGGCTGTGTGTCGCCATCACTACGGCGTCGATATCGTTGTCATCGACGTACTCGGCTATCGCACGATGGACCGTCCCCGACATTACCGCGGTCGTCGTTTCGACGCCCCGGTCGGCGCCAGCCGTGGCGACGCGCTCGACCGCCTCCTCGCCCAGCCGTCGAATATCGGAGACCGCCTGCGGATACTTGCCGTCGATATGTTCGAGTGGCCCGCTGTCGGTCACGAACAGGCCGTGTACGCGCGCATCACACACGGCTGCGAGGTCGGCTGCCTCCTCGATGGCCGCCTCGGCCCGATCGCTCCCGTCGGTAGGTGCTAGTATATTAGAGTACATGCATTACTCTACACGACTAATCGACATAAAACCTCCCGTCACGCGCGGTCGGGTGGTTGTGTTGCAATCGCGAGTGGATCGTGACGGTGTCCACGCCCGTTCGGTCTCAACTTAGTCGCCGCCGGCACGCACGGTCAACACCGGGACGTCGGCGAGTCTTACGACCTTCTCGGCGACGCTCCCGAGCAGGTACTTGTCGAGTCCTGTCCGGCCGTGTGTCCCCATCACGATGGCATCGATGTCGTTCTCGTCTGCGTACGCTAAGATTACCTCGTGGGGGGTGCCGCTTTTGACGACGGCCTCGGTTTCGACGTCACCAAACTCCTCGCTTGCCGTCTCAACGAACTCGGCTGCACGCGCTTTGACCTCGGCGTGCAGCTCCGCGGTACTCTCGCGTTCGTCGGCCATCCCGCCCGGGCCGCCGGTCACTTTTCCTACCATTCCGGAGGGGTTGTCTGTCTGTGGGTCGCTGCCTAAGCCGATTCCCGGCGGCCGGGTGTCGATGCTATAGAGCACGTGTACCGTCGCGTCACAGAGTTCGGCCAACGCTCTCGCCTCGTCAAGTGCCGCGCTCGCGCCGTCGCTCCCGTCAGTCGGGAAGAGGATGTGATCGTACATTGGTCTCACCCGGGCGACTCCCGGACGATATTGTACGCTCTCTTGTATGTTAGCTGTTGTGATCGTTCGTGTACGTCGACAGATTCTCCCGATGGGACACGCACACAGATCGTTTTTGTGTTGGCTAGACAACCACTCATCCGTGATCTTCTTTCAAACTACGTTCGCGTGGATCGCCGCGTTCGCCGTCGTCGCTGCCGTGGTGAACACGCTTGGCATCGTCGCGATCGTCCGCTACCGTGAGCAAGCAGAGCGGTCGCTCCCGTTTTTCATGTGCTTTGCCGCCGGCGTACTCCTCACCACGCCGCTCGTGCTCGCGTTTCCAACCGCGGTCACCGCCCACCCGGACGCCGGATTTGGGGCGCTTGCCGGCTTCCTCTTTTTGTACCTCTCGAACGTCGTCATCGCCCGATATACCGGTGAAGAAACCCTCGCGTTCGGCGTGACGGCCGCCGAGGGAATCGGGACCCACTCGCTCGTCGATGGGGTCGTCTACACCGTCACGTTCAATATCTCGTTGCTCACCGGCGTCCTCGCCGGAACCGGTCTCGTCGTCCACGAACTCGCCGAAGGCGCCATCACGTACCTCGTCTTCCTGAAAGGGGGATTCACCGAACGCGCTGCGGCGGTATACGCGTTCTTCGTCGCTGCGGCGACCACGCCACTCGGGGCGTTCCTCGCGTACCCACTCGTCAGCGGTCTCGACTCACGTGCGCTCGGGCTCCTGTTAGGATTCGTCTCGGGCGTTCTGGTATACCTCTCTGCAGCTCACTTGCTCCCCGAAGCCCGCTCGTACAAGGCGTCACACTCGGCGGTCGCGTTCCTCGCCGGTGTCGGGCTCGCGTTATTCATCGTCTTCGCGCGAGGCGGGTGAGCGCGGCGGTCGGACCTCACCCGAGCTGGTGTGTCCCGACGAAGGTCGTGGTCGCCCCGTCGGACCTAACAGTGACTTCAACCGTCACCCAGCCGCTGGCCGTCCGCACCCGCTCTACAGCGCCGTCGTCCCAGCTGGCCCGGTGCGTCAGCGTTCGCGTCTCACCGGGTTCGAGATCACCGACGAGATCCGTCCGCGTCCAGAGTGGGGCTCCCTCGGCCGTCTGTCCGGGGAAGACGGCCGCCCGAACCGAGACGTTCGTCGCGAGCGTCGATCGCGTGTTCGTGAGCGTGAGGTCGGCGGCCCCACAGCTCGGCCCGCACAGCCGCGGCTCGCTCACGTCAAGCGCGAAGCGATCCGCGTTGTCGTCGGTCGTCGGTTCGACGGTCACCTCTGTGCCCATCGTCGCAAGCGACCCTGGCCCGAGCGCGTACACGCCTACGGCACAGAGGAGGACCACGAGCAGGAGCCGACGCATCGTCGGCTCTACACGCCGCCGGCACAAAGTCTCCCGGGCCGGTCTCTCACCTCTCCGTCGGCCGGCCGAAGTACATATGACGTCTAAGCGCGTAGATGCGCCTATTCATGATGCTCCCGACACACGCGATGGTCGGGCTGGCGCTCGCGACACCGGTGTCACTCCTCGCTCCCGAGGTCGCTCCCGCCGCGCTGACGGGCTCGCTCGCGGGGAGCGTCGCGCCGGACCTCGATCTGTACGCAGGGCACCGACGCACGCTCCACTACCCGACGCTGTACGCGCTGGTCGCGTTCCCGGCGCTCGTCGTCGCGCTCCTCGTCCCGACTGCCGTGAGCGTCGCTGTCGCCGCCTTCCTCGTCGCCGCGACGACCCACTGTCGGATGGACCGATACGGCGGGGGACTCGAGCTACGCCCGTGGGAGGCGACCTCCGAGCGGGCCGTCTACGACCACGTTCGCGCGCGGTGGCGCCGACCGAAACGCTGGATCCAGTACGACGGCTCGCCTAGTGATCTCGCGGCGCTCTCTGCGCTTGGTGTCCCGCTCTGGGTCGTCCTCGACGGTCCGTTCCAGCTCGTTGCTGGACTCGCGCTCGCTGTTGGCGGCGTGTACGCCCTACTCCGCCGCCGGCTCGCCTCGTTTGCCCCTGTGATCGTCGGGTACGCTCCGAGTCGGGTACGTCGATACGTGCCCGACCGGTATCGGCTGTGAACGCGTGGCGGTGACGAGCCGTCCCGCGTCGTTTTGTGTCAGCACGCCGAACGCCTAGGTGTATGGGTGACGACGGCGAACCGACCGATCGTCCGGATGCACTCACACGGCTCCTACGGGAGGGACGACTCAACGCGGTCGTCGCGTGGATACTGGTCGGCGCCCTCGCGGTCGTCTTCATCGAGAGCGTCCTTGACCGCGACGTTGGGTGGATCGTCTTCGTCGCCGTCACCGCACTGATCGTCCTCATCCCACCGATTGCCGCGCGGTCATGGTGGGCGATGCTTCCTTGGGAGCTCCTCGTACTTGCACTCGCTCCCATCCTCATCCGTGGACTCGTCGGCGGCGAGGTCAGCACCGTCGGTGCGTCACTCTCTGTCGCTGGGTTTGCGCTCGTCGTCGCCGTCGAGCTTCGGGCGTTCAGTTCGCTCCGACTCACTCGGTGGTTCGCCGTTGTCTTCGTCGTCTGTGCGACGCTCGCGTCGGCGGGCGTGTGGGCGATCGTTCGGTGGACGCTCGATCGGTGGGTCGGGACGACGTTGCTCATCACCCCAAACAGCTCGGCTGAGGCGGCAAACGAGGCGTTGATGATCGAGTTCCTCTGGGTGACACTCGCCGGGCTCGCGGCCGGTCTGCTCTTCGACGCGTACCTGTCGCGCCGGGATGCACAGCTTCGTCGGCGGATCGAGGCGGTGATCCGACGGTGAGCCCGCCGCTCGCCGCAGTTCGTCGTCGGTCGTTGCCGCGTCCCTCGGTACGCACCCAACGGCGGCTCACCCGTCTCCTTCAGGCTGTGCTGGTCGCCGTCATCGTGTACGGTGTCCTGTACTCGCGGCCAAAGGCCATCACGAATGGGTGTCTCGCGCTTGCGGTCACGCTCACCCCGGCGCTCCTCGAGCGGAACTATGCGGTCCCGCTTGACCCGTGGTTAGGCCTCTGGATCACCCTTGCCGTGCTCGCACACACTCTCGGGTCGGCGGGGTTGTACGCGACCATCGAGTGGTGGGATCATCTCACACACGCGTTGTCGGCGACGATTGTCGCGGGTGTCGGCTACACCGTGACACGCGCGCTGGACGTCCACCACGACGACATCCAGCTGCCGCGCCGGTTCGCCTTCGCGTTCATCCTCGTGCTCGTCATGGCGTTCGGCGTCGTCTGGGAACTCTTCGAGTTCGGCCTCGACGTCTTCGCCACGCAGACCGGCGTCAACATGCCGCTCGCACAGCACGGGCTTGACGATACGATCGGCGACCTGCTGTTTAACGCCGCGGGTGCCGTTATGGTCGCGGCGTTCGGACAGGTGTACCTCTCCGGGACGGTCGAAACGCTTCTCGAGGTGCTTGAGCGCGGCTCGGGGTGAGCCACCGTCGCCTCACTGTCGAGACGAGAGTCTGCGGTCGCAACGATTATTATCGCCTGCTCACGTGTCCTGGTGTGTATGGGCGAATCCAACGAACCGGTCTATGTCCTCCACGTTGAGGACGACCCTGGGTTCGCCGAGTTGACCGCGACGCTACTGGAGCAAGCTGCCCCCCGAATCGACGTCCAGACCGCCCCTGACGCCGACGCAGGGATGGCAGCGCTCCGTGCACACTCGGTCGACTGTGTTGTCACCGACCACGATATGCCCGGCCGCACCGGGGTTGAGTTCCTCCGATCGGTTCGAGAGCAGTGGCCGGAGCTGCCGGTCATCGTCTTCAGCGGAACAGATACTGCCTCCGTCGTGACCGACGCCATCGACGCGGGCGCCACGGATTGGCTCCGGAAGGAATCGGGAACCGAGCAGTACACCATCCTCGCGAACCGGATTCGACACGCAGTCGACGCTACCCACACGCGTCGCCAGCTGGCCGAACGGACCCGCCGACTCGAAGCCCTCAGCGATCGGACCCACGCGCTCACATACACACAGACACCGACCGAGACGGCCCAGCTTGCGGTCGACACGGCTGACGACCTCATCGATGCACCGCTGACGGGTGTCCACCTGCTGAACGCAGACGAGACCCGGCTCGAGCTCGTTGCGCACGCGGACGCCGTCCCCGAGCTGTTCGACGAGCCACCGACGTACCATCGGTCGAGCGAGCCGGGCTCACGGGCGCACCTCGTTTGGGAGGCCTTTCGAGCGGCCGAACCGCTACACCTCCCGAAGACGGCCGACGACGATCGACTCACGGAGTCGACGCCGGCGGCGAGTGTCGTGTTGCACCCTCTCGGCGAGCACGGCGTCTTCGTCATCTCTTCACCGGAGCCCGCGGATTTTTCTGAGACGGACGTCCTCCTCGTCGAGATCCTCGCGAACCAACTCGAGGCCGCTCTCGACCGCGTCGACCGCGAACAGACTCTCAAAACCCGCGAGAACCGACTCGAGCGCCTCCACGATGCAACGCGTGAGCTGGTCCGTGCCGACTCACAGCAGGCGATCGCCGAGGAGGTCGTCTGTGCGGCCGAAGACATCCTCGGCTTCTCGGTCGTCATGGTCAGACTCTATGACGACGGTCGAGGCGGCCTCGTCCCGATAGCAGCCTCCGAGATGGTCGACGAGCTGTTCTCTGAGCGACCGGTGTTCACGCCTGACTCCGGTAGTCTCAACTGGGTGTGCTTCGACGCCGGCGAGATGCAGGTATACGACGACATCGAAGCCGATACCGCCGCGGTCGACCGCGGCAGCGGCCTCCGAAGTCTGATGATACTCCCACTCGGCGAGTATGGCACCATCTCCGTCGGCGAGACCGTCCCGGGAGCGTTCGATGCGACCGACACGTTTCTCGCGCGCATCCTCGCGACCGCGACGGAGACCTCCCTCGAAGAGCACGCACAGGAAACAGAGCTCCGTCGTCGCCGTGACGAGCTCGAGCGGCAGAACGAGCGGCTCCAAGAGTTCACAGACGTCGTGAGTCACGACCTCCGAAACCCGCTCACTGTCGCGACGGGGAGGGTGTCACTCGCCAGAGCGGAGAGTGACTTCGAACACCTCGAGACCGTCGAGCGCGCACACGACCGCATGGCCGAGCTGATAGACGATCTGCTCACGCTTGCGCGGGCCGGTGACGTGATCGGCGAGCCTGAACCGGTCGCACTCGATGCACTCGCCGAGGCGTGTTGGGGTCAGGTGAGTACGCACGGCGCCGCCACGCTCGAAGTGCAGAACGACGCCACGATCGTCGCCGACCGAACCCGGCTCCGTCAGCTCCTCGAGAACCTGTTCCGGAACAGCCTCCAACACGGGCGGGCGGACGAGACGGTGCCGATCACGGTTCGGGTTCGGGTCCACGAGGACGGCTTTGCTGTCGCTGACGACGGTACCGGTATCCCCGCAGCCGACCGCGAGAGCGTGTTCGAGGCGGGTTACTCGAGTCACCCCGACGGAACGGGGTTCGGTCTCCGGATCGTCGACCAGATTGCGACGGCCCACGGCTGGGCGGTAACCGTCGAGGAGAGTCCCCCCGGGGGCGCCCAGTTCACCGTGTCGGGCGTCGATATCGTGGTGTGATCGGCACAGACCCGCTTCCGTGTGCGGCCAGCTATATTTATGTCGCCTGGCAGCGGAGGGGGCAGGATGAGAGCCGTATTCGTCGCCATCCTGCTCGTGAGTGTGGTCGCCGCTGCTCCGGTCGGTGCCGCCGTCGTTGGTCCGGCCCCGTTGGATGGAGACGCTGTTCAACTCGACTACACCCCACCGGGTGCGTACACAATCGCGGACCTCGCGACCATCTATAATCAGAACCTCGATGCGGTGCCCGGCTGGTTCCGTGACGTGCTCCCTGCTGGTGACGACGCCGAAGTCGTCGTGTTCGTCTTCGAGAACGATTCGATGGATTCCTCTGGCGAAGTGGACTCGTTTGTCCTCGAACCACGCGCGGACGGCACGATACAGTCGGTACGTAATCCGGAGTTTGTCACGCTTGGTGACAGCGGTGACCGGCTTATCGTGTCGACGACGGCCTCAGCGCTCGGTGCGATCATTGTATCAGACGACCCGGGAATCGAGGCGAGACAGCAGTACGTGGCCGGCGCTATCCGTCTCGAGTCGGAGGGGGACTTCACCAGAGGCATGATGTTGTGGGTATTAGGCGCATTCGACCGCTTCAACGGTTTTTTCGGCTGAACATAGTAAGACCCCGTCACCAGTCTCGTGATCCACCTACGTGCACCGGCGACCCGCCGCGCTTTTAGCCTCCTCGCGGCTAGACGGTGCGTGAGCGTGCGAGGTGAGCACCGACGTGTCAGCGAATCGTAAAGGAGACCGCCGGGAGCGCGAGCTGGTAAACGCCCTTGATGAGGCGGGATTCGCCGTGATGCGGGCCCCCGCAAGCGGCGCGGCCACGACGCGAGAGTTACCCGACGTGCTTGCTGGCGACGGCGAGACGTTCTACGCCATCGAGGCGAAATCCAGTGCCGGTAACCCCATCTACCTCACGGGTGAGGAGGTGGAGTCACTGCTGTATTTCGCACAGAACTTCGGTGCGAAAGCACGTATTGCCGTGCGATTCGACCGCGAGGACTGGTACTTTTTTCACCCCGGTGAGCTGTACACCACCGACGCCGGGTCCTACCGGGTTAAAAAAACGACTGCGCTCGCCGACGGGACCGACTTCCCCGAGTTCGTTGGTGTGACACAAAAGGTCACTCTTGATGCGGTCGGAACCGACCCCGATGCGGAGCGCCGTACGGTGTTAGAAGCCGTCCGCGACGGTCACATGCCAGTCGAAGAGGCCCTCGACGTGTTGTGAACGGCTCTCACCCCGCTATCACGCTTCCGTCGTCACCCGCCCGCGACGGGCGCCATCGAAGTCCTTTTTTAGTGCCGATAGAAACCGGAGGCATGGAAATCGATGCGGAGCTGCGTCGACAGATCACCGTCTCGCTTCTTGCGGCGGCGGTGTTCGTCGGCGGTCTCGTCGCCATCGGCGTGACGTTTGACGGCTCGTCGCTCCCCGAGGCGGGCGCGCTCGCGCTGGTCGGACTTCTCGCTGGATTCGTCCTGTTGATGGCGCTCGTCGGGGCGTACCTCATGCGCGCGAACGGCGACATCTGAGTTTGTTCTGCCGTATCACTCGGTCCGACCGCCATCTGGTACCGCGTCTTCAGCCGACTCCGCCACGCCGGCTACCTCACGCCAGTCGGTGAGGTCGCCGTCGGCCGCCTCGACCGCAGCCTCGTAGTAGCCGAGTGGGTCCGGTGCGACCCGCATATGATCGTCTTCGTTGTGACAGATACCGAGCTTTGCGAGGGTCTCACACGTCGGCGGCGGGTACTGCGTACCACGGTCATCGGCGAGGTATGCCGTCTGATAGCGAATCCCCTCGGCGTTGAGACTCGTCTCCGCACAGAACGCGACGACCTCGTCCGGCGACATTCCGATGCCGACGAGAAATGCCATCAGCGCGAAGCTCTCTGTCGCCGAGAGTTGGACGTCGCGCTCGGCCTTTTCGATCAGGTTCTGCATGCACGGCGGAAACAACGCGGGGACTACCACGTCGACCGGGCCCGCATACGAGCGCTCCCGAAGCAGTCGGCGTAGTTCGTCAACGCGTGACTCCAGCTCCCTGCGGATCACACCGTCGTCCGCCAGCTCGAATGGGAGCCCGTTGCGGACCCGCTGGTCGATAGCTGTCTCGATCGCCCGCAACAGTTCTGTACGGTCGATCCGGACCGCTCCATCGGCGAGCGGTCGGTTAACGAGCCGCCACGACTCCCCCCACGATGGGTCAGAAAGGCGAAGATATGCGCCGACGTCGACCCAGTAGTCGGTTGGCTCTCGCCCGCGCCGTGCCGACTCCGCGGTGACCGCCGTCTGCAGGTCGAATTCGGCTAACACCGTCTGTAGGTCGACGGTCGGCGTCGCAGTCGAGGCGAGTACGTCGTCGCTCGGGAGGTCTGCTTCGATCCGCTCTCGGGCGGTCGCGGCCTCTGCGGCGGCGTATTTATCGATCGCAGGCGCAGAATCGAGCAGCGAGACGAGAATCCGTGCGATCGGGTACGAAAGCAGCTCCGCTTGGGCGTCGTGGTCGACCGCGTCACGACCGAACGCGCCTGCTTCGGGCTCGACGGTACCCTCTAGAAGTGCCCGTTCGACGCGCTCGCGGGCCCGCTCGACGGCCGGCGCGTCGTCGGCGACGAGCGCTGGTAGTGAGGTCGACGCGCCGGCGACGGCATCGCGGGCTCCTTCGAAGAACGGGTACTTCGCGTGGAGCGCGTCCATGTCCGCTCGCTGGTTGTAAGCGCCGGCGAATAAGCGGTGCGGTCCGCTGCGGTCCAGTGTGGGCTCACCGCATCCGCTTGCTCACTCTGTCAGCCCGTACCCGCGGCTGAACAACACCACGTCGATGGCCGCGGCGACCGCGGTCATCGCGACGAGCACGAGAAACGATCTGGCTGGGTCGACCTCGGCGACGCCGAGAAACCCGTACCGAACGCCGTTCACCATGTACACCATCGGGTTGAACAGCGAGACGTCGCGCAACAGCGGTGTGAGGTCTTCGAGTGAGTAAAACACCGCACCGAAGAAGACGAGCGGCCGGAGAATGAACTGGTTCATGACGGTGAGATCGTCGAAATCGCTCGCGGCGAGCCCCCCGATCACGCCGAGGCTCGCGAACAACAACGTGATGACGAGGAGGAATCCGAGCAGGTACAGCGGTCGCTCGAGCGGGACCGGCCGGAAGAGCGCCGACACGATCCCCCACCCGATGGCGGCAACGAGCCCCCCGACGAGCAGTCCGCGAGTCGCAGCCGAGAGGACGTACGCCCACACCATCCCCGTGTACGACAGCGGTGACGTGAGGACCTCGTCGATGTACTCGTTCCATCTGCCGTGAAAAATAGAGAAGGAGGCGTTCTCGAAGCTGTTCGACACCGCACCGAGCACGACGAGACCGGGGAGGATGAACAAAATGTACGGGACCCCAGCTATCGTGCCGACACGCTCACCGAGGATCACCCCGAACACGGAGAAGTAGAGCACGTTCGTGATGAACGGAGGCGCGAACGTGTTGCTCGGCCGCCGGAGAAACCGCAGAATCTCTCGTTTCGTGAGCGTGTAGAAGCCGGTGAGGTCGACAGACCGCGCGCTGCCGCTCATCGAGTTCCTCCGTCGCGCACTAACTCGGCAGGCCGGTCGTCGGTAGCGTCGCCATCGCCCTCCGTACTGTTGTTGCCGGTAGAGAGCGTGCCGTCGCCGGCGTCTTGGTCTGTCGGACGAGTCATCTCGACGAACACCTCTTCTAGTGAAGTCCGTTCAATCTCCATGTCGAGGATGCCGTACGCAGCCTCATCGAGCGCACGAACAAGGTCCGGTGTGATTAACCCACCCTGGCGGGCGGTGACGGTGATCTGGTCGCCCTCGATTTCGACGGCTTCGATCCGGTCGTCGGTGGGAACGACGTCCGTAAGCGCGCGTCGTGAGGTCGGCGGGTCGCGCAGCGTCACGACGACCCGGTCGGCGCCGCGGTCCATCAGCTCGTCCGGTGATGCGACGGTTCGCACCTGTCCGCCGTCGAGGATCGCCACCTCATCACAGAGTCGCTCTGCCTCCTCGATGTAGTGGGTGGTCAAGAGGACGGTCGTGCCCGCCTCGTTCAGCTCTGTCACGAGGTTCCAGAGGTCGCGCCGGAGCTGAACGTCCACGCCAGCGGATGGCTCATCGAGGATGAGCAGGTCTGGGTCGGTCACTAGGGCCCGTGCGATCATAAATCTCCGTTTCATGCCGCCAGAGAGCCAATCAAATCGGGTGTTTCGTTTGTCGTAGATGCCCACCTGTTCGAGGGCATGTTCGGCCCGCGCCGCGGCCTCCTCGCGAGGGACACCGTGATAGCCGGCCTTGTGCTCGAGCACCTCGTGGATCGGAAAAAAGCGGTCGACGTTGAACTCCTGGGGAGCGAGTCCGATGCGGTCGCGTGCCTCTCGGTAGTCGGCTTCGACGTCGTGACCGAACACCCGTGCTTTGCCGCCCGTTGCGCGGACGAGCCCGACGAGTACGTTGATAAATGTCGTCTTCCCCGCGCCGTTCGGTCCAAGCAGGCCGAAAAATGAGCCGTCGGGGACGGTAAGTGACACGCCTTGGAGCGCGTTGACGCCGCCGTAGCTCTTCTGAAGGTTCTCGACCTCCAGTGCGTTCGTCATACCGGATCGATGGCCCGCGAGCGGGTTAAGCAACTCCGTTCGTGTCCGCTATCGCCGGTAGCAGGAGGCAGTCTCAGCGGTCGACGGTCTCGACCGGCGCGCCGGCTGCGTTCGTCTGTACGCTCTCGATACCGCTTCGGGCGCGCTGTTTTGAGGCGTACCCCTCACCAGAGTCAGCGATGACGTTGCCGTTGTCGTGGACGAGCCGCCAGCGCCACTCGTCTGCGGCGTCCGTGTACACCTCGAAGGTTGCCTTGCTCGTGTCAGTCATCACGATAGAACCTGCGGTCAGCATGCACTAAGTGGTTTCCCTGTGCAGCCCGCCCGCGTCGCTTCCGTACTCAGTCCTCATCGCCTCCGTAATTGGCCTTCGTCGCCGGTTTCGGCTCACTCGTCGCCGGTACCATCCCCGGCGTCGGTCGGCAGTTCGGCGATGATCGTCTCACCGGCGCGGACGTCGTCGCCCGCGTTGACGAGCAGGTCCTCGCGGTCGACCGCGGCAGGGAAGACGACATCGGCGCGCGATCCGAACGAGACGTGTCCGACGCGGTCGCCACGGTTGAGTTCGTCACCCGCCTCAACGTGCGGGTGGATCCGCCGCGCGAACCAGCCGGCGATGACGATCACCTCGTAAGTACCGAAGTCGATCACGACCTGCTCGTTGCGGTCGGACTCCTTCGTGAAGGCGGGCCGGTTCGCGCCCGGTCGGTGACGAACCTCTCGGACCGTTCCGGCGATCGGCGCGCGGTTGACGTGGACGTCGGTAACGTTCATGAACACGCCGACGCGAAGCTGCGATCCCTCCTCACGGACCTCCTGTACGGTGCCGTCGGCGGGTGAGACGACGGCCTGGTCCGGATCCGGTGACGTGCGTGTCGGATCGCGGTGGAACCAGAGGATCCCAGCTGTGAGCGCGGCGAACCCGATCCCGATCGGGGGGGCAAACGGCAGGGTCGCCGCCGCGAGCAGCCCGGGAATCAGTGCGAGCCGCCAGGCTGCTTCGACCACCGGAAACGGCATCACTGTCGCGAGCGCCGGGGCGCGACGCACGGTCACGCCTCCACCGGCTCGTGGAAGCCGGCCTGGAGATCGGTTCGTCCGGCCGCCCACGCCGCGAGCAGGTGCGTGAGGTGGAGCCGGTCGTCCATTCCGTCGGCGAGGTCGAGGTCCGCCTCGCCGGCGAGTGCGTGGAGCCGAGCGAGGTCGGCTCCGGTGTATGCCGACCCAGCGCGTGCCGCCTGGAGCATCGCGCGGAGCAGCCCTTGCCCGTCGTAGCCGCCCTCATCGAGCAGGTCGTCGAGCGTCTTTCGCGCGTCCTTCAGCTCTCCCGTGCGAGCGGCGGCGAGCGCCTCGCGGATCGTGTCCTCGTCGCCGACGTCACCGAGGGTCTCGTAGGCCGCCGTCATGGTCACGGCGTCGGCTTCGACGGCCGTCGTCTGCGCGGTGAGAATCGCGCGTCGAAGGTCACCGCCGGCTGCGCTGGCGACGAACTCTAGACCGTCCGTGTCGTACGCGACCTCTTCACGTTCACAGATGGTAGCTAAGACGTCCATAATCTCGTCGGTCGTTGGTGCGCGCAGCCGCACCGGGAAACACCGCGAACGAATCGGCGCGATGAGCTTCGACGGTTGGCGGGTCGCAATCACGAACTGGGTCGTCCGGTGGTGTTTTTCCATCACCCGCCGGAGCGCCTGCTGGAAGTCCTCGCGGATCGCCTCGGCGTTGTCGAGCACGATCGTTTTGTACGCCCCAGACATTGGTGCGTAGGCGGCCGACTCCGTCAGCACGTGGTTTATCATGTCACGTTTCGCCATGCGACGCTTCCCGGTGAGAAAGCCCTCGAACCGGGGATCCGTCCGGACCTGCTTTTTCGTCCGGCCGAAGAAGTCGGCAACGTTGAGCTCAATGAGATCACTCTCGGGCTCGGCGTGGGCCGCCCCGGCGAGTGCGCGAACCGCCGCCGTCTTGCCGGCGCCCGGTGGCCCCTGAACGACTAAGTTCATGGGCTCGTCGACGGCTCGTCGGAGGTGATCGCGGGCCTCGGCCTGGCGGATCTCAGAGAGGGCAGGCGCGTGCGTGTCGATCCATAACGGTCCGTCCATTGGTGAGTAGTCGGTGTTCAGCGCTCAAGAATCGGTCGGTCCCGCGTGATATGTTCGTATCCCGTGGCGTGGTTGCCGTTCCATCGTCGCCGAGCCAGACAGAAACCGTTTTGAGCCCGCGGCCGATTTCATCGGTGAGGGCTCGTGGTCTAGTTGGTTATGACGCGGCCTTTACAAGGCTGAGGTCGGTGGTTCGAATCCGCCCGAGCCCACTATTGGCGCCGCGAACAATTCGTGAGCGGCGGCACTGTGCGTGTCCGAGGGCGGTTTGAACCCTGTCAGTCGCGCACAGCGAACGACGTGAGCGAGCACGTCTGAATTTGGTTCGAATCCGCTCGAGCCGATTCCGTACGTCTGTGGTGACTGGGTGACCGAGACGACGTCACGACCTCCGGGCATCAATTACCGCCACACCCTCCCCAATACGCATGTGGCCATGGTAGTGCACCCAACACGACCGCACGACCTCCGGGCATCAATTACCGCCACACCCTCCCCAATACGCATGTGGCCATGGTAGTGCACCCAACACGACCGCACGACCTCCGGGCATCAATTACCGCCACACCCTCCCCAACCGATTCGCGTCGGTGCCTCCGGCACCTCGCTCATCCCTCGCACGCGCTCGTGAGCACGCCTCCGGCGCGCTCACGAGGCGCGCGCCACCGCTTGAGTGGAGAGAGTGGAGCCGACCGGTGTCGGTTGGATCGCTGGCAGGTGATGGGTTGTGGAGTCCGGCTTCGTCTTACCGTCCGGTCCACCGGAGGGCCGCGAGCGTTCCTTCGAACAGCGTGATCATGGTCAGCGTGACGATGATCGGGGCCATCCCGGTGGGGTCGGGACTGAACAGGAACGCGATTCCGAGGAATGTCCCCCAAAAGATGAGCCGCTTCTGCTCGAGCCACCGGCGAGTGACGAGATCCATCATGATGGCGAGCATGATGAAAAGCGGGATCTGGAACACGATCGCCATGAACGCCAAGAGGATCACGATCAGGTTGAACGTCTCCGCGAGCCCGAATGCGATCGTCGCGGCGTCACTCGTGTAGGTGGTGAAATACGAGAATATCGCGGGCAACACGAGAAAGTGCGCGAACGCGATCCCGATGCCACCGAGCACGAGACTCGTCGGCACCGCCGCGAGATAGTACCGGCGCTCGTTCGTGTACAGCCCCGGTCGCATGAATCGGTACGTCTCGTAGACGAACGCCGGCAGCCCGACGACGACACCGGCGAGCCCGGCCACTTTCAGTCGCGTGAGCGGCAGCTCGAGCGGGCCGTACAGACGCGGTCGATTCTCCAGTGGCGCCGGAATGTGGTAGCCCCAAAAGTAGTTGATGAGCTCGGTCGACTCGGTGACGACGACGAGCGTCGCAAGCCCACCGACGAGAAACACCACCGCGAGGCGACGCATCATCTCCTCGATGTGTGCGGCCAGTGGCATCTCCTCGTCGGACTCCGGCCCGGCGATGCCTCCGACGTCGTCCGGCGTGTCGACGGGTTCTGCGGCCGACGCATCCACGGTCGCTGCCTCGACCGACTCCGGCGGCCCACCGGTCGTGGTCGCCGCCTCGGCGGCGTCGTCGGCGGCCGCCGGCATCCCGCCGTCGCCACGGCGTGCACTCTCCTGGTCGGCCACTCGGCCTGCGTCGTCGTCTGACGCACCGGCCTCCTCTATCGAGTCAGTCTCTCCGTCGCCCGGCTGGTCAGTCTCACTGTCCCTCCGGCCATCGCCACCCGACTCGTCGCCGGTCGGTGTGTCTCCACCCGACGCGTCTCCGCCTGACGCGTCTCCACCCGACGCGTCTCCGCCTGACGCGTCGGCCGCTGCCGACCGATCGGCGTCGGACGGCTGTGCGCCCGTCGCCGGCTCTGACGGCTCCGTTGGCGGCCGGTCGTCGTCTGGCATTCACCCTAGAGTGGCCGCCGGGTGATTATAGGCCTTTTCGGATAGCGATGGCCGCGGTCGAAAAGGTTGATAACGCGGACGGCCGTCTCACGGCGTATGGCGAGTGCCCTCGACGAAGACACCCAACGGTCGCTCGCGGCCGGCCAGGCGTCGGCGCGAGCGTTCTTACGGTCGATCCAGAAGGATCTCCAAAAGGTGTTCATCGTCTTCTTACTCGGCTTTCTCGCCACGTTCTGGGCGCTGCGCACCACAATCTGGGAGGCGCTGTACGAGATGACGCGCTCGAATATGGCCGACGCTATCGCCGCGGAAGTCGACGTCATCGCGACAACACCATTCGAGGTGATCCTCCTCCAGGCGAAGATCGGTCTCGTCGTCGGCGCGATCGTCGCGCTGCCGGCGCTCGGCTACGTCAGCCGCGATGAGCTTCGCGCCCGGGGCGTGATCCCGCAGTCGCCTATCGCCCGCTGGAAGCTCGCGGCGGTCGCACTGCTCGGGTTCGGCCTCTTTGGGCTCGGCGTCGCCTACGGCCTCTACGCGTTCTTCCCGATTATGTTCGCGTTCCTGGCAGGCTTCGGCCTTGAGGCGGGGATCCAGCCGACCTACGGCATCGTGATGTGGACGGAATTCATCGTCTTCCTCTCGTTGTCGTTCGGACTTGCCGGCCAGATGCCGCTGCTCATCACCGGGCTCTCGTACGCCGAGATCGTCCCGTACGAGACGTTCCGTGACAAGTGGCGGTACGCGGTCGTCGCCATCTTCGTCTTCGGTGCCGTGTTCTCTCCGCCCGACCCGTTCACCCAGCTGATGTGGGCGTTCCCGCTCATCGCGCTGTACGGATTCAGTCTCTACTTATCGAAGCTCGTGGTCACAGCCAAACGCAGTTCCGACCGGGTCCGCGTGCTCGGCTCGATTCGATCCCACTGGAACGTCGTTGGTGGCGCCGCCGTCCTCGGTGCTGGGCTCGTGTACGCCTTTTATACCACCGGTGGTCGGACGGGGGTGAACGCCCTCCTCGAATCTGTCGGCAGCGACTGGCGGTTCCTCGCGCCCGGCACCGAACTCGGCATCGACGCGACCACCGCACTCGCCGTGTACGCCGTCGGCTGGGCCGGTGTGTTCGTTGCCGCCGCGACCCTGTGGGCGGTGTACGCCGACCTCGACACGACGAGCGCGGGCTACCAGTACGGCGACCCGGCGGCCATCGACCTCGAGGAGCTCGACGCGGCCGGTGTTCGGGCGGCGCCAGACGCGCCCTTCGCTGCGATGTCGGAAGCCGAGTCGCTCGCACGGGCGCAGGCCGCCCTCGACGACGACGACCCGGCGAAGGCCCAGGCGATCCTCGACCGGTTCGACGCGGTGGCATCTGAAGACGGTGACGGGGCGGCGTCCGAGGACGGCGACGCAGAGGGGGGTGCAGACAAGGCGTCTGCAGCCGACGATGGTGGCCTCGTCAACAGTGTTGGTGACCGGACATCACGCGCCTCTTCGACGTTCCTCGAGGAACTGACGGGCGACGAGGACGCCGAAGACGACATCGGTGGGTACTACACCGACCTGCGGTTCGTGCTCGATTCGTTGCGCTCGAAGTCGTTTATTCTCCTCGTGGTGTTTGGCGGCGTGATGGCGGCGACGTTCACGTGGCTGTACCTCGGTGGCTTGGCGGCCGTGCGCGCTGACCTCCAGTCGCGGGTTCCCGCTGCGGTCGGCGGCGGCATCAACATTATCACCCTCCACCCGGTCGAGGCGCTCATCTTCATGGTGAAAGTGTCGCTGCTCGTGGGCGGGCTCGCGGTCTTTCCGGTACTGTTGTACGCTGCGTGGCCAGCACTACGTGAGCGGGGGTTCGTCGCCGGGCGAATCCGGCAGGTGTACCTCTGGGCCGGGGCGCTCTTCGGCGGGTTGATCGGTGGCTTCGTGCTCGGCTACGGCTGGATTGCGCCCGGTATCATCGGGTGGCTCGTCACTGACGCCGCAGTCGCGAACATGATCATCACATATCAGGTGAGCGACTTCATGTGGCTCGTTATCTTCACCACGATCGGGATCGGGCTGCTCGCCGATATTCCGATCGTGATGGTGTTGTTGAACAACGCTGGCGTGCCTTACGACGGCTTCCGCGGCCGCTGGCGGGAGGTCACCGTCGGGATCATGGTGTTCGCCGCGGTGTTTACTCCCGCAGACGTTATTACGATGTTCCTGGTGACGATTCCGCTCATGCTCGCGTACGGACTCGGGCTGGGCGTGCTTTTCGTCGTCACCGCTGGCGGCCGTCGGAACCTCTCGCCCCCGGCGGACGTCGTCGGTCGGTGAGTGCCCTGACCGACGGGTATTCCTTCACGCGTCCGCAATAGAGCCTAGAATGAGCAAGGACTACATCGAGGTCCGCGGTGCCAAAGAGCACAACCTCAAGGACCTCGACGTCCAGATTCCGCGCGAGGAGTTCACCGTTGTCACCGGCCTCTCTGGGTCGGGCAAGTCGTCGCTGGCGTTCGACACTGTGTACGCCGAGGGCCAGCGTCGGTACATCGAGTCGCTCTCGGCGTACGCCCGCAACTTCCTCGGCCAGATGGACAAACCGCAGGTTGAGGCAGTAGAGGGACTCTCCCCAGCTATCTCGATCGATCAAAAGAACGCCGCAAACAACCCGCGGTCGACGGTGGGGACGGTCACCGAGCTCCACGACTATCTCCGGCTGTTGTACGCACGCATCGGGACCCAACACGACCCGATCACGGGCGAGGCGGTCGGCGAGCAGTCTGCACAAGATATGGTCGCACAGATCCTTGAGTTTCCCGAAGGTACCCGTGCGAAAATCGCCGCGCCGATCGTTCGCGACCAGAAGGGAGCGTTCGAAGAGCGCTTCGCGTCGCTCGCGGCTGACGGCTACACGCGTGTCGAGGTGGACGGCGAGTCGGTCGACCTAACGACCGAGGACCCTGACCTTGACCAGAACTACGACCACACGATCGACGTGATAGTCGACCGTGTTGTCGTCTCACCGACGGCCCGCTCGCGGATCGCCGACTCGGTCGAAACTGCCCTCGAAGAGGCCGACGGTGCGTTGAAACTGATCGTCCCCGACCCGCCGGCGGACGTCCCGTTCGCCTCGAACAGCCGCTCGACCGGGTCGCTGGCGGCGGACGCCGACGGCGACGAACGTCTCGTCGTCGAGTTCTCCGAAGCGCTTGGCAACCCGAACTCCGACTTCCACTTCTCGGCGATCGAGACCCGCTCGTTCTCGTTTAACAGCCCCTACGGCGCCTGTCCGGAGTGTGAAGGGATCGGGTCGACGAAGGAAGTCGATGAGGCGCTCGTCGTTGAGGACTCCTCGAAGCCACTCAAACACGTCTTCGAGCCGTGGAGCTACGACCGCACGTACTACTCCCGGCAGCTCGACAACGTAGCCGACCACTTTGGCGTCGACGTGGACACGCCCTTCGAGGCGCTCGACGCCGAGATCCGGCGGCAGTTCCTCTACGGCACCGACAACCTCGTTCACTTCGAGTGGACCACGAAGAACGGCACCCGCGAGAAGACGGAGCGCTTCGAGGGAGTCATTCCGAACTTGGAACGTCGGCACGTCGAGACCGACTCTGAGCGCGCTCGCGACCACATCGAGGAGTACATGGCGGTGACGACGTGTCCCGAATGTGACGGCACCCGGCTGAAGACGCAGTCGCGACACGTGCTCGTCGGTGACACGCCGATCACCGAGGTGAATCAGCTCTCGATAGCCGACGCACGCGAACACTTCGAGGGGCTCGAAGCCGAACTCTCCGAGCGGGAGACGACGATTGCCACGGAGATACTAAAAGAGATCCGCGCTCGCCTCGGCTTCATGGAGGAAGTGGGCTTGGAGTATATTACGCTTGACCGGGAAGCGTCGACGCTTTCGGGCGGCGAGAGCCAGCGCATTCGACTTGCGACGCAGGTTGGCTCTGGTCTCGTCGGCGTGCTCTACGTGCTCGATGAGCCGTCGATCGGCCTCCACCAGCGCGACAACGACCGGCTGCTCGACACGCTTGTCGGCCTTCGTGACCTGGGGAACACCCTCCTCGTGGTCGAACACGACGAGGAGACGATGCGTCGGGCCGACGGCATCATCGACATGGGGCCCGGCCCGGGCAAGCGCGGCGGCGAGGTGGTCGCGCAGGGTGACTTCGACGAGATCGTCGCCGCAGACGACTCGATCACGGCCGATTATCTCGCCGGTCGTAAGTCCATCCCGGTTCCCGACGAGCGCCGCGAGGCGGACGGGGAACTGGTCGTGTGCGGCGCCCGCCAGCACAACCTCCGTGATCTCGACGTGGGCATCGAGCTCGGCACGCTCACCGCGATCACCGGGGTCTCCGGCTCGGGGAAGTCGACGCTGATGCACGACGTGCTCTACAAGGGGCTTGTGCGCGAGATGAACGACAACACAAGTGTCGACCCCGGCGCGCATGACACCATCGAGGGGCTCGATCAGATCGAGACGGTGCGGCTCATCGACCAGTCACCGATCGGCCGCACCCCGCGGTCGAACCCGGCGACGTACACCGACGTCTTCGATTACGTCCGCGAGCTGTTCGCCGAGACGTCACTCGCGAAACAACGCGGCTACGAGAAGGGCCGGTTCTCGTTCAACGTGAAAGGCGGTCGCTGTGAGGCGTGTGGCGGCCAGGGGAACGTAAAAATCGAGATGAACTTCCTCTCGGACGTGTACGTTCCCTGTGAGGAGTGCGGAGGAGCCCGGTACAACGACGAGACGCTCGACGTCACCTACAAAGGTGCCACCATCGCGGACGTCCTCGAAATGAGCGTCAAAGAGGCTCATGACTTCTTCGAGAGTCACCGAGGGCTCAACCGCCGCCTGCAGCTGTTACAAGACGTGGGTCTAGACTACATGGAGCTCGGCCAGCCGTCCACCACACTCTCTGGCGGCGAGGCACAGCGAATCAAACTCGCCGAGGAGCTCGGCAAGCGAGCGACCGGCGACACGCTGTATCTGCTCGATGAGCCGACGACCGGCCTCCACAAAGAAGATGAGCGAAAGCTCATCGACGTGCTCCACCGGCTCGTCGACGGCGGCAACACCGTCGCCGTCATCGAACACGAACTCGACTTAGTAAAAAACGCCGACCGAGTGATCGACCTCGGCCCCGAGGGGGGTGAAGGGGGCGGCGAACTCATCGCGAGCGGCACTCCCGAGGCGGTCGCCCACGAGGACGCCTCACACACTGGCCGGTACCTGCGGGATCTGCTCCCCGACGTCGACCTCGAGGGGCCGCGTGACGACCGCCGGAAGCCGGCGACCGCGGCCGACGACGACTGAGCGCTCGATGGCGAATTCACCGACGGGTTCAAAATTTCTCTAGCAAGCCCGCATAGAACCCGCCGCCACGCTCCTCGGCGAGCTTTTCAACGATGAGCTCCGGAGTCGACCGCGCGAGGTGTCCTTCGCGTGGCGATCGATTCACCCGGAGTTCGCCGTCGACGAGCCCGACCGCCTCGATACCGTCGACGGCAAGCGTCGTCGCGGCGGCCGTGCGGATCTCCCGGGCCAAGTGGGAGACGAACACAGCCGTGGTCGACTGTTCGTCGAGCGCCTCGAGGATACCGGCGATGATCTTCGCGGACGCGCCCGGCTCCGTTATCGACTCGAGTTCGTCGACGAGCACGAGGCGACCGTCCGCACCGTCGACGAGGTCGCCGAAGTCGCGAAGCGTCGCCTCGAACGCGCCCGCATCGAGCGTGCCCTGCGACTTCGCGTAGTAGTGGATCTCAGTGAACCGCTCGAGGCGCACTGCCGACGCGGGCACGGGCATCCCCATCTGTGCTAACACGACCACGAGAGCGACGAGGTCGAGTGTCGAGGTCTTCCCACCCGAGTTCACCCCCGAAAGCAGCCGCACGCCGTCGACGTCGTAGTCGACCGGGTCGACGGACGCAAACTCGACGTCCAATAGCGGCGAGCGCCCGCCTTCGATCCGGACATCCGGACCGTCCCCCTCCCCGGGGTCACACACCTCGGGGAGCACACAGTCGAAGTCGCGCGCGAATCGGGCAATTGCGAGCTCCACGTCGAGCTCGAGTGCGTCACGCACCAGCGTCTCGACCGGCTCCCGGAGCGCGCCGAGGTCGGCGGCGAGTTCGGCTTTCAGCCGTGCCGCTCGTCGATCACGCCCGGCTGCCAGCTCGGATCGGAGCCGCGAGACGGCTGTCTCAGCGTGCTCAAGCGGAAACGAAGGGTCACCACCGAAGACGCGGCCGGCGAGCTCGGCCTCCTCTGGGTCGAGCCGGAGCGCGTCGACGAGGTGGTCACACGCCTTCTCGACCGCGGTATCGTACTCGTCGGCGAGCTCCCGGTCGAGCAACGAGTCGACGCGAGCGCCCTGCTCGACGAGCGAGAGGAAATCGGTCCCTTCGATGGTGATGTCGCGCTCACGGATGACCCCGCGGAGGTGGTCGTCGGCGACGGACTCGGCGGTCGCGACGGCCGCGTCGAGGTCGTCGACTGCGGCGGTGAGCCGGTCGAGTTCGGTGTCCCCGGCGATCGTCCCATCATCGTCGAGTCGGTCAAGCGCGTCGGCGAGCGCGTCGAGGTCCGCGACCGGGTCGAGGGTGGCGACATCGTGGACCGCGGCGGCCGCTTCGAGTCGCTCTCGGTTCGTCGCAAAGAAGGTGAGGAGCCGCTCGGGGACTGTCTCGGCCGGGGTCTCGAGCGCGTCTGGCCGGACCCTGACGTCGCCGTCGACGTCCATCCCAGCGAACGCCTCATCGAGGACGATCACAGTGGTGTAGGACCGAGCGAGCTCGGCGATGTCGCGGGTCGCTTCGACAGTCTCGACCGACAGCTCTGGAGCCGCGGCTTCCGCGCGAGCGAACGCCTCGGCGTCGGCGGTTGCCAGACAGCGGTCACGGACCCGAACCGGTGGGGGGTCGACGAGCGGCTCGACACCCTCGAGCGCGCCGAGCACCGCCGGTTCCGGCTCGCGCTCAGTCGCTTCTTCAACGAACGACTGAACCTCATCGATCCGCGAACTCGACCCACTCGGGTAAAACGTCTCCAGGCGCTTTTCGGCGTACTCCGTGACCGTCCGGGACTGTAACAATCCCATTGCGTCGCGGTACACCTCTCGCGCCCGGTCTGTCGCGAGGACGCGGTCGGTGTCGTCGTGGCGGTGGCGGATCGCGCCACGGGCGACACGGGCGGCGCGCGCCTCGGTCACTCCCGGCACGCGAGCAATCGCGGCAACGTTGCCCGACTTGACGACCGTGACCGGATCCTCGAGGGTCCGGAGCGCCTGCGCGGTCTTTTTACCCACCCCGGGGATCGCCTCGAGATCCATTCGTCCGTCGGTATCGCGCCGATCCGCAAAAGCGTGCGGGTGCCGGTCAGGAGCTATCGTAGGGGTTCGGCTTGCACCCCGGCCGGCGCCGACGGGCTTTTTTCTCCCACCGCTGAATCGGTGGCATGGATCACCCATCGCCCATCGTGGGTCCCGGCGACCCGCTTGCGGCGGATGCGGACGCGCTTGAGGCAGAGACCGCGGCGAAGGCCCGGTCGGCACGCGACGCGCTGGCGACGCGTGAGGGCGTCCTCGTCGCCTTCTCCGGTGGTGTCGACTCGTCGGTCGTCGCGGCGCTCGCGTACGACGCTCTCGGTGACGATGCGGTCGCCTGTACCGCCCGCAGCGAGACGCTCCCCGCAGCAGAGCTCGAAGACGCCCGACGTGTTGCCGCCGAGATCGGCGTCCGTCACGACGCGGTCACGTTCTCGGAGCTTGACGACCCGAACTTCGTCGCGAACGACGGCGACCGGTGTTATCACTGCCGGACGATGCGACTCGGTCGAATGTACGATCGCGCCCGCGAGCTGGGGATCGACACGGTGTGTGATGGGACGAACGCGGACGACCCCGGCGAAGGACACCGTCCTGGGCTCCGCGCTGTCGACGAGCTCGACGTCTCCTCGCCGCTTCTCGACGCCGGGATCACGAAGGCAGAAGTCCGCGCGATCGCGGACGCGTACGGACTCTCGGTCGCAGACAAGCCGTCGATGGCGTGTCTTTCTTCGCGAATCCCGACCGGGCTTGAGGTCACCGAGGCGCGGCTCTCTCGCGTCGAGAAGGCCGAGCGACTCCTCCGCGAGTGGGGGTTTGAGGGGTTCCGCGTCCGCGACCACGACGGACTCGCGCGCGTCGAGATCGCCCCGACGGAGCTGCCACGGGCGCTCGACCCGGCGTTCGCCGAGGCGGTCCACGAGCACCTCAGTGACCTCGGCTTCGAGTACGTCACCCTCGACATGGCCGGCTACCAAACCGGGAGCGTGAGCCCGGGCGGAAGCGACGACGCGTCGGACTCCGATGTGTCGGACACTGAGTCGTCAGACTCCGATGTGTCGGACGCTGAGTCGTCAGATCTCGGGCGGCGATATCCGCGATGAGCGGGCGTTCGGCCGACAACCAGGGCCCGATTCCCGTCACGGTGTACACCAAGGATCCGTGTCCGCTGTGTGTGGAGGCGGTGGAGACGGTCGAACAGGTCGCAACCGACGCCGACATCTCGATCGACCTCGCGCTCGTCGACGTCGAGACCGATGCCGAACTGGCCGCAGAGTACGGTGATCGAGTTCCGTACGGGTTCGTCGACGGACAGCCGGCGTTCAAGTACACGGTCGACGAGCGGTCCCTGCGGCTCCAGCTCCTCGCGGCGACCTGATCGGAGGGGTCGCCGGTCGAGTTGTCCTCGCTGGGTTGTCCCGTCGTCACCGGTCACCCGACCAACGCGCCGCGTATCTATTTATCGCCGGCGACTAACGCTCTGACGATGACGGCATCACGTGCGCCGGCCGAGCCGGCGGTTCGCGAGTTCGAGTCGACGGTGGAGGCGGTCGACGGCCACGCGGTCGTCCTTGAGGAGACGTACTTCTACGCTGCGTCTGGCGGACAGCCGGCCGATAGGGGGACGATCGCGGGCCTCGCAGTCGAAGACGTCCAGGCGCACGACGGCACCGTGGTACATCACCTCGACGGTACAGCCGATTTTGCGGCGCTTCCCGAGCCCGGCGACACGGTGACCGGGATCGTCGATGACGCGTTTCGAACGTACTGCACGCGAGCGCACACCGCCTCACACGTGCTCTACGGCGCGGCCAGACGGATCTGCACTGGACTCGGCTACGCCGGATTTGATATCTCCCCGGAGAAGGTCCGCGTCGACCTCACGAGCGACGAGCCGCTCAACGACGCGGCGCTCGTCGAGCTCGAGCGACTCGCAAATCGTGCGGTGTGGGAGAGCCGCGACGTCTCGTGGGAGACACACCCGGTCGAGGAGGCGCGCGCACTGGACGACATCGCGTTCAACACCAAGACAGAGGAGGGCGCGATGGGCGGCGGCAGCGTTCGCGTCGTCACGATCGACGGCTGGGACGTGGCCGCCTGCGGCGGGACCCACGTCACGAACACGGCGACGATCGGACCGATAACCGTCCTCGATCGGTCGAACCCAGGCGAAGGGGTGACTCGGGTCGAGTTCGCGGTCGGACCGGACGCCATCGACCGCGCCGCGACGGTCCACGAGGCGGCCCGCGACGCTGCCGCGGCAGCCGACAGCAGCCTCGAGGCGCTACCGACGACGGTCGAGCGTCTCACAGACGAGACCGACCGGCTGTCGTCCGCGCTTCGAGACGCCCGCAGCGACCTCCTCGCCGCGCGACTCGCCGACCTCCCAACCGTCGAGCGGGCGGATGAGCGGTGGGCGGTCGGCACCATCGCCGACGCCGACCCGAACGACCTCCGAGAGCCCGCCACAGCGCTACTCGAGACCGAAGACGGCCCAGACGTGGCCGCGGTCGTCGGCGAGGGCGACGCGCCGTTCCTCGTCATCGCGGCTACCTCTGAGGCCGACGTAGACGCAGGCGAGGTGGTCTCGGCGGCGACCGAGGTGTTCGGCGGCGGTGGCGGTGGGGGGCCGACGTTTGCTCAGGGCGGCGGACTTGACGTCGACACTGAGGAGTTGGTCGTGTGGCTCCGTGAGCCGTGAGTCGACAGTGCGCCGGCAGCACAGACCCGAAATCACGTCACCGCCGGGCTCGTAGAGACGGCTAATGCCCACACCGTCACCCGGCCCAGACGGCTCCAGTGGCCCGACCGACACTGAGGGATCGAACGATGCCGAGCACCGATCTGAATTTGACGCTCCGTATGCAGCTGCGTCTGACATGTTCGACGCACAGGAGACAGCCGCGTCTGACGCGCTCCACGCACCAGACGCGGTCGTGTACGACCTCGACGGTACGCTTGTCGACCTCGCGGTCGACTGGGACGCGGTCGCCGACGACGTGATTGGCACCTACGCCGCCAACGCGCTCGTCGCTCCGACAGCGGACCTGTGGACCTTACTCGATGCGGCCGCCGACTACGGGGTCCACGATGCGGTCGAGGAGACGATCGCCGGCCACGAGCGCTCTGGCGCGCGCGCGTCCAACCGCCTCCCGCTCGGTGACTGGCTCGCGACCGGTGGTGCCGACCGACCGGTCGCTATCTGTTCGCTCAACTGCGAGGACGCCTGTCGGGTCGCCGTCGAGACGCACGACCTCGCGGATCACGTCGACGCCATCGTTGGTCGTGACACCGCAGCGACGCACAAACCCGAGCCAGAATCGTTGCTCGCGGCGATCGACGCGCTTGGTGTCGAGCCGGCACGGACGCTCTTCGTCGGGGATTCTGCGAGCGACCGACTCACCGCCGACCGGGCCGGCGTGCCCTTTGCGACCGTCTCTGAGGCGCTCGGTCGGTGAGCGACTCGGGGGGAGCTGGCGTCGGCTGCCGGCACACGCGCGTCGCCGACTACGCGTCGTCGCGGTCGTCGTCGGGACCGTCCCGCTCGGATTCCGACGCAGCTGGCGTGCCGCCGTCGCCCGCGTCCGTCCGCTTCGCGTAGGTCGCGACCGCTACCGCGGTGAGGAACCAGATCGGCGCGCCGACGCGCACGGCGAACGCGGCGCGGGCCCCCCACGTCTCCAGTGTGACGCCCGTCGAGAGCACGGCGACGACCGGGGCGCCGACGAGGATCGTCACCACGAACGTCGTCTGCATCACCCAGCCGTAGTCGACGCCCTCGACTTCGGTCCGTTCGACCGGTTGCACGCCTCAGCTACCGCCCCGGGGTGCATATCGGTGGCGGTCGTCGTCGACCGGCTCGAGGACTGGCCGTCGTGGTGACCCTTGACCGCGGGACCCCGCGGTTTTAATCGCCAGCGGACCCACGCTCGATCGATGACCACGACGCGGAGCCTCCGGGACCGCGAGGAGCCGATCACGATGCTCACGGCGTACGACGCCCCGACTGCCGCCATCGTCGACGAGGCGGGAATCGACGTCATCCTCGTCGGCGACAGCATGGGAAACGCCGTCATGGGATACGACTCGACACTGCCGGTGACGATGGCCGACGTGCGCGCCCGGACCGCGGCCGTCACGCGAACCGTCACAGACGCGCTTGTCGTCGCCGATATGCCGTTTCTCTCGTTTGGCGTCGACGAGGCCGACTCGATCCGCAATGCAGGCGCGCTGTTGGCCGAGGCGGGTGCCGACGCGGTGAAACTCGAGTGTGGACCACACACGGTCGAACTCACCCGGCGACTCACCGAACTCGGCATCCCCGTGATGGCACACCTCGGACTCACTCCACAGCGAGTCAACGAGCTCGGCGGGTACACGAAACAAGGCACCGACGAGGAGGCCGCCGCCGAGATCCTTGATCTCGCTGTCGAACACGAGGCCGCCGGTGCGTTCGCGCTCGTGATAGAACACGTCCCACCGGCGTTTGCAGCGACTGTGACGGACACGCTCGAGATCCCCACGATCGGCATCGGCGCGGGCCCCGACTGTGACGGGCAGGTGCTCGTGATAACTGACGTGATCGGGCTCAGTGAGTGGTCGCCGCCGTTCGCCGAGCAGTTCGGTGACGTCGGCGCCGAGATGCGGTCAGCCGTCGAACGCTACCAGGAGGCGGTCGAGACGGGTGCGTTCCCCGCAGGCGAGCAGGGTAGTGAGGCCGATGAGTGAGTGTGTCGTCGTCGACAGATCGTGTGGGGTCTCTTGAGTGACCGGAGGAGTCGCGTCAAGTGCGTGTGTGGGTGCTGTGTGATTGACCTGAGCAGTACGACCCTGTGACACCCAGACACCAAATCGCCACACCCTCCTCAATCCGTATGTGACAGTGGTAGTGCAACCAACAGGAACGCACGATATCCGGACACTACTTACGGCCACACCCTCCCCAGCCGATTCTATGTGTGTGGTGGCCGTGTGAACAACACGACCGCGCGACACGCGGGCGCAGTTTCAGCCACACCCTCCCCAGCCGATTCGCTCATATCCGTTGCTGTGGATGGTGCGACCGAGACGACCTACCAGCTCCGGACACTACATACCGCGCCACACCCTCCCCAGCCGATTCGCTCGGTCGCTTCGCTCCCTCGCTCATCCCTCGCACGCGCTCGTGAGGCCGCCTGCGGCGACCTCACGAGGCGCGCGCCACCGCTGCGGATGGATAGTCGGCTGGTACTGGTTCTCGGATGCGTGTCGACGACCGGCGCGGCCGCTCTGTGTCTGATAAAAATGTAGAACTGATCGAGTGGCGTGAGTCGGTGTCGCCGGCTCAGCCGAAGAGTTCGCCGAGACCCTCGCCGCCGGCCTCGTCGTCTTCGTCCTCGTCGTCGTCTTCGTCGGCCGCTTCCTCTTCGGCCTCCTCTTCGGCTTCCTCCTCGTCGGCCTCGGCGGCACCGCCTGCGCCTGCGGCCGCGCCCGCTGCGGGCGCCGCGGCGGCCGTCTCGACGGCTTCCTCGATGTCGACGTCCTCCAGCGCGGCGACGAGCGCCTTGACGCGGGATTCTTCGACGTCGACGCCGGCGGCCTCGAGCACGCCGGTGATGTTGTCCTCAGTGAGCGCTTCGCCTGCCTCGTTCAGGATGAGTGCTGCGTATACGTATTCCATTGGTGTATCCTCGTGTTATCCGAACATCGCGCCGAGTCCCTCGCCGCCGTCGTCGCCGTCGTCTTCGTCGGCGTCGTCGTCGGTCTCCTCGACGTCTTGGGTTGTCTCCTCGTCGGTGTCGTCGGCCGTGTCGGCTTCGGCCTCGGGGGCCGGGGCGGCTTCGACGCCCCGGAGCTCCTCGGGGAGCGCCTCGTCGTCGTCGATCGCCGCGGCGAGCGCGCGGAGCTGGGCGTCGGCTTTCCCGATCAGGTCGGGCACGACGTCCGGGCTCTCGATCTCGGCGAACAGCCCGACGGCCTTCGCCTCGCTCGACGCCTTCGCGAGCAGGGTGCCCGCGGTGGTTGCGGTCGGGTACGCCGCGTTGACGGAGAGGTTCCGTGCTGCGGCGGCTGCAGACTCGACGTCTGCGTGGTACTCGTCGACGTCGATTGCGAGCTCGTCCGGCTCGAAACGAACGCCCTCTGAGTACACGCCCTTCAGGTCGAGCCCGACTTCCTTCGGCTCGATGCCGAGCTCGGTGAGGACGTTCGCGAGGTCTTCGTCGACGACCTCCCCCTCTTCGAGGACCATGGAGTCCTCGGTGACGACGATGGATCCGTCCATGATGCGCGCAGCCGCGCCCACGGTCTGGAGCTCGCCGACGAAGGGCCCGGGGTCAACGCCAGTGTCACCTTCTGGAATGAGGATGTCGTTCGGGGCGACCTCACCGGCGTTAATCGGTGCCGGCGTCTTCGAGGCCTCAAGCTGTTTGTAGAGCCCGAACGGGTTGTCGTTGGTTCCGATGAGCGCCACCTGTCCGGCGACGGTGTCGGTCAGCTCGTCGACGCCATCGCCGACTGCCTCCAGCGCGCGCGTCATGAGCGTATTGCGGCTCATGCGCAGGTCGGCGGAGCCGTGGAGGTCACGGCGCATCGCCTGGAGCTGTCGGCTCGGGATGCCGGTGACGCCGACGACCCCGACGGAATTGAACGACTCGACGAAGTCGACGAGTTCGTTGACCTCCTCGCGCTTCCACTCCGGGATCGTCTCAGTCTGGCGAACGGAGCTCATACGGGCACCTCCATCGCGGGACCCATCGTGGTCTTCACGAAGATCCCGTCGATGTTGAGCGGCCCCTTCTCGAGGTCGGCCTCGAGCCGACGGACGATAACGTCGATGTTGTCAGCGATCGCATCGGCGGTCATGTCCTCGGCACCTACGCGCGTGTGGAACGTGCGCCGGTCTCTGGAGCGGAGCTGCACCGTGTTTTTCATTCGGTTGACGGTCTCGACGACGTCGTCGTCCGGCTGGAGTGGCGTCGGCATCTTACCGCGCGGACCAAGGACGGTACCAAGGTACCGACCGATGTCCTGCATCAGGTTGGCCTCGGCGACGAAGAAGTCGGTGTCGCCGGCCAGGTCCTTTGCGCGGTCGTCATCGTCACCGAGGTCGGCGAGTTCCTCGCTGTCGAGGACCTCGTCGGCGACGTCGGCGGCGCGGACGGCGGTCTCACCCTCCGCGAAGACGACGATGCGTGTCTCTTGTCCAGTTCCAGCCGGCAGCACGACGGACTCGTCGACGCGATTCGACGGATCGTTGAGGTCGAGGTCTCGCAGGTTGATGGCGAGGTCCACCGTCTCGCGGAAGTTCCGCTCTGGGGCCTCGTCGAGTGCGAGGGTCACGGCCTCTTGTATTGTGTCTGCCATTTTCACCTCCGTAGTACGCAGGTCGCTCCTACGGGTCAGTGAAACAGGCGAAGCCTGTCTCATCGGAGAGAGGCCCATCGGACGCTTAAAACCGTCGAAGCCCAGACGCCCGTGTGAGACACCCACAGCGGCGGTTTTCTTCGTGTGGCCGAAGCCACGCCGGCTCGCCGCTCGTTCGCCGACGTCGACGTCGACGCCTTTCCTGGAGCTAGGCCGATACCGATGCCTGCTTGACTCCGGTGCGCGAGATCCGACGGTGAACGACATAGCTGGCTAGTCGGGCACGTGCGTGAGTTGTTGGTGCATAGTGTGACTACCCACCACGATATTCGACGATCGTCTATTGGGTGTTCGTCGGAGAGGGGAATCCTTTTGCCGCCGCTCGCCGACCCCTCAGATAATGACGCAGGGTGGTCCGACGTGACGATGGAGGACCGGATAGAGGAGCTGCGGGACCGCCGTGAACGAGCCGCAAACGGCGGCGGCCAGGACCGGATCGACGCCCAACACGAGAAGGGGAAACTGACCGCCCGCGAGCGAATCGAGTACTTCGTCGATGACGGGACGTTCCATGAGTTTGACCAGTTCCGTACCCACCGGAACCACACTTTCGGGATGGAAGAACAGCAGCTTCCGGGCGACGGCGTCGTCACCGGATACGGCGAGGTGAACGGCCGAAAGACGTTCGTGTTCGCGCACGACTTCACTGTCTTCGGAGGCTCGCTCGGAGAGGTATTCGCCGAGAAAGTGTGTAAGCTGATGGATACGGCCGTTGAGGTTGGGGCCCCGATCGTCGGGCTCAACGATTCCGCGGGCGCGCGGATCCAGGAAGGCGTCGCCTCACTCGCCGGCTTCGCGGAGATCTTCCGACGGAACACCGAGGCCTCTGGGGTGGTTCCACAGATATCGGCGATCATGGGACCGTGTGCCGGTGGCGCCGTCTACTCGCCCGCCATCACTGACTTCACCTTCATGGTGAACGACACCTCTCACATGTTCATCACCGGCCCCGACGTCATCGAGACGGTCACCGGTGAAGAGGTGAGCTTCGAAGAACTCGGCGGCGCAGTCACCCACACCGGTACCTCCGGGGTCGCACACGTCGCCGAGGAGTCCGAGGAGGCCGCACTCGACAGCATCGCGCACCTGCTCTCGTACCTCCCGGCCAACAACGTCGAGGACCCGCCACGGGTCGAACCGTGGGACGACCCCGACCGAGCCGACGAGTCGCTGACGGCGGTGGTCCCGGACGCGCCGCGAAAGCCGTACGACATGCGCGAGGTAATCGACGGCGTCCTCGACGAAGGGTCGTTCTTCGAGGTCCACGCGAACTTCGCGTCGAACCTCCTCGTTGGGTTCGCCCGGCTCGATGGCCACTCCGTCGGTATCGTCGCAAACAACCCCCGCGTGAACGCCGGCACCCTCGACATCGAGGCCAGCCAGAAGGGTGCGCGATTCGTTCGGTTTTGTGACGCGTTCAACATCCCGATACTTACCTTCGAGGACGTGCCTGGGTTCATGCCTGGCACCGACCAGGAACACGGCGGGATCATCCGTCACGGTGCGAAGCTGCTGTACGCCTACGCTGAGGCGACTGTCCCTCTCCTGACCGTTATTACTCGCAAGGCGTACGGGGGTGCCTACTGTGTGATGGCGTCGAAACACCTCGGTGGTGACGTCAACTACGCCTGGCCCACCGCGGAGATCGCGGTGATGGGGCCACAGGGCGCGGTAAACGTGCTCTACCGCGAGGAACTCGCGGCGGCCGAAGACACCGAAGCACACCGCCAGGAGCTCATCGAAGAGTATCGCGAAGAGTTCGCGAATCCCTACACCGCCGCCGACCGCGGATTCGTCGACGACGTGATCGAACCGACCGAAACCCGCGCTCGGCTGATCGACGACCTCGAGATGCTGCGCGGTAAACGCGCCGAGAACCCTGAAAAGAAACACGGCAACCTGCCGATCTGAGATGGCCGTCGACGACATCGAACACAGTGACGACGACACCGCCCCCGGCGACGACGACACCGCCCCCGGCGACGACACTGATCACGACGACCGAACCACCACGTCGACGCCAGCGGTGGGTGCGGGTACACCAGACAACATCCGGTTCTCGCCGGCTCCGACTCCAGACGAAGCGGCGGCCATCGCCGCCGTGATAGCCGCCCACCGTCACGACCGCGCCGTGGCCGCGGCGGCGGCAGCTACCGACGGGCACGTCGACGAGTGGACCGATCGTCGCTGGAGCTTTGCGGGACGGCTGTCGGCCGTCCGCGGCCGCCCGGCGCGGGTTCCGGAGACCGCGCCCTCGGACCCTTGGACGGCTGCCGGCCGGAGCGACCGGTTCTGATCAGGGATTAGTGCAGGTCCTCGCCCTCGTCGACGGCCGATGCGGACCCCTCGCCCGAGACGGGGCTGTCTGTTGTCTCTCCCACTCGGTCTGATTCTTCATCTGCTGCCGAGGACGACCCGCCACGAACCGCACGCACGACCGTGTTGAGCCCGATCGGCGCGACGATCGCGAGTCCGACGAGGACGCCTACACGGACCACGATCGAGAGGTCCGTCGCCACGGAGAGCCCGAGGTAGACGGCACCGCCGAGGAGCACCGCCGGCAACATGTACGGATTCTCTGCTGCGAGCATCGATAGCCAGTCGCTCGATTGGCATCGACTTAACGGCCGCGGACCGACAGAGTGAGGTTTCCCTTCCGAGAAGTGGGCGGCACGATGTTCGACACGGTACTGGTCGCGAATCGCGGCGAGATCGCCGTCCGCGTGATGCGGGCCTGCGCCGAACTCGGTGTCGAGACGGTCGCCGTCTACAGCGACGCGGATGCCGATGCCGGCCACGTGCGCGCCGCCGACCAGGCGTACAACGTCGGCCCAGCGCGCGCGGCCGACTCGTACCTCGACGGCGAGGCGATCGTTGAGGCCGCGCTGGCAGCGGATGCCGACGCGATCCACCCCGGGTACGGCTTCCTTGCGGAGAACGCCGCGTTTGCCGCCCGAGTCGAAGAAACTGATGGGCTCACGTGGGTTGGCCCGTCGAGCGACGCGATGACCAAACTTGGCGAGAAGACCGCCGCTCGCCGGGTGATGGCTGGCGCCGACGTGCCGATCGTCCCCGGGACGACGGAGCCGATCGACGATGTCGACGCCGTCCACACGTTCGGCGAGACCCACGGCTACCCAATCGCGATCAAAGCTGAGGGCGGCGGCGGCGGCCGCGGGATGAAGATCGTCACGGAACCAGCGAAGGCTGGGACACAACTCGAGGCGGCGCGCCGTGAAGGCGAGGCATACTTTTCGAACGATGCCGTCTACCTTGAGCGCTATCTCGAGACGCCGCGGCACGTGGAGGTTCAGGTGATCGCGGACACCGATGCCAGCGACGACGGCGAGCCACGGGTCGTCCACCTCGGTGAGCGCGACTGCTCGCTACAACGCCGCCACCAGAAGGTGATAGAAGAGGGACCGTCCCCGGCGCTCTCCGACGCCCTGCGCGAGCGCATCGGGAGGGCGGCTCGCCGAGGCGTCGCCGCCGCCGGCTACACCAACGCCGGGACCGTCGAGTTCCTCGTCGAAGAGGACCCCGACCGCGACCCCGATGAGCCGCTCGGCCCAGAGACCCCGTTTTATTTCCTCGAAGTCAACACTCGTATTCAGGTCGAACACACCGTCACCGAGGCGCTCACCGGGATCGATATCGTCAAAGAACAGCTCCGGATCGCGGCCAGCGACGGGTTGACGCTCGACCAGTCGGCCGTCTCGATCGATGGCCACGCGATAGAGTTCCGGATCAACGCCGAGGACGCGGCTGCCGACTTTCAGCCGGCGAGTGAGGGTCGTCTCGATGTGTACGACCCACCGGGTGGCATCGGCGTCCGCGTCGACGACGCGCTCCGGCAGGGTGACGAACTCGTCACCGACTACGACTCCATGATCGCGAAGCTGATCGTGTGGGGGGCCGACCGCGAGGAGTGTCTCGCACGCTCCCGGCGGGCACTCGCGGAGTACGCCATCGAGGGCGTCGTGACGATCGTCCCGTTTCACCGACTGATGATCGACGACGACCGGTTCCGTGCGGGCACCCACACGACGAAGTACCTAGACGAGTCCGTCGACGCCGACCGGATAGCCGAGGCCCAGACGCGGTGGGGAACGTCCACCGCTCCGACCGAGGCGTCAGACGACGCTGCCGCGACCGAGCGATCGTACACCGTCGAGGTGAACGGGAAGCGATTCGACGTCGAGTTGGCGGCCCACGACACACCGCCGATCGATCCCGGTGAGACGGGCGACACTGCCCCGGCGCCGTCACCTGAACGACCCTCGCGAGAGCCGGGCACCGACGACGGTCCGTCGAGCTCCGAGGTCGGTGACGGCGGCGAGACGATCGACGCCGAGATGCAGGGGACGATCCTCTCGGTCGAAGTCGCCGAAGGCGACACGGTCGCCGCCGGCGACGTCGTCTGCGTGTTGGAGGCGATGAAGATGGAAAACGACGTTGTGGCCGACCGCGGTGGCACCGTCGCCGGCGTCCACGTCGCGGTGGGTGACAGCGTCGATATGGACGAGGTCCTCGTCGTTCTCGAGTAACCGACGGGATTTAACGGGCTGCCCGAGAACGGCGGGACATGGAGCCGGCCGACGACTGGCGGGCAGCGATCGTGGAGGCCGGAGAGCTCACCGGCCCGATCGCAGCCGCGATCGTCGCCGACCACGGCGACCGCGGCCAGCGTGCCCTTGAGGCCGTCGCTGAGGGGCGCGTGAAACGATATCGCGATTTTACTATCGTCGTCGGCCACGAGGACGAGTACGTCGTTGAGGACGGGGCGTGTGACTGTGCCGATGCGACGTACAACCTCGACCCCGACGACCCGATGGCACGGTGCTGGCACGCCATCGCCGTCGACGTCGCCGAGGCAGTCGGGGCGGTCGACTACCACGACATGTGGTACTCCGAGGTCCGCGAGTTCCTCTAGTATCGGCTCTGAGACCCGAAAACGTTTACAACGGCGGCCGGTCTCCCTCCTGTATGGCGGACTGTCCACTCGCCGACGACTGCCCCAGCTTCGACGAACGAATCCAGGGGATGGGGTGTCAACACTACGGCAACAAAGGCGGTGCCGAGTGGTGTAATCACTATGACATGCCGATATACGAGCTCAAACAGCAGCCGGTCCAGCCCGGTGAGGAGGTCGTCGTCGAGGTCGACGACATCCACGAGAGCGGTGCCGGTGTCGGTCGCACCGAGGACGGGTTCATCGTGCTTGTCGATGGCCTGCTCCCGCCGGCCCGCGCAGTCGTGGCGATACACCGGGTCAAATCGAGCCACGCGACGGCAAAGGAGGTCGTCGAACGGCTTCCCGACGAACCGGCTGACGGCGACGACATAGAAGAACCCGCTGACGCGGAGGCCGACGAGACGGACGGCACAGACGATACGCGATCCAGCGGCCGAGAGCGGCTCGGCAGCCGCGAGAACTTCTGGGGCCGCTAGCCTCGTTCGGGGCGCGGCTCGCCTACGGACAGTCCATACGCCGCCGATTTGCGGCCCAGCCAAACACCCTGGGGCCTCTCGATGCACCTGTCTTCTGATCGACTGATCGCTCCGATCCACCGTTTTTTCACCGATGCCGCCCTACGTCTGGTATGGTCGCAGACGATGCCTCGCCCGCCCCCGACGACGGCGAGACCGACAGCGCCGGTCGACCGGCGAAGCCCCCGGACCCCGAAGACGTCGACGCAGCGGCGTTGTTGGCCCACGCCGGGTTCGACGCCGACGCGGGTGTGCTCACCGAACGCCAGGCCGAGGTGCTCGCGCTCCGCGAGCAGGGGCTCAGACAGGCCGTCATCGCCGAGCGCCTCGGGACCTCCCGAGCGAACGTCTCGAGCGTCGAGGCGAGCGCGCGGGACAATGTCGAGCGGGCCCGAGAAACGGTGGCGTTCGCCGAGGCGCTTGCCGCGCCCGTCCACGTCGAAATCCCCCCGGGGACCGACCTCTATGACGCCCCAAAGCGCGTGTACGACGCCTGTGATGCGGCCGGCGTGAAAGTGAACAAGACGGCTCCCGACCTGATGAAGACGATCGGTGACCGCGCCGGCGACGCGGTGTACGGCCGCGAGGTCCGCGAACAACTGTACGTTACGGTCGGCGCCGACGGCCAGATACGAGTGCGGTGAGCCGTCAGTCGTCGATCCGCTCGGCGACGCCAACGAGCGTTGCGCCGGCTGTGACGGTCGCATCGCGGGCCACGGTGTAAACGATCCCGTCCCGGTCGGCGACTGGTCGCTGGAGCGTCTCAAACGTTGTCGGGTCGTACACCTCTCCAAGCGCGTCGCCGACAGCCACCGAGTCCCCGATCGCGAGCCCGGCTGCCGGGCGGAACAACCCAGAGTCGACAGCGGTGACTCTGCCGAGGTGGTTGCGTGCGACGGTGCCGTCCCACGGCTCCGGCTCACCGTCGAGTGCGCCCACCGACTCGAACACGCCGATGACTCCCTTGACACCCGTCTCGACGGCTGATTCGACGAGTTGTCGGCTGTGGGCGAGTTCTGGCGTAATCGTCGGTATTCCACGCCGGCTGGCGGCGACGCGTAGCTTTCCGTCGAAGTTTCGCTCGCTCCACTCCGTGTCGGCGTCGTCGCCTGCGGCCTCGGCTAACAACAGGTCGGTCCCGAACGCCTCGGCGAGCCGACGGCAGTCGGCGTCACCTCGGAGGTAGACCGTGTGGGTAAGCATCTCAGAGGACCCTGTGTGGAGGTCGACGACGGCGTCTGCGTCTCGCACGAACCGCCAGAGCCGGGCGGCCATCCGCTCATGGAGGGTTCCGTCTTCATCTCCGGGCCAACACCGATTCATGTTCGGCGACACCGAGTCGAGCACTTCGGGAGTCGTGTACGAGACGTGATCGAACGTCAGTGGGTCTGCGACAGGAACCGAGACGAGCGTTCCGGTGAGGGCTCCGTCGTCAGCTTCGTGACCGTCGTCCGTCACCGACCCGTTGACCAGTCGGTCGTGGAGTCGACGCAAGACGGCCGTCCCGTTCACCTCACGTCCGTGTTGGGCCGCTTGCGCGTAGACGACGGGGCCGGCGTCGTCGGGGACGACGAGCGTGGGGCCGCCCTCGCCGTCGACGAGCGTTCCTTCGCCGTAGACGTGAACGGTCGTGCGAATTGGCACACCCGAAGGAAGTCGGGCGAGAACCAGCGTGCTGCTGTCGTGCATATCGCGGGGCTCGGGCGGTGGCGGGTTATACGTTGGGTGTCGGTACGCGACCGCCGACCACCGACGCTAAGTCCGTGTGGGATGGAGCGTGTGACGAGATGCGGGTCACGCTGCTCGGTACAGGAGACACGACGGGGACGCCGACCGTGGGGTGTGCGTGTGCTACCTGCGAGGCGGCCCGCGAGCGCGGGGTCTCTCGGTCGCGCTTCTCGGTCCACGTCGCCAACGAACGGACTGGCGAGTCGCTACTCATCGATTTTAGCCCCGACTTCCGCCGGCAGTTTTTGGACCACGACGTGGCACTCCCGGACGCCGGGCTCGTCACGCACATCCACTTCGACCACCTCGACGGCCTCGGCAACGTCTATCGGCTCGTCGACGGCCTCCCAGTGCACGCACCGAGCGAGACCGACCCTGCGACGAACGAGAGCGTCGCCGAGACAATACGCCGGAAGTACGACTACCTCGGCGACCGGATCAGCGTTCAAGCGCGCGAGCCGTTCGCGCCCTTCGAGACGTGCGGATTACGGGTGCAGTTTGTCCCTGTCGACCACCCGCCGCTCCGGTGTTTCGGGCTCGTCGTCGTTGACCCCGAGACGGGCGCGAAGCTCTCGCTCACCGGTGACACGAGTTACGACATTCCCGCTCGGTCGCGGACGGCCCTCGCCAACGCCGACCTCCTCTTAGCGGACGCGATCGTCCCGGCGTCAGCGTGTGCGAGCCACCCGATCGGGGGCCGTCACGAGACCGACGCCGGCGTCCCCCGCACGTTCGGCACGAAGCACATGACCCGAGAGGGCGCGCTCGAACTTGCCACAGAGCTCAAGGCCGACCAGACCCGGCTCGTCCACCTCGCGCACTACTACCCGCCCGACGAGGCCTTCGAGGAGCCGCTCGCGGTCGACGGCGAGACGTACGAGCTGTGATCACTCACCCGCGTCGTACGCGCTCGCGACGACCTCACGGATTCGCTCGGCCGTCACCTCGCCCACGCCGTCGACCTCCTGCAGGCGCTCCTCGTCGGCAGTCATCACCGCCTCGACCGAGCCGAAGGCTTCGAGAAGCGATCGGGCAGTCACCGGACCGATGTCGGCGATAGCAGAAACGACGTACTCCTGTTGTTCCGTGCGGGTCTTCGTCGTCTTCTCGCCGTGGACGCTCACCTCGCGGTCCCGCGTCTCCTGCTCACGGCGAGCGATAGTCGCGAGCAGGGCGGTGGTGTCGGCCTCGCTCTCGGTCCGGAGCACGCTCACCCCGAAGTCGACTGCGAGTGACGCAAGCGCGCCGCGAATCGCGTTCGGCTCAACGTTGCGCTGGCCGTAGAGGTTCGATCCCTCAACGACGACCGTCGGTCTGGCGTACGCACGTGAGAGCTCGCCAACCTGCGTGAACAGCGACCGGTCCGCATCGAGTACAGAGTCGACGAAGTCGGCTGCCGACTTGCGTTCGACGGCGACACGGTCAGAGAGCACGTAGTCGCCCACCGCCAGCGTCTCGAGCCGCGTGGTAAGCCCATCCCACGTCGAGAGGTCCTTCGCGATCGTGGAGTCGAGCTCGCGCTGATCGACAACGACCTCAACACCCGTCTCGCGGCCGGCGGTTGCGACGATGCCGTCGTCGCTATCGTCTACTGCATCGACCGCGTCGCTGTCGTCTGTTCCGTCGCCTGCGCCACCTCCGGCGTTTTCACGGCTTTCTGCGGCGAAGTCGATGAGGCCGGCGTCGGTCGCCGCCGTGTCGCTCCCCTCGTCGTCGGCTGGGTGGTCCGCCGCCTGCTCGTCGGTGGCCTCGGCGAACACGTCGAGACCGGCCTGGCCGTCGTCGACGGCGGCCTCAACGTCGTCGGTGGCGGCTTTGAGCTCGGCGAGCTGTTGGGTCATTTGTTTTTCCCGCCGCTTCGAGATCCAAAAGAACGCCTCGTCGCGGGTGTCTTCGGCCATGAGCACGACGACCTGTCCTTCAGCCTGCCGGCCAGTCCGTCCCTTGCGCTGGATCGACCGGATCGCCGTCGGCACCGGCTCGTAAAAACAGACGAGGTCGACCTCGGGGACGTCGAGGCCCTCCTCGGCGACGCTCGTCGAGACGAGCACCTCGAACGCCCCGTCGCGGAAGTCATCGAGCGTCTCCTGCTGTTGAGTCTGGGTCATCCCGTCGGAGCCTTCTTTATCACCTTGACCGACGAACTTGTGGACGTCGAAGCTGGCGTCGAGAAACTCGACGAGCGCCTCCGCGGTGTCGCGCGACTCGGTGAACAGGATCGCTCGGTCGCCGCCCTGAATGCCCAGCGTCTCCGCGAGTAAGATCCGCGCCTTCGAGAACTTTGGATGGAGGCCGTCGAACGACTCGGCCTTTCGCATCGCGGCTCGGACCCGCGGGTCTGCGACCATCCGTTGGCTCGCCTTCGAGGCGCCGGACGAGCGCGCAGCCTCGCGCTGGCGCTCGAAGTAGCGTCTGACCGACTCTACCGACTGCGTCTCGACGAGCTCGACGGCGCGACGGAGCTTCATCACCTCCGCGTGCGTGGACATCCCGGTGTACCCATCGGACTGGTCGTTATCCATCATCTGTTTGAGCTGGCCACGCATTCGGTTGAGGTCGCGCTGTGAGAGGTCCGGGCTCGTCTTGTTCGTCACCCCGAGCCCTTTCAACGACTCCAGTCGGTCGGTTATCACCTCGTTTAGCGCGTCGCGGATCTCGAGTACCGGCTCGGGGAGCGTCACCCGATCCCAGCGGACGTCCGTGTCGTGGGTGTACTCGTCGACATCGGCGTCCGCCTCAGTCATCACCTCGACGTTCTGGAGCCCGAGATTCTCACAGACGGTCTCGATCTCGTCTGTGTCGCCGCCCGGTGAGGCCGACATACCGGTCACGAGCGGGTCGGCGGCGTCAGCGTGGTAGCGCTCCGCGATGTAGACGTACGCGTAGTCGCCCGTGCCGCGGTGACACTCGTCGAACGTGATGTGGGTGACATTTTGCACGCTAATCCGGTTCCCGACGAGGTCGTTCTCGACGACCTGTGGGGTCGCGATCACGACGCGAGCGTCGTCCCAGACCGCAGCACGGTCGTCGGGCGACACCTCACCGGTGAACACGGCGATCTCGTCGTCGGAGATCGAAAGCGCCTCCCGATAGAACTCGGCGTGCTGTTGTACCAACGGCTTCGTCGGCGCCAACAACAGTGCGGTTCCGCCGGCCTCGTGGAGTCGTCGGGCCGTGACGAGTAGACTCACGGTCGTCTTACCGAGGCCGGTCGGCAGACACACGAGTGTGTGGGCTTCGCCCGCCGCATCGGCCAGCTGGAGCTGGTATCGGCGACGCTCGAGGAAGCCATCGACTACCAGCGGATGTGTCAACCCATCAGCCTCGGTCGCCATCACCCAATCTTCGGCGTGCTCCGTCTAAAGGGTTCGCGAAGCAAGGTGGAAGTGATCTCGCGAGGTGACCGTGTCCGCTTGGAGGGTCACCGGTCGTCGGACTCATCGGGTCGGCGGTCCTCGGGTACGGTTTCGTCGACCAGCGCCGCCCACTCCGCGAGCCGGTCTCCTGTCGGTGTGCGCGCGCTCATCATCTGGTGGATCTCGAGGTCCCTTGATAAACCTTTTGCCGATCCTTATTCTGCGGGTGACGCCGCTGTCCCGAGCCGCGCCGTTTTTACCCACCAACGGTCTCTCACGTGCATGAGCGACCTGGCTGCGTTCCTCGCTGGCGACCGCCTTGACGACGTGGTGTTGTATCTCAGTGACGTCTTCCTTGAGGAAGATTCCCGACTTCGTGACGTTGGTACCGAAACCGACGACGGTGTCCAACTCGTTCTCGACGGCGAAACCGGCCGCGACGCGTTTGCGGCGGGAACCGGGATGGACGCGATGTCGTTCGCGGGGGACGCGATGGGAACGTCCGGTACGATCACTCGATCGCTCGACGCCGGCGTCTGTCCAGATGCGAACGCGGACGCGACACCCGACGAAGACGCCGCCGAAGAGACCGTCGCCGCAGTCGATGAGGATCACGCGGTCCGGTTCGTCCTCGCGTTCGCCGAGGAGCAGAACGAGGCGGTCGGCGGACGCTACGCCGACGGCGACGTGATCCACGCGTACGCACACTGCGCCTGTGGCGCACGCTACGCCGACCGGTGGGTTGTCGGCGAACGCAGCGACACGGGCTAAGCTCTCCGGATTCAACTGCCAGCGACCGGCTCAGTCGCCCATTGGTGCCTACCCTTTGAAGAGACTGGCGTGTACTGGCGCATGGTCGCGGTCGTCGCCGTCGACCGCTTCACGCGCGGTCTCGTCACCGTTGTGGTCCTCGACGGCCCGTCCGTCGACGCCTGCGTCGAGGAAGTCGCGCAGTGGGGGGCCGACGTGTTCCGGTTCGACGAGAAACGCGTCGTGACCGTGATCGGAGTCGATCACGTGGTGGGCAACCGGTACCTCGCGGTCTCTGAACGCGGACGCGACCGCGGCGGACTGTTCGACAGTGAAGTGCCAGTCACCGGTGAAGCTCATCACGAGCGCCTCGCCTTCGAAGGCAGCGAGCGCGTCTGCGTCGCTTCCGTATCCGGCCGCCAAGTCGTACTCGTCCATCGCGCGGGTGAGATAGAGGTAGCTGTTCGGGTCGAAGCGGTCACTGAACCCGTCGGCTTGGTAATCGAGGTACGACTCTACCTCGCGGTACGGAAAGAAGGCGGCCGCCGGGTCGGCTTCGAGTCCGAGATCACCGTCGTCGCGGCTCAGCGAGTCGCGACCCGCCGAGCGTCGGCCAAACTTCTGGGCCATCGACGCCTTCGAGAGGTACATCACGTGTCCGATCTGTCTCGCCAGCGCGAGGCCGGTGTCAGGGTCGGGGTGATCCGTCTTATAGTAGTCGCCACCACACCAATTCGGATCCGACCGGATCGCCCGCCGCGCCACCGCATCGAGCGCGAGACACTGTGCGTCGAGCCGCGCCGCGGCAGCGATCGGGACGACCCGGTCGACGTCGTCGGGGTAGCGTTTTGCCCACTCGAGCGCGTTCATCCCCCCGGCGCTCCCGCCGACGACTGCCCGGAGTCGGCCGACCCCGAGATGATCGAGTAGTCGGCGCTGGGCCCGCGCCCAATCCGCTATCTGGACCGGTGGGAACGCGGTTCCCCACCGGTCGTGGCCGGGGTCGTCGCCTGGGAGGTCGACGTCGGCAGGGCGCGTACTCGACGGGCCAGACGTGCCGTAACACGATCCAGGGACGTTTGCACACACCACGTAGTACTCCGTGGTATCGATGGCTTTCCCCGGGCCCACGACGTCGTCCCACCACGCACGAGCCTGGCCCGCTTGTCCGGCGTCAGCCCCACGGTCTGGCGTGCGCGCCACGTTCTGGCTACCGGTGAGCGCGTGACACACTAATACGACGTTGTCGCCGTCGAACTCGCCGTACGTCTCGTAGGCGACGGTCAGCTCCGGGATCGACTGTCCACACGCGAAGGTGAACGACCCGAGCGAGGCGACGCCGGCATCGGTGGGTGTCGCGGCCACGATTACGCCCCCTCGTCGTGTCGCGATCTACTCGCTGCCGTCGCCGTTGCCGTCTCGAGTGCGGCATCGAGGTCGGTGATTACGTCGTCGGCAGCCTCGATGCCGACCGAGAGCCGAACCATGTCGGGAGTGACCCCGGCGGCTCGCTGTGCCGGTTCTTCGAGTTGTGCGTGGGTCGTCGAGGCGGGGTGGATAACGAGGGTCTTCGCGTCCCCGACGTTGGCGAGGAAGCTCGCGAGTTCGACGGACTCACACAGCGTCTTCGCCGCCTCGTACCCGCCTGCGAGGCCGACGGTGATCATTCCCCCGTAGCCGTCAAGGTACCGCGCCGCGTTCTCGTGTGTCGGGTGCGAGTCGAATCCCGGGTACGTCACCCAGTCGACGCGGTCGTCCGCCCGCAAGAACTCGGCGACGGATCGGGCCGTCTCGCAGTGGCGGTCCATCCGAAGCGGGAGCGTCCCGACGCCCCGAAGCGTCTGCCAGGCGTCGAACGGCGACTGTTGGCCGCCGATTGGACGAACGCCTCGCTGGCGGGCGACGTTCGCGAAGGCCGTGTCGCCGAATCGGTCGACGAAGTCGACGGGGAATGCTGGTGATTCCCCGGAGAGCTCTGCGTAGTCCGCCTCGGGATGGTCCCACGGGAACGTACCGCCGTCGACGAGGATCCCCCCGACGGTTGTACCGTTCCCGGAGATCCACTTCGTCGTCGACTCCCAGACGACGTCTGCGCCGTGTTCGACCGGCCGACAGAGTGCCGGGGTCGCGAACGTGTTGTCGACAAAAAGCGGGACTGCGTGATCGTGGGCGATGTCGGCGACACGCTCGAGGTCCGGCGTCACGAGTGAGGGATTCGCGAGCGTCTCCACGTGGACGAAGGCGGTGGTTTCGTCGATCGCGTCGGCGTACGCCGCGTAGTCGGTGGTCTCGACAAGACGTGTTTCGATGCCCCGTCGGTTCGCGATTGTCTCGAGGTACGTCGCCGTGCCACCGTACATCTCCGCGCTTGCGACCACAGAGTCGCCGGTCTGTGCGAGCACTGTGACGGCTGCGTCGAACGCGGCCATGCCGGACGCGGTGGCAACGGCCCCTGACCCTCCTTCGAGCACGGCGAGGCGGTCTTCGAGCGCGCGGACCGTCGGATTCGAGACGCGGGAGTAAACGTCGCCGTCGTCTCTGAGGGCGTAGCGGTCCGCCGCCACGTCTGCGTCCTCGAACACGTACGACGTCGTCTGGTGGATCGGCGTCGCGTGCGCCCCCGTTGCCGGGTCAGGTGTCGTACCGGCGTGGAGGCTCTGCGTCCTAAACCCGCGTGTCATGTATGTAGCGCATATCTCTTGAGCCGGATATAACTGCCAGTTACGGCAATCACTGCCGGACTCCGGCCGAAGCGACGGTGGACTCCCGACGTGGTCGTCGAGGCTGAGACGTGTGTTTATACCCGATGACGCCCCACCTCGTTCGTGATGGCCGCCGCAGACTCTCCGATCCCCGACCTTCGTGGACGCGCCGACGCCTGTGCCGACCGCCTTCGCGCGGCCGACCGGGTCCTCCTCGTCTCGCACATCGACGCCGACGGCCTCACGAGCGCCGCGATCGCGTCGTCGGCGCTCGCACGCGCGTCTATCGCCCACGAGGTCGTCTTCGAGAAACAGCTCGACGACGATGCGATAGCGGGAATCGCCGCGCGTGACCACGAGGTCGTATTATTCACCGACTTCGGGTCCGGCCAGCTCGACGCCATCGCCACCCACGAGACACGCGGCGACTTCGTTCCCGTGATCGCAGACCACCACCAACCAGCCGATACAGACACGCAGTACCATCTCAATCCACTACTCGAGGGGATCGATGGCGCGAGCGAGCTCTCTGGAGCGGGCGCGAGCTACGTCCTCGCCCGCGCGCTTGAGGGGCCCTCCGTCGACAACCGCGACCTCGCGGCCTTGGCGGTGGTCGGTGCAGTCGGCGACATGCAGGATGGCGGCGGTGGGCTCGTCGGTGCGAACGAAGCTATCGTCGCCGACGGCGTCGACGCAGGCGTCTTGCAGAGCCGGACCGACATCGACCTCTACGGCCGCCAGACGCGTCCGCTCCCGAAGCTTCTCGAGTACGCCTCGGACGTGCGTATTCCAGGCATCTCCGGGGACCAGGCTGGAGCGATCCAGTTCCTCCGCGACGTCGACGTCGATGCGACCGACGCCGACGGCGATTGGCGACGGTGGGTCGATCTCACTGACGCGGAGCGACAGACGCTCGCCTCCGCGCTGATCCGTCGGGCAGTCTCCTCCGGTGTGCCAGCCGATCGGGTCGACGCACTCGTCGGGACGTCGTACACGCTTCTCAACGAGACGGTCGGCACGGCCCTGCGCGACGTGAGCGAGTTCTCGACGCTGCTCAACGCCACGGCCCGCTACGACCGCGCCGACGTCGGCTTGGCGGTGTGTCTCGGTGATCGCGACGCCGCACTTGAGGAGGCGCATCGGCTGCTCCGATCACACCGACGGAATCTCTCAGAGGGGCTTCAGTGGGTCAAGACAGAGGGCGTAACCGACGAGCCGAACATCCAGTGGTTCGACGCCGGCTCGCGCATTCGAGAGACGATCGTCGGGATCGTCGCGGGAATGGCCGCTAGCTCGTCGGCGGTCGACCGCAGCAAACCCGTGGTCGCTTTCGCGGAGGCGAGCGCCACGGAACTGAAGGTCTCCGCGCGTGGAACCGGTCTCCTCGTTCGGCGCGGGCTCGACCTCTCGGCCGTGATGCGTGACGCGAGCCGTGCGGTCGGCGGTGACGGTGGCGGTCACGACGTCGCCGCCGGGGCGACGATCCCGGCTGATGCGCGTGACGTGTTCCTCGAACAGGCGAACACACTCGTCGGCGATCAGCTTTCGTGACCGTGGTCGCTTCCCCTGTCTCTCGTCGCTGTGTTGTCCATCGGTATCTGCCGCCACCGTATCGTCGCCTCAGCGCCGACCGAGGTCGCGGAACATCGTCCGGTAGTCAGCGGGCGACAGCGACGCTGCGGTGTCGTCGATGTCGGTATCGATGGCCTCGAGTCGGTCGACGAGGCGCGTGTACGCCGCGTTCGCTTCGAGCTGCTCGGGCGCGCGCTGTGCCTCGAGGACCGCGCGCTTGCTCGCCAACGCGGCCGCCTCCCGGAGCAGGTCGTCGTACTGCGATCGCGCGAGCAGCGTCTCGAGTGCGGTTTGGAGACTCTCGCGGTCGACGGGCTTCGTCACGTACAGGTCGAACCCCATTTCGATGATGTCGTAGTCGGGCTCGACGGCCGTCACCATCGCCACCCGACAGTCGTGTCCCGCAGACCGCACGTGTGTCAACACCTCACTACCTTCGCCGTCGGGGAGTCGTCGGTCAAGCAACACGGCATCGAAGGACGAGCTCACTGTCTCGACGGCTGCTTCGACCGTCGACACGACGGTCACGTCGTACCGATCGTCGAGAAACTGCTCGTACAGCGTGGCGATCTCGGGTTCGTCCTCGACGACGAGGACCGACGCCTCACTCACGCCTCGTTCCCCCGTGACGCACTGCGACGCCCCCTCGTATCATACGTTATCCGTGGCGTAGCTCTGAATAAGTGTATCGCCTACGAGCGAACGAGGGTTGTGTCGGCGTCGTGGATCGGTTCGGACGGTGCCGGGCGGGACCACATAGTATACGTAGCCTGCGTGAGTCGGTTAGATGATGACCGACCTCGTCTCGACGGGCGTCGAGGGCCTCGACTCGATACTCTCCGGCGGCATCACGGAGCGGTCGACCGTTCTCGTCTCCGGCAATCCAGGCACCGGTAAGAGCATCTTCGGTATCCAGTACCTCTACACGGGCGCGACCGACCACGACGAACGCGGGGTGTACGTCTCCTTCGAGGAGGACGAAGCCGACATCTGCGCCGCCGCGACCTCCGTCGGCTTCGAGGGGTTCGAAGACCTCGTCGACGACGGCGAGATTGTCGTGTTAGACAAACGCGAGATGCTCCGTGAGACCGACTTCTCGACCGCCGTTGACCGGCTGTTAGAGACCGTCGAGGGCGGTGAGTTCGACCGACTGGTGCTCGACTCGCTGTCGATGTTTCAGCTTTTTTTCGAGGACGAACACGAAAAGCGGACCTACCTGCTGAAGTTCTCGGACATCCTCAAAGCGAACGGACTCACCTCGCTTTTGATCGCTGAGCAGGGAGCGGTGTTTCCGGACACCGAGGTCGGCTTGGAGAACTTCCTCACGGACGGCAACATTTACTTCATCCAGACGCCGACCGAGTCCGGCGTCACCCGGTACGTGTGGGTGGCGAAGATGCGAAAACAGGACATCGACACGGACATCTTCCCGATGGAGATCGGTCATGGCGGTATCACCGTCCACGAACGCGCCGGCGGATTCTCGATGATGAGCCAGTCTGACGGCCCGTCGTTTTGAGCGTCCCGACGCTGGGTCTGTACGCGGGGTGGAAACGGCTGTCGCATTTCTTCTCGACTACGACGTGTCCACGACGACTTCGTCGGTATCGAGTTGGTCTCGGTGTGTGACAGAACATCCGGTCACTGCGTCGCAGAGAGGTCCCGCCACACCTCGTCGAGACGGTTTTTGACCACCGAGCGTTCTTCGAGTTCGACGGAGAGTTCCTCGCGGAAGTCGACCGCGACGCCATCGACCGTCCGGCGGTAGACCTTCACGCGGCGGTGCTCGGCCGAGAGCGGTCGGTCGTGGAGCTCGATGAGCTCCGCGTCCTCGAGCTCATCGATGCGGCGGTAACACGTCGCGATGGGGACGCCGAGCTCGTCGCTGAGGTCCTGGGCGGATTTCGCCTCCGCGGTGGCCGTCAGGATGTCCGTGTTGTACTTGTTCCCGAGCACTTCGATCAGTTCGTCCCCGGACATACCAATATCACTCTTGAGTTTTAGAACAAAAAGATGTCGGTGGGTCGGTGAGGCGGTTGAGGCGTCGTCGACACCCTCGTGTCGTCTTCGAATCAAGTCGCTCCGACTCGGGTTCGTGTCTTGGCGTGTGTCGGACCGAGACAGACCGCGTTCTCGACGCTGATAGCACCGGCGGCTGGTTGACGGCGTCTTGGGACTGCATCACTAGCCGCTTCGTCGATCCGTCGCCAGAATTGTCACCGGCTGTACACAGGGCTCACAGAGTGGCCGGAGACTTTATTTAGAATATATAGCTGTAAAATAACCCAAAAACCGCTAGCATGCGCCGTTTTATCACGATGAATAATCGGCGGGGAGTGTTTATGTAGATCTTCTGGATTTGCGTTGATAACGCCCTCGGGGTGGCCGCGGGCTCACAGCAAACCATGTTCGAACCGAACCGAGCGGAGGAGCGGGGTCAGGTGGGGATCGGGACACTCATCGTGTTCATCGCGATGGTGCTGGTGGCGGCGATCGCCGCCGGCGTCCTGATCAACACCGCCGGGTTCCTCCAGACGCAGGCGGAGGCAACGGGCGAAGACAGCACACAGCAGGTGAGTGATCGCCTGCAGGTCGTCAGTCAGTCGGGGTACCTCAGTGACCCTGCAGACGGGACGGTCGATCACCTGACGTTCGTTCTGGCGCGGTCGCCCGGAGCGGACAACATCGATCTCAACACCGTCTCGGTCGAGATGACGGGAACGAGCGGGCAGGAGACGTTCGACCTGAGCAGTAACGTCACGAACGTCACCATCTTCACCGGCGGTGAGGACAACGTGCTCACCGACGCGAGCGACCGCGCGGAGGTCACGATCGCGCTCACCGACAGCAACGGCGTCAACGCCGCCGACGACCTCGGGTACGGGCTCGGAGAAGGCGACGCGCTGACGGTAACGTTCACCACGCAGAGCGGCGCGACGATGACGACGGAGATCCGGATTCCAAGCACTGTGGTCGAAAACTCAGTGAGGCTATAACCATGTTCGAAGCAATCACCACACCCGAGGAACGGGGTCAGGTGGGGATCGGGACGCTCATCGTGTTCATCGCGATGGTGCTGGTGGCGGCGATCGCCGCCGGCGTCCTGATCAACACCGCCGGGTTCCTCCAGACGCAAGCAGAGGCAACGGGCGAAGACAGCACGGCACTCGTCTCAGAGCGGATCAACGTGAACAGTGAGGTGGGCATCGTCGCAGATCCTCCAGAGACGCTCGATGAACTCCGCATCGCGGTCACCGGCGCGCCCGGTGCAGACCAGATCGATCTAGCAGAGACGACCCTGCAGGTCGTCGGGCCTGGCGGGCAAGAGAACCTCGTGTTCACCGACGCGAAGATACTGGCGGTCGGTCCGTACGAAAACGGCACGATCAACGAGACCAGAGAGTTCGACGTCGAAATAGGCGACATCAATCGACTTGACGGGATGGAGTCAGACGATCGGAGGCTCCGAGTGATCGTCGAAGATAGCGGTACTGATATCGCTAATGGAACGATCAACAACTCTAACATTACTGACGACGGAATCCAGAATATCAATATAACTGATATTGACGATAGTCGCGCTGGGAAGACGATTAACGCCAGCAGCAACATAACCGTCAAACTGTACAACAGCTCGTTGACCGAAGACGAGACGACGGAGGTCGCAAACATCACCGTCACCGTCGATGGGGAAGACTCTGCGGCCGCGCTGTTCGAGTCCTCCCAACTTGGGGCGAACGAGTTCGCCGTGCGGCCCACTGACGGCGACACCTTCGTCGACGAACCCGTCCTGAGCGAGAACGACGACTACACGATCGTCGCCAACCCAGACGCGGGCGCGTTCGAGGACGGTACCGCGTTCGGGCAAGGCGACGATGCGACGGTCGACATCGTCTCGCCCGCCGGGGCGACGACGCGCATCGAACTCAGCGCTCCCGACCTCTTCAGTGAGGTTGGTGAGGCGGTACTCCTGTAACACGCGAGCGCACCGACACGCGCTCGCTGGATTCCGCTCCCCGGAACGCCTATTTTCACACCCACCGACACAGCCAGTATGACCGACGACGGCGCACCGCCGGCCGATCCGGACGAACTCGACTTTACCGATGACGAGAGCGTTGTCGAGATCGGCGAGAGCCGGTACGTCGTCGGCACCGAGGGCCGCCCCACGGTCGATCCGGCTCCGGATCCCGAGCCGGCCGATCGGTCGGGCGCGAGCGACGATGCGACCGCCGAGGACGCCACTAGTGCCGGCAGCGAGGTGACGCAGGCGGTCGTCAACGACTGGCTCGAGGGGTCGTTCGACGACGACGGCTTCACCTATGGGGTCGACCTCACCCTCCACGCGGAGGGCACCACCGCTCGTCACCGGCTCGTCTCGAACGACGTGACGGCGACGTTCGACGCGCTCTGTTCGTGGTTCGTCGCCGCGGCGGGTCCGGAGTCACCGCCGCCGGAGGCGCTCGGCCTGCTGCTCGCCGCCGTCGATAGCCCGGTCGACGTGCCGCCGGGAGCGATCAAGACATTTGCGGCGACCCACGACCTCGCACCGGACGACTCGATCGCCGACCTCGTTCGGGCCGCCGAGGACGCCGGTGGGTTCCGCATCGACTGACCGCGACGCGGCGAGGACGGTCACGCTGTCGGCAGTATATTCTCATTACTGATAGCCGGGGGCGAGCGATTAAGTGCTCGTTCGGCCCGTGTGTCGTACATGACGCGCGTACTCATCGCAGACGACTCGGAGTTCATGCGGAGTCTCCTCCGGGAGATCCTCGACGACGCGTTCGAGGTCGTCGGCGAGGCCGAAAACGGGGTCGAGGCGGTGGACCTGTACGACGAGCACGGTCCGGACGTGGTGATGATGGACATCGTGATGCCGATCCGCGACGGGATCGAAGCGACGGGTGAGATCACGGGCGCGGACCCCGATGCGACCGTGATCATGTGTACCAGCGTCGGCCAGGAAGAGCAAATGAAAGCCGCGATCAAAGCCGGCGCTGAGGGGTACATCACGAAGCCGTTCCAGAAGCCGAACGTCCTCGACGCAATTGGGTCGGCGGTCTGATGCGCGTCGACGTCCGGGCGCTCGGCGCGTGCAACCGCCTCGCCGAGCGAGGAGCGGAGCGAGCCGCGGCCGCACTCACCGATCTGACGGGGACCGCGCTCGCCGTCGAAGTGACGGGTGTGAGCGTCGCAGCCGCCGACGGCTCGCCGGCCGCGGCCGCCACAGACGGCGAGTGGGTCGGCGTGCGCGTCGGGCTCTCCGGCGGGCTCTCTGGTGCGGCCGTGCTCGCGTTCGACGCCGACCGCGTCGACGGACTCCTCGAGTTGTTACCGGGTGACGCCTCACTGCGACACAGCGCGGTGACCGAGGTAGGGAACATCGCGCTCGGTGGCTTCCTCGACGGCTTCGCGAACCACCTCGGACGGGCGATCGAGCTGACGCCGCCGCAGTACGTCTCGGCCGACGATCCCGCGATGGAGGCATCCGATGGATCCACAGACGACCCGGTGTTCCGCTTCGAGAGCCGGCTCGAGGCGGCGACCAACCTCGACTTCTCCATCGCACTGCTTCCGGCGGCGACGCCGTTTCGCGACCTCGCCCATGGGCACGCACATGCCGACGCCGCCGGCGCGGCTGCGGGTTCTTTCGATGCGGTTTTGAGCGGCAACGCGGAGCCCGCAGCGGGGCACGCCGAGACCGCGACGACGGGGGTGACGTACGACGCACTCTTGCAATTCGCGTCGCTCGCCGCAGAGGGCTCGGAGACGGCCGCGGCGAACATCGAGGCGATGACCGGCCTCAAGACGACCGTCGACGTGAGTCGCCTCCGGTTCGTTCCGCTCACCGACGTGCCAACCGCGGTCGGGACCGCTCCACACGCCGGGACGGTGTTCGAACTCCACGGCGAGCCAAGCGGCTACCTGGCAATCCTCTTCGCTGAGCCGTCAGCCGCGCGGATCGCCGACGCGATGCTTCCGATGGAACCGGACGAACCGCTCGGTGAGATGGCCGAACACGCGCTCTGTGAACTCGGTAACGTGATGACGAGCGGGCTCATCGACGGGTGGGCGAACGTCCTTGAGACGTCTATCTCACACTCGCCGCCCGAGTTCGTCCACGACATCGGTGCGGCGACCGTTAGCCCGCTCGTCGCCGCGTTGAGCCGGCGACAGGACTACGGGTTCGTCGTCGACGCGACGATCCGGACTCGCGGCGTCGAGGCACGGTGTGACGTGTACGTACTTCCCGACGAGCGCGAGCTCGTCGCCGTGCTTCGTCGGCTCGCCGACCCGTGACCTCACTCACCCCGGGCGAGGACGGATCGCCGGGCCGCCCGCGGCGCGTCCGCGTCGGTGTCGGTGACCTCGCGGTCATCGACGACGACGCGACCTTGACGACGAGCGGGCTCGGCTCCTGTGTCGCGGTCGCGATGGCCGACCGGCGCGCCGGCGTCAGAGGACTATTACACGCGATGCTCCCGTCGGCGGCACGGTCGCGGCCAGCAGCACCCCGGCCGGGCAAGTACGTCGACAGCGGGATCGACGCGCTCCTCACAGCGCTCGTCGACGCCGGTGCGGCGTCTACGCGACTTGACGCACAACTCATCGGGGGCGCAGAGCTCCTCGATCTCACGGCCGCCGTCGGCCCCCAGAACGTCGAGCGGGCCCGCGAGCGCCTCACGGCCGCGTCGATCCCGATCGTCGCGAGCGATGTGGGCGCCGACGTCGGCCGCACCGTCCGGTTCGTTGCGGGCGGTGAAGTGGTCGTTCGAGCCGCGGACGGCTTCGAGCGAACGATCGAGTGAGCCGCCGTCTGCGGCTGCCGATTCTCACGTCCGATATTTTGGAGAGAGCCTTCAAGTGTTGACCGGGGTTGTTCGCTATCGATGGGGCTCGACGCAGCGCTGATTGACGGGTCGGTACTCGCTTGGGGAGCCGTCGCGTCGGGAATCGTCGGTGCAAGCGTTCTTGACCGGCTCTTCGACTCCGGGGAATCCGACGACGATGCGGTATTTGGTGACGCGGGCGGGCTTGACGGCGGCTCGGGAGACGACTCCTTTGACGCCTTCGACGAGATGGACGAGTGGGACGACGAGTTTGGAGGCGGTGACGACGACGACTCTAGTGCGCTGGCGGGTCGAATCGACGACCTCGAAGCGGAGGTCGCGACGCTCTCGTCGACCGTCTCGACGGTCCGCTCGGAGAACGAGGAGATCGCCGCGGCGATAGCAGACACCGAAGAGGACGTACGGAGCCTCCTCGACATCTACGAGATGGTCACCCGCGGAATCAACCCGTTCGTCGACGAGCCCAGCGCGTTTGGGGATGACCCGGGCCAGGGCTCGTTCGACCTGTTCGAAGACGATACCGACGACGAGGCGGCGTCACTCGACGAGGACGTCGCCTCGGCGGATGCGGCCGGCTTCTTCGACGAGGACCTGCTTGAAGGAGACGAGAGCGACGGCGGCGATCCGTTCGACGACACGGACCCGACGGACGACGCGGCAGACGACGAGCACGCGACGGACAACGAGTCGATGACTGATGGCCCGGACGGCGGCGATCCCGCCGACGCCGCGTTCGCGACCGATCCGGCGGACGAGGACCACGCTATGACTAACGAAGGCAAGAGCTTCAGCGAACTCAAAGCGGAGTACGACGCCGGTGAGGCCGACTGGGCCGATGAGCCGGCGCCCGACGATCAACCAGCTGACGACGAGCCGGTATCGGTCGACGCCGGCCCTGACGACGACCTGTCGCTTGACGTGGAACCGGTCGGCAGCGACGCGGGAGTGGCCGGGGAACCCGATGACGACCGTGGCCTCGGTGGATCTGATCTCGACGACACCGACCTCGGGATAGACGATGGCGCGTTCGATGGCGGCGAGATGAGTGACGGCGAGATGAGTGACGGCGAGATGAGTGACGGCGAGATGAGTGACGGCGAGATGGGCGACGGTGAGATGGATGGTGGCGCGTTCGATGATCTCGGGTTAGCGGATGACCCCCCCGATTCGACGGTGACAGATTCACCGACTGCGGGCGCTGAAGTGCCGGCAGATGAGACGGTCGCTAACACCGACCACCCTGGTGGAGACCCAGCAGCCGGACGCGACGGGGGCGGTCCCCGACGCGCTCTTGCTGGCGATCCGGCCGCAGCGTCCGGAGATGACTTCGAATACGTCGATAACGAGGATCTCGCTGCCCACCGCCGGAAGCCATACCTCACCGAACTTCCCGGCGACTACGTCGGCGATCTGCTCGTGATGGAGTGGCTCGAGTTCCTCGTTTCGGCCGGGGACGTTACTGACGCGGTTCGCGCAGTGAGCTACTACGAGCGAATCGAGTGGGTCGGTCCGGCGGCCGCCGACCGCCTCCGCGAGTTCCTTTCGGGGTTCGGCACAGTGGACCGGAACCTTGTCGACCGTCCCGGTACGGACCACCTCGGCCGCGACCACCACACACGCAGCCTGCGGTACATCACCCAACTCAATGGCGCCGACAGCCACCTGCTTCTGTTAGACCGATGGGACGACCTCGTCGGACGTCCGCTCGTCGGTGGCTCCCAAACAGCGGACGCGGACCGTACCGGACGACAGCCACCGACCGACCCGACTGCCGATTCGAGGAGGGACGGCCGTGGGCGTTAGCGTCTCTGCGTCGGCTGCGGTCGTCGCTGCCGGGCTCTTCATCGCGCTCACGACGGGGTACCCGGCGGCGGCGAATGGCTTCGACCGTGTCGCTGAGGGCACCGCCGACAGCCACGAGCGGGCGCTCGACCGACACCACACGGCGATCACCATCGAGACGGCGACGTTCAACGCGAGTGGGAACGACGCGCTGACCCTGATGGTTGTCAACGACGGGGCGGACGCGCTCGTCGTCGACGATCTCACACTCCTCGCGGACAACACGTTCGTCGACCTCTCTGTTGACCCGGCGTGGACGACCGTAGAGGGCCTTGAGACGACCGGTCTCGTGCTTCCGGGTGAGACCCTCACGATGTCAGTGCCGGACGACGCCGTCACCGCCGACCTCACGGGCGCGACCCGCATCACGGTCGCGACGGGGACCGGCGTGCGGGCCGTCGCGGAGGTGAGCGGCTAGATGGCGAGTGTTTCGGTCTCTCATCTGGTGTTGTTCATCGCCAGTCTCGTCATCGCCGCCGGCGTCGTCGGGACGGTCACGACGGGCGTCGATCGCGTGAGCGCCGCCGTCGAGGACGGCAGTCTGGAGGCGACTGAGCAGCTTCGCACCGACGTCGCGGTGATCTCCGACCCCGCAGCGGGGGTGTATGACCCGGACGCGGGGACCGACGGGAACATCACGCTGCTGATAAAGAACGTCGGCAGCCAGCGGCTCGCGCCAACTGGGGCCGGTCTCGACGTCGTTCTCGATGGTCGGTACGTCCCGCCGTCGGCGACGACTGGCACGGTCGTGTCGGTCGATGGTGCGGCCGTCTGGGGGCCGGGCGACGTCCTTCGGCTCACGATCGATGTAGACCAGGTTGAGGGTATCGACGCGCTCACGGCCCCGAGCGACCATCGGGTCCGGATCGTCGTCAACGGTGACGAGGAGACGTTCCCGTTCCGGGTCGAGGAGGCGTGAGATGGCGCGCACAACAAACCTCCACTCGATCGGTCTTGACGACCACGACCGGCTGAACGCCGAGCTTGGTGGCGGCATCCCACGCGGCAGCATCGTGCTCGTCGAGGGCGACTACGGGGCCGGCAAGAGTGCACTGTCGCAGCGGTTTGCCCACGGCCTCGTCGACGAGGGGGTGTCGGTGACGCTGTTATCCACGGAGCTTACGGTTCGCGGATTCATCGACCAGATGCACTCGCTTGCGTACGATGTGGTGAAACCGCTGTTATCGGAGCGCCTGTTGTTTTTACACGCCGATTTCGACGCCGGCGGGGCCTTTTCTGACGGCGACGGCGAGCGCCGCGAACTGCTCACCCGACTCATGGATGCTGAGGTGATGTGGCAGCCGGAGGTGATCCTCATCGACACGTTCGATGCCATCTTACGAAACGACCCGACGTTCGAGGCGCTTGTCCGGAAAAATGAGGAGCGGCAGGCGGCCCTCGAGATCATCTCGTTTTTCAGAGACGTGATCGCGACGGGGAAGATTGTCGTGCTCACGGTCGATCCGTCGGCGGTCGACGACGAGGCTATCGGGCCGTTCCGGTCGATCGCAGACGTGTTCCTCGAACTCGAGATGGTCGAAGTCGGCAGCGACATTCGCCGGCAGATCAACGTGAAACGCTTCGCGGGCATGGGTGAACAGGTCGGCGACACGATCGGCTTTTCGGTGCGCTCGGGGACGGGCATCGTCATCGAGAGCCGGAGCGTCGCCTGAACTCTCTCACCGTCGACTCACGCACATGACCGACCACGGCACCAGAACACCGTCCGACGACCTGCGACAGGCTGCGATGCGTCGGCCACACCTCCGACGACACCTTCGTGAGTTCAAACAGCTCACGGGTGAGTTTCCGTTGTTCATCGACGAGCCAAAAGCCGAGTACGAATCGGGGCATCCGAACGTACTGTACCCGGTCGGTGGGCCGATCTATTGTCACGTGTACGGCGACCTCGGCCAAGAAACGAAGTACTACGCGATCGAACCGACGGTGTCCGGCCCACAGGCTGCCGTCCTCAAGCGAGTCAAAGACGAGCTGCTCGCCGCGAGCGGGGGCCGCACTGCACCAGAGTCGGAGACGGAGTACGACGACCTCATTGAGGAGCTGCTCGCCGACGTCACGCACATCCACCACGATGACGGCGGCCTGAAAGCGGAGGCCGAGCGGCTGCTCAACGCCGGTAAGCTCACCGTCACTGAGGAGACGTACGAGAACATTCGCTACCGACTCAACCGCGACATCGTCGGGCTTGGACCGTTGGAGCCGGTGATGCGCGATCCGGCGAACGAGGACGTCCACGTCATCGGCCCCCACGAGTGTCACGTCGACCACGGCACGTTCGGGATGCTCGAGACGACCGTCGACTTCGGCAGCCCCGCCGAGTTCGACGCCTGGCTGCGCAACATGGGCGAGCGGATCGGTGACCCGCTGTCCGACTCCGACCCGATCGTCGACTCGACGCTGCCCGACGGCTCGCGGATCAACATCATCTACTCCGACGACGTCTCGCTGAAGGGCGCCTCGCTCACGATTCGCCAGGGCGAAGACGTCCCACTGTCGGTGAATCAGATCACCGATTGGGGGACGCTCTCTCCGGAGCTCGCGGCGTATCTCTGGTTGTGTCTCGAGAACGAGCGCACGGTCTTCGTTGTCGGCGAAACCGCCTCCGGGAAGACGACGACGCTGAACGCGATCCTCTCGTACATCCCCCGTGACTCGAAGATCTACACCGCAGAGGACACCGCCGAGGTCGTCCCTCCACACAACACCTGGCAGCAGCTGTTGACCCGCGAGGGCGGCGGCGAGGGGAGTACGGACGTCGACATGTTCGACCTGGTTGCGGCCGCGCTGCGTTCGCGGCCCGACTACATCATCGTGGGTGAGGTCCGGGGCGCAGAGGGGCGGATGGCGTTTCAAGCGGCACAGACGGGCCATCCAGTCATGTTGACGTTTCACGCCTCCGACATCGTCTCGATGATCCAGCGATTCACCTCCGAGCCGATCTCCGTGCCCGAGCCGTTCATGGACAACGCTGACGTGGCGTTGTTCCAGAATCGGGTAAAACGCGGCGATGAGGTGCTCAGACGCGTGACGAGCGTTCAGGAGATCGAGGGGTACTCGAAGGAGATGTCGGGTGTCGTCACTCGTGAGGTGTTCAGCTGGGACCCCGTCGAAGACGAGATCGTCTTTCAGGGGATGAACAACTCCTACGTCTTAGAAGAGCAGATCGCGACGCTGCTCGGATACGCCGACACCCGCGAGATCTACGACGACCTCTCGTTCCGTGCGGACCTCGTCGAACGAATGATCCAGGAGGGTGTCCTCGACTACCACGAGGTGAACCGTGTCATCGACGCGTTCCACCGCGACGGGGTGGAGGGACTGCCCTTCGAGATGCACCGATCGGTGCGCTGAGTCGATGGGGGCATCTACAGACCACGACGGCGTCGCCGCCGCGTTAGGGGCACTCGACGCGGTGCTTGCCTCGTACGACCGGCTCGACGTCTCGCGACGCCAGTACGTTGGCCTCGTGCTCGTGCCCGCTGCGGTCGTCTTTGCGGCGTCGATGATCGGTGCGGTCGTCCTCCCGCTGCCGCTCGCCGCTCGGGTTCCCATCCCGCTCGTCGGTGGACTCGTACTCGTCGCGGCGGCGATCTACCCGGCGATCTACCGCAGCAGTCTGGAAGCGCAGATCGACAGCCAGCTCCACCTCGTGATGACACACATGACCGTGTTGTCGACGACGAATATCGACCGTGTCGAGGTGTTTCGGACGCTGGCGCGCGAACGGGAGTACGGCCCCGCAGCCGAAGAGATCGGACGGATCGTCCACCTCGTCGACACCTGGAACCAGAGTCTCGATGATGCGTGTCGCCGTCGGGCGAAAGAAGCGCCTTCAGACGCCCTCTCAGACATCTTCGACCGGCTCGGCTACACGCTGGGTGCTGGCCAGTCGCTATCGGCGTTTCTCGTCGCCGAACAGGACGTCATCCTCTCGACGTACGAGACGCGGTACGAGGCGGCGCTGTCGAACCTGGAGGTGATGAAAGACCTCTATATGTCCATGATCCTCTCGATGACGTTCGCGTTGGTGTTCGCGGTCGTCCTCCCGATACTCACCGGTACCGACCCGACGGTGACCGTCTCCGCTATCATCGTCCTCTTTGTGTTCGTCCAGCTGGGATTTTACGTCATGATCCGCGCCACCGCGCCCACGGACCCGATCTGGTACCATCCGGATGAGGGAGCACCCGGTGACGTTCGCCTATGGGCATCGCTCGCGGTTGGGGGTGGGCTCTCCGTGCTCCTCGTCGGTATCACCGCCGCGGGGATGGTCGGCTACGGCCCTGGGCTCCCCGGGTTAGTGTGGTTCCTCGACGACGTTCGACTGCCGCTTTACGTTGCCATCCCTGTCACGCCGCTTTTGTTCACCGGACTGTTTCTCCGGCGCGAAGAGCGGGCGATTGCGGCCCGCGATGAGGAGTTCCCCTCGTTCGTTCGCGCGCTCGGCGCGACCGAGAGCGCGAAACAGTCGACGACGACGGACGTGTTGTCTACGCTCCGTGAGAAGGATTTCGGGGCGCTTTCGCCGTCGATCACGCGGCTCTACCGTCGACTGAACCTTCGTATCAGCACGGAGGGTGCATGGCGGGCGTTCTCACGAGATACCCGGTCGTACCTCGTCCAGAAGTTCTCAGAGATGTACCTCGTCGGCCGGCGGATGGGCGGCGATCCGAAGCTGCTCGGCGAGTTGATCTCGACGAACATGAGCGCGGTCAATCAGCTGCGCGAGAAGCGGCGGCAGTCTGCGGTGACGTTTATCGGGCTGTTGTACGGGATCACCGCGGCCGCGACGTTCGCGTTTTTTATCGGGCTCGAGGTGGTCGGGATCCTCGCTGACATCACTGCCGACTTCGGCGTCGACCGCCTCGATATGGCGAAGATCGTGCACCCGGGCGCGTACAACATGCCGCTCATCGAGTTCCTGTTGTTGGCGGTCGTGGCGTTCAATGCTGCGCTCTCTTCACAGATGATCCGGACGATAGACGGCGGGAACCCGGCGAACGGCTACATCCACTTCGTGGCGCTGACGTGGATCGGTGCGCTCACCGCGATCGGAACGCGGATCCTCGTCGAGGCAGTGCTCGCGGTGTGAGAGCGACCCGCGGTGTGAGGGCGGTCTCGAGGAGGTCCTCACACTTCCGGACCGAGTGGCTCACTCGTGGAGTGTCGGCTCCTCGACGGTCGCTGTCGCAGCCGTCCGCCACGAGTGCTGTGGCTCCCAGTCGAACAGCTCACGGGCGCGTTCGACCGCGTAGACGCTTCGGTCGGCGTCTTCGCTCACGGCAGTCGCGTCCGGCACCTCGTCATAGACCGCATGGAGGAGCTCGAGTAACGGCCGGCCGAGGGCGTTGTCGGCAGCGACACAGTTTACGGCTTCGTGGGTCCCCGATGGGATCGGTGGGCAGTCCGCGAGAAGGGTGTCGACCGCGCGGGCGACGAGCGCGGCGACGTCGCGGACGTCGACGTACGACCAGAAGTTACCGGCGCCGGCGTCGAGGTCGTCCGTGTACGCGGGCGCTCTGCAGGCGTACGCGCCAGGGTACTGGATCCACGACGGCCGCACCGAGACCGCGGACACGTCGTGACGTCTCGCGACCGCCGCGGCTGTCTGTTCTGCGGTCACCTTCGAGAGACCGTACGGATCTTCGGGCCGCAGGGGGTGTGATTCGGTCACGGGCACCTCGTCGGGCACCGGAGTGGGTTCGGCAAAGAAGAACCCGTACGCGCCGTCGCTCGACGCCTGAACGATCGGGGCGTCGGCGCGGCCGGCGGCCGTGAGGACGTTGTGTGCGGCCAACACGTTCGTCTCGAAGACGCGGCCCTCCGGGTGTGTTCCCGCGACGGGGATCGCGGCCCAGTGGACCACGACATCCGGGTCGACGGCAGCGACGACGTCGAGCGCCTCGCCACGGTCCGCGAGGTCGGCGGCTCGGAACGAGAGTCCCGGTGCTGGCTCACGGTCGAGCCCAGGGTGGTCGTAGTCGACGACGACGACGTCGTGGTCGGTCGCGAGTCGGTCTGCGATCCAGCGCCCCGAGGCGCCGCGTCCACCGGTGAGTAAAGCCGTCGCCATAGACGTGGCTCGCCCGACACTGGCTAAAACGCGTCGACCGCGGTTGGTTGGGGACCGCTCGACGCGCCGATAGGCTTTATCCCTCTGAGCGGTTACTATCGGCTATGAATTGGCAGACCGATTGGGGACTGCGTGGGCGGATGGCGCTCACGATGTTCTTACTCTTCGGGCTCTACGTCGTCTTCATCGGCGTGTTGACGGTGTACTTCGGCGACTTCCTCTTCCCGTTGATCATGCTCGGCGGGTTCTCGATCGCCCAGTACTTCTTCAGTGACACGCTGGCGCTGCGGAGCATGGGTGCCCGCGAGGTGAGCCCCGAGGAGTTCCCCGACCTCCACCGACGAATCGAACGACTGAGCCAGCAGGCTGACCTGCCGAAGCCGACGGTCGCGGTCGCCGACACACAAGTGCCGAACGCGTTTGCGACCGGCCGCAACAAAAAGAACGCCACCGTCGCGGTGACGACCGGGCTGCTTCGGTCGCTCGACGACGAGGAGCTCGACGGCGTGTTGGCCCACGAGCTCGCACACGTGAAGAACCGTGACGTGATGGTGATGACCATCGCGTCGTTCCTCTCGACTATCGCGTTCTTCATCGTGCGGTGGGGGTGGCTCTTTAGCGGTGACAACCGCCAAGGTGCGCCCGTCATCGTGGCCATCCTGGCGTCACTCGTCGTGTGGGTGATGTCGTTTTTGCTCATCCGTACGCTCTCGCGGTACCGCGAGTACTCTGCTGACCGCGGCGCGGCCCTAATCACCGGGAAGCCAGGGGCGCTCGCGTCGGCACTCGTCACGATCGACGGCCGGATGGACCGGGTTCCAAAAGAGGACCTCCGCGAGGAAGCCGAGATGAACGCGTTCTTCATCATTCCGATTCGCACGGGCATCGTCGGCAAGCTCGCCTCGACGCACCCCTCCACGGAGAACCGTATCGACCGGCTCCGTGACCTCGAACGCGAGATGCAGACCGCCTGAGCCGGCGTGGTCGCCCGCGTCCGACGGGGATTTTTGTATACCGGGCCGTCACAGGAGCCGTGAGCGTCGTCGTCGCGGTCAAACCGTCGGCTCGCAAACGCAACGCGAAGGTCGGCCGACTCGTCTTCGAAGACGGCTCCCGACACGTCTTCGAGAGCCGTGCGGCCGCGGCGCAGTGGGCGAGTGACCTCTCGCGCGGTGACGGCCACGTGTGGGTCGCGGCCGCACACCCCCGCGACGAGAGCGGCGCCGACCTCTATCTGCTCTCGCGGGCGACGAACGCGAAGCTCGAGGCGGCCTACGACAAACGGCGGCGTCGCCTCCGCGGCGAGGCTGGGGCCGAACAGCGGTCGCTCGACGGTGCGTGAACGAAAACGCCGAGGCGGAGATTTGAACTCCGGTGTCCGAATGGACAGTAGATTTCGAATCTACCGCCTTGGCCAGGCTAGGCTACCTCGGCTCGATTTGACGTTCGACGGGTCGGCTGTTATGGGTTTCGATCGACTATTGATCGCCGCCGCATGCGGCCGATTCGGCGCTGACCTCGATCACGACTCTGCGTCGAGGTACGCGATCGCCTCCTCGTCTGTCACCTGACCGAATCGCTCGTAGAACTGGCCGACGCCTTGGAAGTTTGTCGGCGTCAACAGACACACCACCTCGTCTGCGGTCGCCGCTAACGCGTCGACGGTATCCGGTGGTGCCACCGGAATCGCGACGGTGAGGTTGGCGGCGTCGGCGGTACGCAGCAGGCGGAGACACGCGTGTAGTGTCGCACCCGTCGCGGCGCCGTCGTCGACGATCACCACGCGCTCGCCGGCGACAGGCGGCTCGGTCTCGTCGCCGCGGTACCGAGCCGCCTTCTTGCGCGACTGTTCGGCAACCTGCTCGCGCTCGCGTTCGAAGTACGCCTCGTCTGCGCCCGTTCGTTCTATCGCCGACTCGTTGCGCCAGACGCTCCCGTCAGTCGCGACCGCGCCGATCGCGTACTCTGGGTTGTGTGGGGCGCCGATCTTCTTTGCGACGACGACGTCGAGGGGGGCGGCGAGCGCGTCAGCCACGGCTCGACCGAGCGGAAGCCCGCCACGCGGGATCGCAACCACCCGGTCGACGTCGCCGTGTCGGTCGGCGAGCGCCGCCGCCAGTCGTGTCCCAGCGTCACGTCTGTCGGTAAATCGATCTCCGTCGGACATACCTCGATCTGTTCGCCGAGCTACAAGAAAGCCGGCGGCTATCGTCGGTCGGCGAGGAGTTCTCCGGCCGTGACGAGCGACTCCAGGGTGACGTCGTGGTCGGCGAGCGTCTCGGTCGCCCCCTCTTCACGGTCGACGACGACGAGGACGCGCTCGACGGTCGCGCCCGCCTCCCGAAGCGCCTCGACCGCGTCCGCGGCCGACTGGCCGGTGGTGGCGATGTCCTCGATGACGACGACCTCCTCGTCGGCTGCGAGCCGTCCTTCGATCCGATTGCCGGTGCCGTACGATTTCGCCTGCTTGCGGGCGATCACGTACGGTCGGTTGAGCTCGGCAGCGGTCACGGCCACGAGCGGGACCGCCCCGAGTGCGACCCCGGCGAGGGTTGCGTCGGTCGCGTCGAGCCGGTCGGCGAAGGCCGCGGCGATCTGGCGGAGACACGACGGGTCGGTCTCGAAGAGGTATTTATCCACGTAGTACTCGCTGGTGCCGCCGTGTGAGAGCTCGAACTCGCCAAAGCGGATGGCGTCCGCCTCGCGTAGCGCCGCGATGAGCTCCTCGCGCGTCTCGTCGTCGCTCATGGCTGAGGTGGGTCCCCCCGCGAGTATAAACCGGTCGGAACCGGGGTCGGCAGCGTCACTGAGTCGTCACCAGTGCCGCTCACCGATCGATGCCGTCGTCGCCGGCGATCACTCGGTCGACCTCGGCTGAGGTGACGACCGCCACGTCGCCAGCGACGGTGCGTTTGAGCGCGGCGGTCGCCGCCGCCCGCTCGAGTGCGGTCGGGACGTCGTCGCCGTCGATCCGCGACGTGAGGTAGCCTGCGACGAACGCGTCACCGGTGCCGATGGCGTCGACCGTCTCCGCCTCGAAGACGGTCTGCTCGTGCGTCTCGTTGCCGTGGCGGGCGAGCGCGCCGGCCGCGCCGCGGGTGACGACGACGGTCTCGAAGTCGTACGTGGCGGTCAGCTCGCGGGCGATGGCGTCGGCCTCACCGTCGAGCCCGAGCACCGCGCGGGCGTCTCGCTCGGGGACGAAGAGCACGTCGACGGACGCGAACAGCGACTCGTAACTCGCCCGCGCGGTCGGCCGGTCCCACAGCTTCGCGCGGTAGTTCAGGTCGAACGTTCGCGTCGCGCCCGTCTCGCCCGCTGTCTCCAGCAGTGCCCGCGTCGTCTCTGCCGTGCTCGACGCGAGCGCGGGCGTGATACCCGTGGTGTGGACGTACTCCGCCGCTTCGATGGGTCCCTGTGGGAGCTCGTCGGGCGTTATCGTCGTGATCGCGGCGTCGGCGCGGTCGTAGATCACCGTCGTCTCGCGCGGTTCGACGCCGTGTTCGAGGTAATAGGTCCCGACGCGGCTCGTCGCCGCGTCCGTCCACGACACCGCGGTGTCGACGTCGTGGCTCCGGAGCTCGCTCACGACCCGTCGACCGAGCGACGAGTCAGGGAGCTTCGACACCCAGGTGGCGTCGGCACCGAGGCGAGCCGCCCCGACAGCGACGTTGCTCTCTGCGCCGCCCGCCTGTACGTCGAGCTCGCGGGCGCGTTCGAGTCGCTCGCCTCGCGGCGGTGAGAGCCGGAGCATCGTCTCGCCGAACGTGACGAGGTCGGTCACGGCACCCACCGCCGCGAACAGGCCGTCAGCTGGTTCATGCGTGTCGCTCGTCGGCCGACCATCATAACTCTCCTCCCGGTTCCCGGCCGCGGGTACGTCGCATCCCGTCCACCTGGGAGGGGTGTGTCAGCTGGCGATCGGCGTGGCCACTGGCTGGTGTAGCCGGTCGCTGGTGGCCGGCTCATACCGCGTCGTCCAACCGCGTCGTCGGAAAGAGCGCGTCGACGTCGGGGGTGGACTCGACGAGTCGGTACGTCGCCCCGTCGCGCTCGGCGACGCCGGCGGCCGCGAGGTGATCGAGGTGTGCGAACGCCTCGCCCGGCCCGTGGAGCACGTGGATCCCCTCGAGTTCGCCGAACAGTGCGGCCGACACCTCCCACGTAGTTACCGGCCCGCGGTCGAGCACGTCGACCACCCGCCCGGTTCGCTCGCGGTGATGGGCGAGTATCTCGGCGGCCCGCCGCCCCGGCTCGTCGATCCGGTCGCGGTGGCCGGGATACGCGACCGCGGGGTCGCGGTCGATGAGCCGCGCGAGGCTTGCGGCGTACGTGGCGAGCGGGTCCTCGACGCGGACGTCGGCACCCCCGACGTTCGGCGTGTACCGCGGGAGCAGCGCGTCGCCGGTGAAGATGGCCGAACGGGCTGGCTCGTCGCTGGTTCGATCGTCGCTTGTGTGGTCGTCGCTGGGTCGACCGTCACCGATTGGGTCGACCGCTCCCACCACGGCCGGATCGAACGCGAATCCGCAGAGGCCCGCGGTGTGTCCCGGGAGATGAACGGTCTCGAGGGTCACCCCACCGAGGTCGACGACGTCGCCGTCTTCGACCGGCGTCACCGTTGGATCCCGCTCGACGAGTCCGGTTGCCGCCGACTCGAAGAACGACTGGAGTCGCTCGCGTGCGGCCGCTGGCATCCCCCACGCCGTGAACGTCTCGCGTTGTTGCGCTGGGTCCGCAGTGAGCGGCTGTTCGCTCCCGTCGACGATCGGGGCGTCGGCGGCGTGAACGATCACTCGGGCGTCGCTTTCGGCCTGGATTGCGCCCGCCAGGCCGGCATGGTCCGGGTGCCAGTGGGTGAGCACCACGGTGTCGATGTCGGCAAAACCGACGCCGTGACGCCCGAGACCCGCCTCGAGGTCAGCCCGGACCGCCGAGGCCGCGACCGCGGTGTCGACGAGCGTCGTCTGGCCGGCCTCGATCAGGTAGACGGCGTTTTCACCCTCGAAGACGGTGTTGTCGAGCTGTATCCGGTGCACGGGTGGGTCTCGCCCCGGAGCGTAGAAAGGGTTGCTCTCGGCGGCCGCGCTGGTGACCTGCCGGCGGCGACTCACGCCTGGTCGACGCCGGTGAACTCGAAGCGGGCGCCGCCGTCTCGACCCGCCAGGACGGCCACCGACCAGCCGTGTGCGGCGGCGATCTTCTCGACGATGCTGAGCCCGAAGCCGGTGCCGTCGTCGGCGGTCGTATAGCCGCTTTCGAACACTGACTCGCGCTCTTTAGGCGGGATCCCCTCGCCGTCATCTTCGACAAAAAAGCCGTCTCGGTCGGCGAGCGCTCCGACCCGGATCGTGACGTTCGTGCTCTCCGAGGGAGTCGTTTCTGCGTCCTCCAGTGCTGTGTCGTCGTCGTGTTCGTACGCTGACCCGCGATCGACTTTGTCGGCTCCGTGCTCGATCGCGTTTCGGATCAGGTTCTCGAAGAGCCCTTCCAGTCGTGTCTCGTCGGCGAGAAACACGCAGTCGTTACCCACCTCAAGGGTCGCGGTGGTCGTTACCACGTTCTGCCACGCCGACTCGGCGACGCCCGTGAGGTGTACCGCCGTCGTCTCGTTGAGTTCGTCGCCCGCCCGCGCCAGCATCAACAAGTCGTCGACGAGCGCTTCCATTCGGTCGTGTGCGCGCTCGACGTGCTCGAGATGGGACTCCTCGCCCGATGCGCGGAACAGTTCGAGCCGTCCGCTCGCGACGTTTAGTGGGTTCCGGAGGTCGTGTGAGACGATGCTTGCGAACTCGTCGAGCCGCTCATTCTTCTCACGGAGCGCCTCCTCGCGGCGCTTTCGATCGGTGATGTCGCGGATGACTCCCACACGGTCGAGGTCGTCACGATCGGGGACGACGTCGAAGCGCATTTCGACCGGAAACGTCTCGCCGCTTGCGGTCTCGAACTCGTACTCGATCACCCCCCGTTCTTCGTTCCCGGCGGCGATCGCCTCGCGGGCGCTCGTCGCCTTCGCCGCGGCCGCTTCGGTCGTCCACTCGTGGACGTGTGTGCCAAGAAGCGTCTCGCGGCTCGCCCCCTTCATTTCCGCGTACCGATCGTTGACGTAGACGAGGATACCGTCTGGATCGACGGCGTAGACCCCGTCCTCGAGCGACTCGAGGATCGTCTCGTACCGGTTCCGTTCGCGCTCACAGGGCGTTGGATCGGTCATGCGACTGCTCATCATTCGTTAGCTCTCCGGTGGCTTAAACCGGTCGTCTGTCGTTTCTGTCGACAGACACGACGCTGTCGGCCGCCCCCCCAATTGGCCCGACTACCCCGCCGACTGGCTCTCCTGATTGGCCCGACTACCCCGCCGACTGAGTCTCTGGTCTCGCCCACCGGGCACATCCGCCGATGCTTTGAGCCACCAACACGAACGCGGGCCATGGAGTATCAACCCGGGGTCTGTAACATTGGACCGGCACAGCAACGACGGCGACTGCTGCTCGGTGTCGTCTCGATCCTCGCGGCGGGGCTCCTCGTCGCCGCCATCGTCGTCCTCGAGTGGCCGCAGTGGGCGCTCGCATTCGTGGTGTTTCCCCTGTACGGAGCGGCAATGGGGGTTCTCCAGTACCGCGAGCGATTCTGCGTCGGCTTCGCCGGCATCGGCGTCTTCGACGTTGGTGCGGGAACGACGGACGTCACCGACCCACAGGCGCTCGCTGCCGATCGAAAACGCGCGGTGCGGCTCAACGCGATCGCGCTCGGTATCGGTGTCGCCGGCACACTGTTCGTCGCGCTCGTCGTGACACAGCTCGCGTGAGGTGTTCGGTCGGCCGCGTGAGGTGCTCGGTCGGCCCAGCCAAACACCTCACGAACGTGCGCATAGAAAGAACTTAGACTGGCAGGGATGTCCACACAGGTGAATGAGCCTGTCCGATGCGGACCACGACCTCGTGACCGCAACGCTCGGCCGGGAGCCGACGCCAGCGGAGGTCGCGCTCTTCGAGAACCTCTGGAGTGAACACTGCGCGTATCGGTCGTCGCGGCCCTTGCTGTCGGCGTTCGACAGCGAGAGCGACGCGGTCGTCGTGGGCCCGGGTGACGACGCTGCCGTGCTCGCCTTGCCGACGCCCGACACCGCCGACACCCCGGCGGCCGACCGCGGAGCCGGAGACTACGGCGATACGTACGTCACCTTCGGCATTGAGAGCCACAACCATCCCTCCTACGTCGACCCGTTCGACGGCGCGGCCACCGGTGTCGGCGGCATCGTCCGCGACACGATGAGCATGGGCGCGTACCCGATCGCGCTACTCGACTCGCTGTACTTCGGCGAGTTCTCCCAGGAGGAGTCACGGTACCTCTTCGATGGTGTCGTCGAAGGGATCGCTCACTACGGCAACTGCATCGGCGTCCCGACCGTCGGCGGCAGCGTCGCCTTCCATGACGGCTACGAGGGGAACCCGCTCGTCAACGTGGCGTGCGTCGGTCTCACGACGGCAGACCGACTCGTCACCGCGACCGCAAAGCAGCCTGGGAACGCGCTCGTGCTCGTCGGCAACGCGACGGGTCGAGACGGGCTCGGCGGGGCGTCGTTCGCGAGCGAAGACCTCGCCGAGGACGCCGAGACCGAGGATCGCCCCGCGGTACAGGTCGGTGACCCGTACGCCGAAAAGCGCCTGATCGAGTGCAACGAGGCGCTGATCGACGAGGCCCTCGTCGTCTCCGCACGGGATCTCGGCGCGGCCGGCCTCGGCGGCGCCTCCTCCGAACTCGTCGCGAAGGGCGACCTCGGCGCGTCGATCGACCTCGATGCCGTCCACCAACGTGAGCCGAACATGAACGCCCTCGAGATCCTCCTCGCCGAGAGTCAAGAGCGGATGTGTTACGAGGTCGAACCGGCGGACGTCGACCGGGTGCGTGCACTCGCCGACCGCTTTGAACTCGGCTGTTCGGTCATCGGTGAGGTGACCGACGACAACTACGTCTGTACGTTCGACGGCGAGACGGTCGTCGACGTCCCCGCCGATTTCCTCGCGGACGGTGCGCCGATGCACGACCTGCCGTCGACCACGCCGGCGACACCCGAGCGCAACGTGCCCGACGTGGACCTCGAGTCGACGTTTGAGACGGTCGTCTCGGATCCAACGACGGCCAGCAAGCGCTGGGTGTATCGCCAGTACGATCACGAGGTAGGCGTCCGCACGTCGGTCGCCCCCGGCGACGATGCGGCCATCCTCGCCGTCCGTGAGGCGGCTGGCGATGGTGGAAGCGAGGGTGTGGGTGCGGATGCTGGCGACACCGATGGCGATGTCGACGACGAGACGGTCGGCCTCGCACTCGCATCGGGAGCCGTCCCGCGGTGGACGAGCGTCGACCCGTACGACGGCGCCCGCGCGGTCGCACTGGAGAACGCGAGCAACCTCGCGGCGAAGGGGGCAGTTCCGCTCGCTGCGGTCGACTGTTTGAACGGCGGGAACCCGGAGAAACCCGACGTGTACGGAGGCTTCGAGGCGATCGTCGATGGGCTCGCAGACGCGTGCTCGGCGCTCGACACCCCGGTCGTCGGCGGTAACGTCTCGCTGTACAACGACAGCGTTGCCGGGCCGATTCCGCCGACACCGACACTGGCGTTACTCGGAACGAGATGCGGTGTCGACGCGCCACCGGCGGCACTCGATGGCACGGCCGCCGACACGTCGACGCTCGTCGTTGTCGGTGGGCTGGGTGAGACGGACGCGCTCGGCGGTTCGGCGTACCTGGCTGCGGCCGGTGGAACCGATCGCTTCCCATCGCTACCCGCGGAGCCGGCCGACGTCGTCGCGTCGTTGGCGCGGGTGGCGCGACTGCCGTCGACGCTCGCGAGCCACGACGTGAGCGAGGGCGGACTCGCGGTGACGCTCGCTGAACTCGTTGACGACGATGCCGGCGCGGCGGTGACGCTGCCGACTCGTGCGGCGGCGTTCACAGAGACCCCCGGGCGGCTGGTCGTACAGACGACAGATCCGGATGCAGTGCGAGACGCTGCAGGCGACCTCACGGTCACCCGGCTTGGCGACGTGACGACCGACGGGGCGCTGTCGTTGACGGTCGACGATGAGACGCTTGCGATGACGGCCGACGAGATTCGGGCACACCGCGACGTCATCGCGCGCGAGATGGCGTGACTTCTCTTACTCACCAACTCCCCCTGCCGCGCCGCGCCGCGAACGACACGCTTTTAGGCCCTCCTAAAATATAGCCGGCCACGAATCTCGCGCCGGGACACCGGCGTTGATCACCCATGGCTCACTCCGAACAGACGAATACGGCGGGGACCACAGAGCGCGTCCGTGGCGCGGCGTCCGGCTCGGCATCTGGCTCGGCATCCGGCTCGTCGTCTGGTTCGTCGATCGCAGACGGGGCATCCGCGGGCGAGGGTGCTGCGGCTGTTTCTGATGGGCTCGACACTGGCGCCAGCGGTCGTGCGGCGTCGACCGCGGACGACACGGTGTTGCGGCTCACGGACGTCACGAAATCGTTCGGTGCCGAGCAGGCCGTCGAAGGAGTCTCACTCGAGGTCGCGGCGGGCGAACTGCTCACGTTTCTCGGGCCGTCCGGGTGTGGGAAGACCACCACGCTGCGGATGATCGCCGGGTTAGAGGAGCCGACGACCGGGTCGATCACGCTCGCGGGTGAGACCGTCGCCGACGACGAGGCGTTCGTCCCGCCGGAAGCGCGCGACGTCGGTATCGTCTTCCAGAACTTCGCGTTGTTTCCGCACCTCACCGTCCGCGAAAACGTCGCGTTCGGACTCTCGGAGGCGGATGCGGCGGAGACCGCAGCCCGCGTGGACGAACTGCTCGAGCTGGTCGAGATGACCGACCACGGCGCAAAGACGCCCGATCAGCTTTCGGGAGGGCAAAAACAGCGGGTCGCGCTGGCGCGGTCGCTCGCGCCCGAGCCGGATGTCTTGTTGCTCGACGAGCCGTTTTCGAACCTCGACGTGCGGCTTCGCGTCGAGATGCGCGAGGAGGTGCGCCGCATTCTGAAAGCCGCCGGCGTCACCGCGGTGTCGGTCACCCACGACCAAGAAGAGGCGCTCTCTATCTCCGACCGGGTCGCGGTCATGCACGACGGGGCCATAGAGCAGGTGGGTCGCCCCGAGAGTGTGTTCGAACGCCCAGAGTCGAAGTTCGTCGCCTCGTTTCTCGGCCGGGCGTCGTTTCTCGAGGGGCGGCTTCGTGAGGGACACGTCGAGACGGGTGTCGGCCGGTTCAACGCCGCCACACTCGAGGGGTACAACACGACCTACGACGGGGCGCCCGTGGACGTGCTCGTGCGACCGGACGACCTCCGGGCGACCCCTGCAGACCCCTCGGTTGCGGATGGGGTTGTCGTCTCACGGCAGTACGTCGGCCCGTCGTTCATCTATCGGGTCGAGTTGGACTCCGGCGGGGCCGTCCACTGTCTGCACAATCACGTCGAGGAGTTCGACCTCGACGAACCCGTGAGCATCGACCTCATCGCCGACCACCCGCTGGCGTGGTACCCTCGGTGACGCGGTGTTCGGGTGTGTGAGTCCTGCGGCTTGAGGCGTGAGTCCTGCGCCTAGACGGAGTGTATTGTGACTCAGAGTGTGAGCACCGCGGGCACCACATACGCGAGCAGGAGTCCGAGGAGGGTCACGACCGCGCCGATACCGACTTCGCGGCTGCCGAACTCCTGCATCGGGGCGGTCACGCGCGCATCTGGGTCAGGCTCGTGTGCGTGGTCATCCATACTGGGATGGGGGCGTGGGAGTCACATAAGCACACCTGATTCGTGAACGTGAAGCGGGTTCGTTGGGCGAGAGTCAGTACGGTGTTCGGTACGGAGAGCAACACCGTGCGCCTCGCGTTCGGTTGGGGGCGCGGTCAACACCACCTAAGGAGTCCCTACTATGTGATCACTCCCACAGCAATCTCCCCCACAGCGATCTCGGTATACCCACCACCTGGCTGAACGAGAGTTCGGAGGTGTATGTTGTCTCACTGTTCTCAGACACTCACACCTCATACCGGGTGAAACCAGATCGATCTATGATCGCAGCTGTGTGATGAGCTTGGATTGACTGATTGCAAACGGTAAGCCCCCTTCCTCAAGGAGGAACGCAGCGAAGCGAGTAACGCAGTAGGGAGGGGATACACCGTCGTCATTGGACACCCACACCTCATACCGAGTGAAGCGCAGTGGTTGAGTGGTGTGTCGCGGCAGACCCACACCTCGTACCGAGTATAGGTGGCAGCTAGTCTGGTACTGTACACTCGGTACGAGGTGTGAGGGTCCCCCAGATCTCACGAATGACCCGGTCAGACCATCACGCGGGCTCGGGGCGAGCGTTCACACACCTGTCGCTCACACTCTCAGTGGGTCGTGATGCGGCCCGCCCGCGTTGACGCCAGCGGGTAGGAGGACGGTCCTACTCGGATGTCTCGACGTCTACCGCTTCGCGGGCGGCGCACAGCGTTTCGAGGATCTTCACGGATACACCGAGTGTTCGGGTGTGAATTCCAGCCAACTTCACAGGAAGGTCGAGGGGAATTAAATTCGCCTGTTTGGGTGCGGTGTAGACCCAAAACGGTGAAGCCTTCCGGCTTGCCCCCGAAGTACTTCACTCAACCACTACTTGTCGCTCCGCACGAACTGGCATCACCGGCAGGTCCGGGAAGACCACCTCGACGACGAAGGTGAGCGCGTCGGCGTCGGGCGGCCCAAACACCCCGACCGGCACGGTGGTCTCCCCGTCCAAGTACGTCGTCGTCGCGGTCATCTCGACGTCGTTGACGGTCACCCGAATCCCGACCCGTGCGCCACCGCCGGCCGCGGTGACGGCCACCTCACACAGCTCGTTCTCGCCGATGGCCACCTGCTCGGGGAACGCCCCCCAGTCGACGCGAATCTGTGGGATCGCGTCCGCCGCCTCGACGATCCGCTCGGCCACCCCCTCGCCCATCCCAACGTTCGAGAGGCCGGTGGCCCCCGCCGCACAGATCTCGGCCGGTGAGGTGATCCCAGCGTCCGCGAGCCGGTTGGCCCGGCGAGCACCGACCCCATCGACCGCGGTGAGCGCAACTGCCTCCCGAGAGACACCGTGGTCGACGCGGGCCTCCACGCGACACGCGAGGTTGGCGGCCCGGGGCCCCGCGAGTTCGTCGAGGAACTCAGAGAGCGCGGCGAGAAGCCGTAAGGCGTTCTGCCGGATCACCCACGCGTCCGAGCGCAGCTCGCTCGGCACCGTGTCGGCCATCGACGCGAGCAGGATTGCGAACACCTTGCGGTGACCGTCTTCGAGCGCCGTGTCGTGTCCCTCTAGAATCCGGTCGACCGCGTCCGACTCCGCGGCACGCGCCGATACCGAGTCGAACTCTGCGGCCCCCGCGACGGTCGCGAGGATGCCGTCTGCGGTGAGCCGCTCGCGACCGGCCAACTCCCGAAAGCGTCGGGCGGTCTCGAGCTGGAGGTAGTACTTCGAGGCGAGCCGGCCGAGTGTCGTCGGCTCGACGCGTAACTCGTCGTCGGCCGCGACGAACCCCTCATCGACGAGCGATTCGAGCGTGTCGCGCACACGATCGCGAAGGCCGTCGAAGCCGTAGGCGTCCGGCTCCGAGCGCGCCCGGACGTAGTAGAACGTCGTTTCGAGCCACGCCATCACGTCGTCGAGCCCGCGGATCGTTCCCATCGCGACCTCGGCGTTGAGGTGGGCGGGTAACTCGGCGGCCAGCCGCGACTCGATCGGCTTACCCTCTCGAAGCAGCTCGCGGTAGGTGTCTGCGTCGCCCCGATCACACACCACCCAGCCGTAGCCGACGTCGTCGTAGCCCGGCCGGCCGGCCCGCCCGAGCATCTGGAGCACGTCGAGCGGCGAGATGTCGGTCTCGCCCTCGAGCGGGTCGTGGTACTTCGTGTCGCGGATGACGACACACCGCGCCGGAAGGTTCACCCCCCACGCGAGCGTCGACGTCGAGAACAAAATCCCGATCTTGCCGCGTTTGAACCACGCCTCGACGCGGTCGCGGTCGCCTTTCGCGAGCCCGGCGTGGTGGAAGCCGACGCCGTCGAGCACGGATTGTCTGAGCGTGTCGTTCGACAGCTCGGCCGCCTCGGTGTGGAAGTCGTAGTCGCCCCGAGAGGCCATCGGCACGTCGCGGTCGGTGATCTCGTCGCGCGCCTTCTTGGCCGCCTGCACCGTGTCCTGTCGCGAGGAGACGAACACGAGCGCTTGGCCGTCCTCCCGCAGGTGCGGCTCGGCGAGGTCGAGCGCGCGGTAGAGCCGGCGGTATTTGTCGGCGAAGGCGTTCGAGCCGTGACTGTACGTCTTCACGCCGGTCTCGAGGTCGACGGGGCGATACTCGTCGCCGAAGGCGTAGGTGGTCTCCGGCGGGGCGTCGAGCCACTCGGCGACGTCTCCGACGTTCGGCATCGTCGCAGAGAGCGCGACGATCCGTGGATCCTGCAGCCGACGGAGCCGCGAGACGGTGACCTCGAGGACGGCGCCGCGCGTTTCACTGTCGAGGAGGTGGACCTCGTCGATGACGACACAGTCCACGTCAGTTACGAACGCGTATCGCGCAGAATCGTGTTTTCGCGTCGCGCTGTCGGCCTTCTCCGGGGTCGTAACGAGCACGTCCGCGCGTTCTGCCCGCCGCGGATTGAGGTCGCGTTCACCGGAGACGACGTACACCGAGTAGCCGAGATCTTCGAACCGCTCCCACTCCTGTTCTTTCTCGTTGGTGAGCGCGCGCAGCGGGGCGATGAACAGCGCGGTGCCGCCCGCCGCGAGCGTCTTACAGATCGCGAGCTCCGCGAGGGCGGTCTTGCCCGAGGCGGTCGGCGCGGCCGCGACGACGTTGTGGTCGGTCTCGAGGATCCCGGGCAGCGCCTCGCGTTGCATCCGATTGAACTCCTCGAAATCGAACGCGTCGGCGAACGCCGGCACGGCGTCTGTGACCTTCATGATCCTCCGGCGCGTTGCGACGTCGCTCGACTCGCGCGGCTCGTTCGCATCACTCCGAGACGGGGCCTTCGAGGCCATAGGCGTTTCTTTCGGCGCGGCCACCGATGCCGGCGGCTCCGACCCGGAGGTTCATACCCGATGCCGACCAAAGCCCTCCGTAATGGCTCAGGCCGGGAATCAGGACCTCACCGAGCGGTTCATCCAGTTCTACCGGAACTACTACCGCGAGGCAATCGGGACCCTCGCTCAGCGGTACCCCAACGAGCAGCGCTCGCTGTACGTCGAGTACGACGACCTCTACCAGTTCGACCGCGACCTTGCCGAGGACTTCCGCACGAAGCCGGACCAGATGCGCGAGTACGCAGAGGAGGCGCTTCGGCTCTACGACCTCCCTGCAGACGTCAGCCTCGGGCGCGCCCATGTCAGACTCCACCACCTCCCCGACAACATCGATATTCGGGGGATCCGTGTCCACGACGACCACATCGGCAAGCTCGTCTCGGTACAGGGAATCGTCCGCAAGGCGACGGACGTCCGCCCGAAGGTGACCGAGGCGGCCTTCGAGTGTCAGCGCTGTGGAACGATGACGTACATCCCACAGAGCGACGGCGGCTTCCAAGAGCCCCACGAGTGTCAGGGGTGTGAACGACAGGGGCCCTTCCGCGTCAACTTCGACCAGTCGGAGTTCGTCGACTCCCAGAAGCTCCGGATCCAGGAGTCACCCGAGGGGTTACGCGGCGGGGAGACGCCCCAATCACTCGACGTCGACATCGTCGACGACATCACCGGACAGGTGAGCCCGGGCGACCACGTCACCTGTGTCGGTGTTCTCCACATCGAACAGGTCCAACAGGGCAACGAGAAGTCCGCCATCTTCGATCTCTACATGGACGGTGTCTCCATCGCCATCGAAGACGAGGAGTTCGAAGACATGGACATCACCGACGAGGACCGCCGCGAGATCATCGCGCTCTCCGAACGCGACGACATCTACGAGGCGATGGTCGACTCCATCGCGCCCGCGATCTACGGCTACGAAGAAGAGAAACTCGCGATGATCCTCCAGCTCTTCTCCGGTGTCACCAAACACCTCCCCGACGGCTCGCGGATCCGGGGGGACCTCCACATGCTTCTTATCGGCGATCCGGGAACTGGAAAGTGTCTCCGTGGGGACACAAATATCGTCTGCAACGATGGACGAGAGGTTTCGATACGCGAACTGGTCGAGCAGAACCTCGACGATCCGAAGCCAGTCGACGACGGCGTCTGGGACAGCGTCGACTTCGACGTCCCCGCACTGCAGGACGATGGCACTGTCGGAGCGTCTCGGGCGACAAAAGTCTGGAAGCGAGAAGCGCCAGCGGAGATGTATCGGATCGAAACGGCGTCGGGGCGTGACCTCGATGTGACGCCTTCTCACCCGCTATTCATCCAGCGGGACGGGGAGTTCGCTCCGGTCCGTGCCGAAGAACTGGAAGCAGGCGAGTTCGTGGCGACACCCAGCCGACTCGACGTGGATGCTGACGACACACTCGACGTCGATTTCCGCAGGGCACAGTCGCACAACGCTGTCCGTCTTGACGCTCCCGAACGGTGGACCCCAGCGCTCTCCCGGCTCGTCGGATATATCGTTGCCGAGGGCTATGTCGAGAAACGCAACGACCACTCGGGGTTCGTTTCGATCACGAACAACGACGAAGAGGTCCTCGAAGACGCGCGGAACACGCTTCACGACCTCAACCTCGAAACGACCACTAGGCAGCCGCACGATGGCAAGAGTGCACGGGAGTTGCTGTGTTCCGCCGGCGAATTCGTCAGTTTCCTCGACGAGATCGATGAAGCCCTACTGAAGCGCTCCGCTAAGAAGCGGGTCCCGCCAAAGATCGCAGGCACATCTGATGAAATTACCGCAGCGTTCATCGAGGGATTCATCGAGGGAGAAGGTCACGTCTCTGCGTCACAACGCGAAATAACCGTCGCGTCGATGAGCGAGGAGCTTCTCGAAGGAGTCCGGTCGCTTTTGCTTCAGCACGGGATTACGTCCCAGGTACACGCGCGGCACAACGGAAGCCACCGGCTCCGTATCAGCGGTGCACAGTTCGACCGCTACGCTACCGAAATCGGGTTCGTTACCGAACGAAAACAGTCCGCAGCGGAAGAACATCTCACAACGGATCGGAACACGAACGTGGACGTGATTCCGAACGTTGGTCCGACGCTTCGTCGACTGCGTGAATCACTGGGACTGACGCAGTACGAGTGCGGTGTCCCACGGAATACGTACCGGCACTACGAGGCCGGAAGCCGGAATCCGAGTCGGGGCGCATTCAAACGAATTGTCGACGCATTCGAGGAGGCGTGCGGATCCATCCTCGACGGCGACACCGACGCGTTCGCCAAAACAGACGGCGGATCCACCGCACGCGACGTTGCCGCGCTCGGTCGACTCGTTGAGAGTGATATTCGCTGGGATCGGATCGAGTCTATCGAGCAAGTCGAACCAGATGACGAGTGGGTGTACGATCTCGAAGTTGAGGGGACACACAACTACGTCTCGAACGGGATCGTCTCACACAACTCACAGATGATCAGTTATGTCGAGAATATTGCCCCGAGATCAGTGTATACATCTGGAAAAGGATCATCCGCTGCAGGTCTGTGCGTCACCGGGGACACGAAGATACACACGTCGAAGGGGTTCGTACCGATCCGAGAGATCGCGACAGCGTACCATCCGGAACCGGTTGACTCCGAGACGAGTGCCGGCGCGAACCACGATCTCTACACCTTCGATCGAGCGTCTGGACGGATCGACCTCACCGAGAGTTCTCACGTCTGGCGGATGCCCGAGAAGCCGTGTCGGCGGATCAAGACGGCCCACGGAAAGACGCTCGAAGCGTCTATCAACACGCCCGTACTCACCTGTGACACGAACGGGATCGAGTGGAAGTCGATCTCGGACGTCGACGCTGGCGACCACGTTGCGGTACCGAAGTACACCGACATCGATCGCTCGTCTCCGCCGGTTCGTGCGTACGTCGAATTCACCGAGGAGAAGATCAAGCCGACCGACGGATCGATCGAGTACCTCCGTACCGGGCTCACCGAGACGTTTGGAACGCTCCGCGACGCCGCAGCCGAACTCGGTCTCTCGGAAGACTCCGTGTACGACACGCTCTCGAATCGCCATATTCCACGGAGTAAATTAGACACGATTCTCACGGCGATCGGAGCGGACATGGACGACGTCGTCATCGACCGTATGATGCTCCGCCACGGCGACAGCGTTACGATACCCGAGGAGTTCGACGCGGATCTGATGTACTTGATCGGCCTTGTCTTCGGCGACGGTGACGTGATGGTTTCTCGACGAGGCGGAAATCGCGGGCACGTCCGAATCTCGAACGGCGACGAAGCGCTGCTAGAACACGCCGCAGACATCATCGAGACGACGTTCGACAAGTCAGTCGATATCGAGTATCAAGACGATCGTGTCCCCTGTATTCGCCTCCACAGTGCGACCGTTGCCCGCTTCTTCAGCAACGTCGGCATTGAGTCGCCGAAAGATGATATTGCTCTCGATTCGAAGCTCACGACTGCTGAACACGCCGACGCCTTCCTCCAGGGCCTCTTCGATGCCGATGGCTCTGTGTGTGGGCGTGATACCGGCGGATCCAGCGTGCAGTTTTCGACCGTCTGTGGCGAACTCGCCGAACAGGTCCAACTGATGTTGGAAACGTACGGCATCCGGTCTCGGACGCGCGAGCGTGACTGTCGAGGAACCTCCAAACGCGCCGACGGTCACGAGATCGAATCGACGTCGGTCCAGACGCACCTGGCGATATACGGGAAAAACCTCGACGCGTTCGCCGACCGAATCGGGTTCCGGTCGACGACGAAATCAGCCGCGCTGGATGAGATCATCCGGGATGCACCTCGACGCGGCGAACGCCTCCCGATCGGCCGCACCCTCGCTCGTGCCGATGGGGGTGCAGGCAGATACTGGCAGAATCTGAACTGTGGCGACGATCCGAGTCGTGAACGGACCCACTCACTGATCGATGACCTCGATCTCGGCGACGTTGGCTCCGTCGTCGAAGAAGTGGCCAACGCCGATCTCGTCTGGGACGAGGTCCTCGACGCCGAGAACACCGGCAACAAAGAAGTGTTTGACCTAACGGTTCCGGACACGCACAACTTCCTCGGCAACGGACTCGTGACACACAACACCGCCGCTGCGGTACGCGACGACTTCGGCGACGGCCAGCAGTGGTCGCTCGAAGCCGGCGCGCTCGTCCTTGCAGACAAAGGGATCGCGGCTGTCGACGAGCTCGATAAGATGGACTGTGTGACCGGCGACACGCTGGTCTCGCTCGCCGACGGACGGGTCGAGCGCATCGACGAACTCACACGAGAGGCCGCCAAAGACGGCGAAATCGAGGAGGTGTCGAACGGCCGCCACATTCGCGATATCGACCTCGACGTCTGGACGATGGACGAGGACGGACGGCTGGTCGAGCGTCCCGTTTCCGCGGTACACGAGTACGATGCGCCGTCAGAGCTAACCCGGGTGACGATAGAGACCGGTGAGTCGCTGACCGCGACGGCTGACCACCCGTTTTTTGTCCTCGACGATGGAGAGCGCGTCGAGCGCGAAGCGGCCGCACTTGACGAGGGTGACTGGGTGTACGTCCCCAGAGAAATTCCGACGAAGGCCGCCGACGGCGGAGCGGTGGCTGCGCTCGGCGGCGCTGGGGCAGCAGCCGACCCTGTCGACGTCGGGGGCGTCGACACCGCGATGGCGAGTGTTCTCGGATACCTCTCCGGCGACGGGAACATCTACTACGACCGCGACGAAGGCGTCTACGGCGTCCGGTTCACCAACACCGACGAGGAACTGCTGACGGACTTCGAGCGGGCTGCCCGAGCGGCGTTCGACGCGGAACCGGTCCGTCACCCGAGCGAACAGCGTGATGACGGCGTCGAGACGGTCAGAGTCATCGGAAAAGCGCACGCTGACGCTGTCCTCGACGCAGGGATGAACCTCGGTCGATACGACGAGAAATGCTTCCCGACTGCCGTTTCGACGGGATGCCGAGCGGCAAAGGCCGCGTTCGTCCGTGCGCTGGCCGACAGCGAGGGGCACGTCGACGAATCGGCCGGCAACGTTCGGATAGCGTCGGCGAGCCGGAGCCTCCTTCGAGGCACACGGGCACTCCTCTTGCAGTTTGGGGTGTCGAGCCAGCTTCAAGACCGCGAACGACCCGGGGGTCGAGACGTGTACTACCTCACGCTGACTAACGCGGACTCGCTGGCGGCGTTTCAGCGCGCTGTTGGATTCACCGCGACTCGGCAGATGGAGGCGCTTGACCGCGTCGTCAACGCCGCTGACGGCGACCGGACGATCGTCAACGTGATCCCGGAGATCGATGACGTGCTGTCTCGAACTCGTGAGTCACTCCGGCTGTACCAACGCGAGTGTGGACTCAACGCAGTCACGTATCACGACTTCGAGAATAGTGGCGCAAACACGTCGCTCCATCGGGCTGACCGGATACTGACGGCGTTCGAAGACAGAGTGGAGACGGCCGCCGAGGACCGTCGTCGACTCGACGAGACAGCAACGTGGGAGACGCTCGCCGAGCTGCGAAACCGGTACCACGTCTCACAGTCCGAGCTGGCCAAGGGAACGGTGCTGTCACAGCAGCAGATCTCCCGCGAGTGGGGCAACCATGACCGCGTTCGTGGGCTCGTGACCGACCGCTTGCGAGAGATCCTCACCGACGTCGAAGAAACCGATCTCAGCGACCTCCACGAGTTCGTCGCGGGCGAGGTGAAGTGGCGCCGCGTCGAGTCGGTCGAAACCGTGCAACCGAGGTCGACTGAATACCGTGGCGAGGTACTCAGACAGCGTCTCGCCGACGTTATCGGTGGGCCGGTCGAAACCGCGGAGCGACGGGCCCGTGAACTCCTCGGCTGCGATGCGATCGGCGAAACGAAGGCGGAGTTAGCAGCAGCGCTCGACGCCTACGGCATCAGCCAGGCGGACGTGGCGTCGAGATTCGATGCAAGCCCGGCGACGGTGTCGCGGTGGCTGTCCGGTGTCGTCGAAACGGACCGGCTCGGTGATCTGCGTGAAGCCATCCTACAAGAAGCGGCCACCGTCGAAGCGGAACTCCGGTCGATACTGATGCGGATCGAGGACGGACGGCGGCCGAAGGTGTACGACCTGACCGTCGAGGAGACACACAACTTCGTCGCGAACGGTCTGGTCGTACACAACTCTTCTGACCGCTCCGCACTCCACGAGGGCCTCGAACAACAGAAGATCTCCGTCTCCAAGGCGGGGATCAACGCGACGCTCAAGGCCCGCTGCTCGCTGCTCGGCGCAGCGAACCCGAAGTACGGTCGGTTCGACCAGTACGAGCCGATCGGCGAGCAAATAGACTTAGAGCCCGCGCTGATCTCACGATTCGACCTCATCTTCACCGTCACGGACAGCCCGGATCCAGAACACGACTCGCGGCTGGCACAACACATCATCAAGACGAACTACGCGGGCGAGCTCAACACCCAGCGGACGGAGCTCGCGAGTTCGGAGTTTACCTCAGACGAGGTCGCGGCCGTCACCGATGAGGTCGCGCCGGCTATCGACGCCGAGCTTCTTCGGAAGTATATCGCACACGCAAAGCGCTCGTGTTACCCGACGATGACGTCCGAGGCGAAAGCCCTCATCGAGGAGTTCTACGTCGACCTCCGGTCGAAAGGGGCCGACGAGGACGCGCCGGTGCCGGTCACCGCGCGGAAACTCGAGGCGATGGTTCGGCTCTCTGAGGCAAGCGCACGGGTCCGACTCTCGGATACCGTTGAGCGCGAAGATGCCGACCGCGCGACCGATATCGTCGAGTCGTGTCTCCAAGACATTGGCGTCGACCCCGAGACCGGCCAGTTCGACGCCGATGTCGTCGAGACGGGAACCTCAAAGAGCCAGCGCGACCGCATCAAGAATATTAAAGGACTCATCGCCGATATCGAAACCGAGTACGAGGAGGGCGCTCCCGTTGAGGAGGTGCTCGACCGTGCCGGCGAGATCGGGATGGATCAGCGCAAGGCCGAAGCGGAGATCGAGAAGCTTCGAACGAAAGGCGAAGTGTACGAGCCGACGCAGGGACACCTCCGGACGACATAGCCATGGACCGCATCTCCGCGCTGCGCAACATCGAAGACGCGCTTACCGCGTTCGAGGCCGGTGAGGCTGACCTCACGGCGACCGAGCGACGCGTCGCCGCTGTGTTGCGCACGTACGCGACGACGTTCGAGGGCGAAGATGCCGTCTACCGCGCGACCGGCGACCCGCCGATCGACGGGCGCGTGGTCGTCGCACCCTCGGCTCCGGCGGCCCGCGAGCGGGTGATGGCTGCTGCGGGCGTCGACGAGGAGACGCTCGACGTCTTCGAGGTTGAACGGGTGTGACCCCGCCGCAGTCCGGCGATCGTCGCCAGCTCCACAACCGCTAAGTAGCATGACGCGGCATCGCTCTCCGTGATACTCGTCGTCACCTACTCGACGGCAGCCCGGACCGGGCTTCGGAACGTGTGTCGTCGTCACGAGGACCATGTCGTCCGCCGGTTCGGCCGCGCAGCACTGCTTGAGGCAACCACCTACGGGGCCTTCCTCGCGCTCCAGCTCCGTGAGACCCACACCGACGACGTCCAGATCGAGTGGACAGAACCGTTCAACGAGTTCGTCCGCGTCGACGAGGACGTCCGTGCGGCGGCCGCGGCGTACGCGAACCGCGAGACAGCTGCGACGCCGTACGCCTCGTTCGCGGCCGGCACCGACCATCCGGCTCCCGACACGATGAAGCGCCGCTCGCTGTGATGACTCGGAGGCACCATGAGCGGCGCGACGCCGAACCGGGCGCTGGGACCGGCAACGCTCGGTCACGATCGACCGACAACGCATCGCCACCCCACGGCACACCTCCATCGGTTGATGAGACACACTGTCGTGCGGACGCGCCCACTCCCGACACGCCGGCTCCAGCGACACCACCGATCCCCGATCCTGCGACCGTGCTTGGTCGACTGCCGACCGGTACGACCCTCTGTACGGAGCTCGCTGCGGCCGCGTACTCTTTGGGCCACCGGTCGTCGTACGCGACGGAGCTCGGCTCGCTCCGGGCGGCGATCGAGGCCATCGACCCGGCGACCGTCGACCTCACCGAGCCGCGGCGACGCCTCGCGGCCGCGACCGGCGAGGAGACGCGACTCGTCGAACGCGTCGCGGCGGCCCGCGGGGAGCTCCGCGCGCGCCAGGAGATAGCGGCGGAGACCGACGCGGCCCGCGAGGCGCTCGAGGCGGCCGCCGCGTCGCTCGCAGAGGTACAGACGACGCGGATCGCGGCCGAACAAGCGCTCAAGCGTGCCCGTAAGCGAGCGGCGGCGAGCCGTGACGAACGCGATCGGCGGCTCCGGCTTCGGGACCGACTCGAGAACCGACGTCGGGCGGCCAGACGCGAGCTCTCGCGGAGCGTGTACCCGGCGTTTCACGACGCACTGGCGGCGCTGCCGGCCGGTGACCCGGATGCCGCCGGAAACGCCCCGAGGGACTACACCGGGTCGCGGCTCATCGCGTCGGTCGCTGCGGTCCGCATCGCGTCTATCGAGGGGCCGGTGGTGCTCGAACCAGACGTCGCCGACACCATTCGCGGGTGGCCGGGGACGTCACCCGACCGCGCGCTGGGCGTGGTCACGGTTCGACCCGACGCTTAAATTGGATGCCGGCACACACGACGTATGCGCGTGGACCTCTCGTGGACCGTCGACCGGGTCGACGGGGTGTGGTTCGTCGCTTGTCGGCTCCACAATCAGACTGCGGCGACCTGCCGAGTACGTCTCGATAGTCGTCTCGATGGGCCAGTGCTTCCGCCACGACGCCGTGGTGTGCCAGTGCCGGGCTGGGACGCCACCGGTCTCAGCCTCGAACTCGGGCCCAACGAGCGCCGTGGCGTCGGCTTCGCGTGTCCCATGTCGCCCGATAGTGACGACGACGGAGACGACACCGACCAAACGCCACCCCCACCAGACCCGCCGGTCGCCGTCACCGACTGTGCGCCGGTCGACCCTACGGCGTCCACGTCGAACCCGACAGCGGCAGCCGCCGTTCGTCGCCTTGGCGACCATCGGCCGCCACGCGCCGTGGTCGACGGCTCCCCCACGCCCACGACCGCGGCGTCGATGGCTGGCACCGAGTCGAACGCGGTGGCCGACGGCGGGACTGGCAGTGACCAGTCTGCTGCTGGGGGTTCCTCCCTCGGCGAGACGGCCGCGATTACCGCCTGGCTCGACACCGTCGAGGCGCGCGTCGAGCACGCAGAGCGCCTGACCGACTCTGACCTCGAGACGGCCACGGCCGCGCTCGAACGAATCGGGAGTGCCGCGGCCGCGGTCGACCTCGCTTACCAGGTTGACGCCGACACCTCACGACTCACCCAAATTGCTGATCGCGCGTCGTCGCTGGCACGGCGAGCTGAGGCGACGGACGTGCCGGTCGAGCCACTGGAGCGACTCACATGATTCTCGCCGTCGCCGGCGGTAAAGGCGGGGTGGGAAAGACGACACTTGCGTACAACCTTGCGGCCGCACTTGACGCGGTCGTCGTTGACGCAGACCTCGGGATGGCGGATCTGCCGGCGGCCCGTGGTCCGGACCTCCACGACGTGCTCGCTGGACGTGCAGCCGTGGAGGAGACGATCCGTCCGGGACCGGTAGATGTCGTCCCGTGCGGCCGGACGTTGGCCGGCGCTCGCGCGGCCGACGTGACACGGCTCGTGGACACACTTGAGGCCATCGAGCGGGAACACAGACGTGTTGTGGTCGACTGTCCGGCCGGCCGACGCGCCGACGTGGGTGTTCCACTCGCGGCGGCTCGGGCGTGTCTCGTCGTGGTCTCACCGCGGGCGTTCGCGCTGGCGGACGCGATCCGAACCCGTGAGCTGGCTCGCGAGCTTGAGGCAGGGCTCGTCGCCTGTGCGATCAATCGGGTCGTCGAACTGCCGCCGACGGACGCGATCGCCGACGCCCTCGGCGCGCCGGCGGCGGTCGTGCCAGCCGATCCGCGTGTCGGACGATCCGTCACCGCAGAACGACCAGTCGTGACCGCGGCACCACAAAGCGACGCAGCCGCGGCGATCCAATCGCTCGCCGACCGCGTGCCGGCGTGAGGCCGGTGTGGTAGCGCAGGCCGGAACACGTGATTTTAGCTGGGTGGGCACCGATAGTCACGTCATGCAGCCGGTCGTCTTCCTCGTCGGCATCGGGATCCTCGCGTTCCTCACCGCGGCCGTGGGACCGCTGTACGTGATGGACCGGTTTCGCGACCTTCGCGAGCCGACCGACCCGGAGCGGGCGGCCCTGGACGTAATGCGTCGGAAGGCCGGCCTCGGCGTCGATCGAGTCGCCGTACTTGAGGAGGAGTCGGCCGTCGACATCTCCGTCCGCGGGCCACCTCGTCGCCGCGTGCTCTTCGTCACCGAGCCGGTCGTTGACGGGATCGAAGCGGACGTCGCTGTCGGACTGCTTGCGGCGGAGGCAGGACGGGTGAAGGCGCACTTCGCTACGTTTCGTGCCGCTGCGGTCGCCGTCGTCGTCGCGCTGTTTACCGCAATCACGACGACCGTCGTCGGGTTCACGCCGGGTTTCACCGCCCTGATCGCGGTCGGACTGACTGCGTTGTGGGCCGGTCGGCGTGTTCAGTACGCCGCAGACGCGCACGCGGCCGACACGGTGGGTGCTGGGCAGGTTGCCGACGCCTTCGAGCGCGCCGCCGATCGAAGCGGTGTCACCCCTGCGACCGGCGACTACTCGACGTGGCTCGATATCCAGCCCCCGCTCGGCGATCGGATCGCGGCACTCCGTCGGCAGGCAGACGAGAGAGAGTCTGGTGAATGACACGTTTGTGGCGATCTGTTGGAATTGATGGCTCGGTGAAGGCCACGTTGATCCACATATCTGGATCATCTGTCAGACTTGGCGATCACGGCACCGATCGGCTTATGCGAGTCGCTCACAATGGCTCGCTTGATGCGAGAGATACTCACGATGTGGCGTGAGACACGGATGGTGCTCCTCGTGGCCGTCGTCGCCGCGGTGTACGCTGCCGTGCTCGTGCCGTTCCAGACGTTTCAGATAATCCCCGGGATCACGAGCATTCGCCCGGCGAACGTCCTTCCGGTGATCTTCGGGATCATGTTCGGTCCGGCAGCCGCGTGGGGATCGGCGATCGGTAACCTGATCGGGGACGTCTTCGGGGGCACGTTCGGACCGGGAAGCGTTGGCGGGTTCGTCGGGAACTTTTTTTTCGGCCTGCTCGGCTACAAGCTTTGGGGGAACCTTCGGCCGCTCTCGGCAGGCGTCGAGCCTGACTTCCGTGAGTCGGCCGGACGCCAAGCAGTTGAGTACGCCGTCGTCGCCGTCGCGGCGTCCGCGACGTGTGCGGCGATCATCGCGTGGGTTGTCGACCTACTCGGACTCGTTCCGTTCGCGGTGCTCGGGCCGCTCATCCTCACCAACAACGCCATCGCCGCCGTCGTGCTCGGCCCGCCGCTTTTGTACCTCACGTACCCGCGACTGAAAGCGCTCGGGCTGCTCTACCCTGACGTACTCCGTGCAGACGACCTCTCACCGGGGCGACCAGGATTGGACGGCGTCTTGGCGTGGACGCTCGTGATCGTCCCGATCGCGTGGGTCGGCGTCGGCACGCTGCTCAGCACGGGTGCGGGTCCATCGCTGTCGAGCGTCGCTGCGGTCGGTGCGGTCGGCATGGCGGTCGTGGCCATCGCTGCGGTGCTCGTCGGCGAACGACTCTCGGGGCTGTTGGACGGTGCGTGATCGAACGTCACGAGGGCCGCGGCGATGACTGATAGAGATGAAGGCGTCGCGACCCGACTGCGCGACGTGGTGTTCTCGTACGACCGCGAGGCGTCGCTTCCGGACCCGAATGCGACGGATTCGGACGCGACGGATTCTGCCGGTCGCGACGCCGCCGTGCTTCGCGGGGTCGACGTTGACGTCCCAATGGGATCGTTCACCGTCATCATGGGGGCGTCTGGGGGCGGCAAATCGACGCTGTTGCGCACGCTCAACGGGCTCATTCCGGACTTCATCACCGGGTCATTCGCTGGCGAGGTCGAGGTACTCGGCCGCGACGCCACGGCGACGCGGGTGAGCGAGTTGGCTACCGACGTCGGGATGGTGCTCCAAGACTACGAATCACAGCTGTTCGGCACGAGCGTTACCGCCGAGGTCGCTTTCGGTCCCGAGAACCTCGCGGTTCCACCGGCCGAGATCGACGACCGAATCGACGATTCGCTCGCGCTCGCCGGGCTGTCTGATCTCGACCGCCGACGCGAGCCGGCCGCCCTCTCCGGCGGACAAAAACAGCGGCTCGTCTTCGCAGGCGTCGCGGCCATGCGGCCCGACCTACTCGTCCTCGACGAGCCGACGAGTGACCTCGATCCCTCCGGGACTCGCCGGCTCCTCTCGGCGGTGGGCCAACTTGCCGGCGGTCGACTCGACCGCGTTGACTCGGTCGATCAGCCCGAAACAGTGGCACCCAACACAGCGGCGCCCGACGACGATCGCACAGCCGACGAGGTGGCTTGGGCGGGCCCCGAGACCGTCGTCATGGTAACACACAAAATCGAGGAGGCGCTGCTCGCAGACCACGCGATACTGCTTGAGGACGGCCGGGTTTCCAGGGCTGGGCCGGCACGGGAGGTGTTCACCGATACGGCGGCACTGCGCGCGTCGCGCGTTGCGATTCCGCCGCTCGTCGCCGCGTTCGACGAGGCAGGCGTTCCGACTGCGGACCTCCCGCTCACACCGGCCGAAGCCGTCGACGTCGCCGCCGCACACGGACTCTCGTGGACGCCACCAGCACGTCTCGACGACGACCGGTCAGCCACCGAGGCGTCCGCCACCAGTGTCCCGGCGGGGACCGGTGAGACCCTGGGTGAGCCGTGTTTCGAACTCGAGAATGTCGTCTTCGCCTACGAGACGGATCGCGGGCCGAAACGCGCCGTGGACGAGGTCTCGCTGACGATCCGCACGGGCGAGGTGGTCGCCCTCGTCGGGCACAACGGCTCCGGCAAGACGACGCTCGCAAAACACCTCAACGGCCTTCACGCCCCGGATGCCGGCCATGTGCGCTACGACGGCCGCGAGGTCACCGACTACTCGATGTCGGCCATCGGTCGTGACGTCGGCTACGTCTTCCAGAATCCCGACCATCAGCTGTTTGCCGACACCGTCCGCGAAGAAGTCGAATTCGGCCCACAGAACTTCGGTATCAGCGGTGAGGCGCTCGACCAACGGGTGTCACAGGCGCTCGAGACCGTCGAATTGACCGACCTCGCCGACGCCGACCCGTTCGCGCTCTCGCGTGGCCAGCGACAGCGCGTCGCCCTCGCCGGCATCCTCGCGACCGACCCAGCCGTCATCGTCTTTGACGAGCCGACGACGGGACTCGACGCGACACAGCGCGACCAGTTTATGCGTCTCGTCGCCGAGCTCAACCGCACGACGGGGTTGACGGTCGTCGCGATCACCCACTCGATGGAGACGGTGGCACGGTACGCGCCACGGACCGTCGTGCTTGAGGACGGGCAGGTGGCGTACGACGGGAGCACGAGGCGGCTCTTTGCTGACCGCGACCGACTCGATGCCCACGCGCTCCAGCCGCCACACGTCGTCGAGGCGTCGAACCGGCTCGCGGCGGCTCGTGACCTGCCGGATGCCCTCCCGGCGCTCTCGGTCGCAGAACTCGCCGCGGGACTCGGTGGTGGTGACGTGTGAGCGCGACCTCGCTGTACGTCGACCGGGCGTCACCGATCCATCGGCTCGACCCACGAAGCACCCTCGCGCTCGTGACAGCCCTGTTCGTTGCGGGGTACACCTTCGACGACCCACGGTACGCGGCGGTCCCGCTCGCGGTTGCGTTCCTCACGCTCGTCGCCGTCGGTGGCTGGCGAAACTTCCGGCGACTCTCGCCGATCGTCGCCGCCCTCTTTCTCGTCGGACTCGTCGTGTGGCCGGCGTTCACCCAGCCAGGCGGGCGCATCTTCCTCGACCTCGGGCCGATTACGCTCTCTGAGCGCGAGGTGCTGTTCGCGCTCGGTCGCTCGGAGCGAATCGCGGTGTTCGTCGTCGGGGGGCTCCTCTTCGTGACGACGACCTCGAACGAGGAGCTCGTCCGTGGGATGCGCCAGCTCGGGGTGCCGTACGCGTTCTGTTTTGCGGTCGGCACCGCACTCAGACTCTTTCCGACCTTCCTCGAAGCGGCGACGACGGTGAAACAGGCCCAAGCGGCGCGCGGGCTCAACCTCACAGAAGGCGGCGTGATCGCTCGGCTGCGTCGGTCTGTTCCGTTGTTGGTCCCGGTGTTCATGACGGCGTTCCGCAACGTGAACACCCAGTCGATGGCGCTTGAGGCACGCGGATTCGACACCCGCAGTGACCGGAGCTTCTACGGGGCGCGTCCGCTCGCCGCCCGCGACTGGGTCGTCGTCGTGGTCGCCGCTATCGTCGTCGTCGCCGTGATCGGGCTGCGTCTCGCCGGCTTCGGCACGCTGTGAGCCAGCCGGTCGTCGCGTCTGCGTGAGCTAGCCGGTCGTCGCGCCTGTGTGCGCCAGCTTGTTGCTCCCGTGGGACCGACCCTGCACCACGACTCGCGGCCGCGACGACCCGGAACCGTTACCAACAGGCCACACGCGTATACACACAACTCGAATGCGACTCCCGGAACGACAGCTCGCCGTCCTCGAGGCGGCGAGCGCGACGGACGAACGGACGATCGGCGACCTCGCCACGGAGACGGGGCTCAAACCCGAGACAGTGACCGGCGCGGCGTTTGAACTACGCGACGAGGGGCTCCTCGACGTGACGGAGACGACCCGCGAGCGCGCGGAATTGACCGACGAGGGAGCCCGGTATGTCGACGAAGGACTGCCCGAGTGTCGACTCTACCGGGCCGGCCAGGGACTCGACGCTGCCGACACGCCCGTCTCGATGGGTGAGGCCATCGGCGCGGCCGACCTCGACGGTTCTGCGGTCGACATCGCGCTCTCGAACTTCGCCCGAAAGGGGCTGGGGTCGATCGACACCGGCGAGCTGACCATCGACCCGGACGCCGACCCGAGTGACGATCCCGAGATGGCGGCGCTTGAAGCGCTCGCAGCCGATACGCCTCCGGCGGATGACGACGTCGTCGACCGACTCGACTCGCGGGGGTTGGTTCGGGTCGTCGAGTCGGTGACCCGTGCGGTGACGCTCACCAACGCGGGCGTCGATGCACTGATGGCCGGCGTCGAGACGGCGGAGACGGTTGCCGAGCTCACCCCAGAACTGCTGGCGAGCGGCGACTGGCGGGACGTGGAGTTTGCGAGCTACGACGTCGAAGCCGACGCCCCGCAAGCGACCAGTGGGCGCAAACACGTCCTTCGCCGGACCGCAGACCGCGTTAAAGACGTGCTCGTCGGCATGGGGTTCCAGGAGATGGCGGGCCCACACGCCGACAGTGACTTCTGGATCAACGACTGTTTGTTCATGCCCCAAGACCACCCGGCACGCACCCACTGGGACCGGTTCGCGCTCGACGTCGAGCCGATGAAAGCCGTCCCCGAGGCGCTTCTCTCGCGGGTCGAACGCGCCCATCGTGAGGGGTGGGGCGAGGACGGCGACGGCTACCACTCGCCGTGGTCGGCTGATTTCGCCCGCGAGATCGCCTTACGCGGCCACACCACCTCGCTGTCGATGCGGTACCTCTCCGGACACGCTGGCGCGCCGCTCGACCCGCCACAACGGTACTTCTCCGTCGAGAAGGTGTACCGCAACGACACGCTCGACCCGACACACCTCCTCGAATTCTTCCAGATCGAGGGATGGGTGATGGCCGAAGACCTCTCCGTGCGCGACCTGATGGGGACCTTCGAGGAGTTCTACCGGCAGTTCGGGATCACCGATATCCGGTTCAAACCGCACTACAACCCCTACACCGAGCCCTCCTTCGAGCTGTTCGGTGATCACCCTGAGACGGGCGAGGAGATCGAGATCGGCAACTCCGGTATCTTCCGTGAGGAGGTGACCGGGCCCCTCGGTGTCGACTGCGACGTCATGGCGTGGGGACTCGCGCTCGAGCGACTCGCGATGTTGACCACCGGCGCGGACGACATCCGCGACCTCCACGGCACGCTCGCCGACATCGAGTTCTTGCGCACCGCGGAGGTGAGCTACTGATGCCCGTCGTCGACGTCGACCCCGACGAGCTACGCGGGCTCACTGGCCACACCGACACGAGCAACGAGGCGTTCAAACAAACGCTGTTCGGCCTCGGATTAGAGTTCGAAGGCGAGACCGACGACGGGTCTCTCCAGTTCGAATTCGCTCCAGACCGTCTCGACCGGCTCTCCGTTGAAGGCGTCGCCCGGTCGCTTCGGTACCACTACGGCGACGACCGGGGTGTGTACGTCCCGGAGACGAACGACCCCGAGTGGACGATCGAAGTCGACTCGTCGGTGCCGGCCGAGCGCCCCTACGTCACCGGTGCCGTCGTTCGGGGCGTCGACCTCGATGAGTCTGGCCTGCAGTCACTGATAGGGTTACAAGAAAAGCTGCACGCAACGATGGGCCGCGGCCGGGCGAAGGGGGCGATTGGGATCCACGACCTGGCAATGGTGAAGGGCGCGCCCCATCGGGAGGGTGCTGAGCGCTCCATCACCTACCGCGGTGTCGAGCCCGACGGCGACACGTTCGTCCCGCTCGCTGCGGCCGAGGAGCTGACGCCGGCGGGTGTCCTCGAGACACACCAGACCGGCCGCACGTATGCCGATCTCGTCCGCGAGTACGACCGCTACCCGGCGATATACGACGATCTGGGGCTCTTCTCGTTCCCACCAGTGATCAACGGCCGACGGACCGAGGTAACGACCGGGTCCCGCGAGCTGCTCGTCGAACTCACCGGCACCGACCAGTGGACGATCGACAAGATGTGTACGATCGTCTGTTATGCGCTTTCGGCGCGGGGTGCAACGATAGAGGAGGTCACGGTGAACTACGCCGACGGCGCAACCCACCCGAGCGAGTACGAGGCGGAGCTGGTGCGTCCCAACCTCGACATTGAAGAGAAGTCGGTCACCCACGACCGGATCGAGACGCTCCTCGGCGTTGACTTCGAGCCCGAGGACGTCGTCGACTGCTTCGAGCGCTCCGGACTGGACGCAACGTACCAGCTCGACGAGTCGGTGACGTACGACGTCGAGATTCCGCCGTACCGTGTCGATGTGCTCCACCCGCTCGATCTCGTCGACGACGTGGGGCGCGCGTACGGCTTCGACGAGTTGATGCCGCGGTACCCGGATGCGGGAACCGTCGGTGGGCGACACGAGCGAACGCGGCTAGAGGACGCCGTCCGCACGAGTCTTGTCGGCCTCGGCTTCGAGGATCTGCTCAACTTCCACATGACGAGCGCCGAGCAGAATTACGACCGGCTCCGCGTTGACCCCGGCACCGGCGGCGTCGCAGTCGAGGACGGCGTCTTCGGTGGCGGCGACCCGGTCCAGATCACCGAGCCGTACAGCGAGGCGTATACCCAGCTTCGGACATGGGCGCTCCCGTCGCTTCTGCAACTGCTCAAGGGTAATACCCACAACGCGTATCCACAAGACGTTTCAGAGATTGGGTTTGTCGCCGAGCACGACCCGACCGCGAACACGAGCGTCGCAGAGTCGCGTCACGTTGCCGGCGCGCTCGCCCGAAGAGACGCCTCTTACGAGGCCGCGAAGGGCCGACTGCAGGCCGTCTGTGACGGCTTCGATCGCACCCTGGAGACCCCACCGACGGACCATCCGACGTTCATCGACGGTCGGGTTGCCGACGTGGTGATCGACGGCAACCGGGTCGGCGTGATAGGTGAAGTTCACCCGGCGGTCCTCGTTGACCACGACCTCGAGGTCCCCGTCGCCGCCTTCGAGTTCGCCCTCGACGCGCTTCGGTGAGCGGCACGTCGACCCGTCCACGGTGCATCACGAACACCGGATCCACACGAACGATCCGGACGTGGTCGGTCGAATCGGTGGCTTTTTTTGACCCACTCCGTTGGTGAGGGGCATGCAGTGTGAGAAGTGCGGGACCGATCACCCGGTCCACTACTGTGATGTCGACGGATTTGCGTACTATCTGTGTCTCCGTTGTTCGACCGAATGGGACGCCGTCCAGGACGCACAGGCGCCGCCGGTCGGGTCGATCGGCCAGTCGTCGGCGCTTTGAGCCGATCCCGCGGCGATACCGTTCAGGCCGCCTCGAAGCCGTCCTCCCACCGGAAGGTGCCGTCTCGCTGGATGACCTCGCCGTCGACCTCGAGTCGTGACCGTTCGCTCACGTCGGTGATCATGTCGACGTGTACCGCGCTTTCGGTCCCCGACTCGCCCTCGGGGAGACAGGCGTCGTAGGCCCGGCCGACCGCAAGGTGGACGGTGTCACCCATCTTCTCGTCGAAGAGGATCGAGTCGGTGAACCGGTCGATGCCGCGGTTCATCCCGACGCCGAGTTCACCAAGTCGCTTCGCGCCCGGGTCGGTCTCGAGGACGCTCTCTACGGCTGACTGGCCCTGAGCGGCGGTGACGTCGACGACCTCCCCGCGTTCAAACACGAGGTGCACGTCGCGCACGCGAGTCGCGTCAATCGTCATCGGCACGTCGAAGAAGGCCTCCCCCTCGGTCGCGTACGGCGCGGTAAACACCTCGCCTGAGGGGAGGTTGTGTGAGTCGTACGCGACCGACGCCGCGGAGTTGACCGCGGTTCGCCCGTCGATACGCATCTCCACGTCCGTGTCTGGTGCGTCCGCGCGCTCGGTGACAAGCCTGACACGCGCCCCCGCATCGAAGATCGTTTTCAACTGGGCCATCTCCTCGGCGAGTGACTCCCAGTCGCGAACCACCGCGTCGTACACGAAGTCGCGGTAGGCCTCGACTGACATGCCGGCCTGCTGGGCGAGCGCTCGGGTCGGGTGGACCGTCGACACCCAGTCGGTGGCCATACGCGCCTCGCGAACGCCCTCGCGCGCCGTCGCGTACGCTCGCCGCGTCTCACGGGGAACGTCAGCGGTCGCAGTCGTGTTTCGGCCGCCACCGAGCCGCAAGACGACGTCTGCGGCCTCATACAGCGCCCGGTCGACTGGCTGGTCATCGTCGACGTCGACCTCGCCCGCGGCGACCCCGCGGAGGTACCCGCGGGTGACCTCCGCCGAGTCGTACAGGGTCGTCACCGTCGCCCCACGCTCGCCGAGCTCTCGGGCGACCGCGACGGCCAACTCGTGAGCTCCCTCGGCCACGCTGAGGACGACATCGTCGCCCGCCGTCACCCGCGCGCTCCAGTCGACGAGCACCCTCGCGTGCTCGCGTACGCGTTCGTCCATGTCACAGCTTCGGCGGCGCCGGGCATAGGCGTTCCCGTCGGGGTGGTGCGTGTTCACTCACTGCTGCCGGCGACCGGTTTATGTCCGCCCGTCGACGATCGACCGTATGGACGCACCGACCGGATCGCGCAGACGACTTCTCGGTGTGGTCGCCGGCGCTGTGGGTGTGGGCGTCACCGGGTGTCTCGGCGGATCGTCGACCGCCGGTTCGACCGACGATGGCGGTGACGCCGGCGTGAACGCTGATACGACGGGCACAGGCGAAACCGATGCCCCACCGATCCACGCCGGCTACGACACCCGCGACGTCGTCGTCGAGACGGCCGCCGGTGACCGTCTCGGGGCAGTGACCGCCGCGGTCGCCGACACGCGCGCGCTGCGATACACTGGGTTGAGTGACACCACGTCGCTACCTGAAGACCGCGGCATGTTGTTCGTCCACGAACGCGAGCAAGGATTGACGTACGTGATGCGCGAGATGGACTTCGGTATCGACATCGTGTTCGCCGATACCGACCGCGTGATCACCGAGATACACCACGCTCCGGCGCCGGGACCGGATGAGGACGGTGAAAGCCAGCGCTATCCGGGTCGCGGAAAGTACGTGCTCGAGGTCGGATACGACTGGACGACAGCCCGGGACGTCGCCGCCGGCGACGTGCTCCGGTTCGACCCGGTGTGAGCGGTCGTCAGCCGAGACGCGTCGATCCGAACGCCACTTACCCGCCCGGGGCCAGATGCGTGTATGGAGGTTCACGAGCTCGGAGAGGGTCCAGCCGAGGTCGCGGTTGTCGGCGCGATTCACGGAGACGAGCCCTGTGGCGCCAGTGCAGTTGAGCGGCTGATAGAAGAGGCGCCGGCGGTCGAGCGTGCCGTGAAGCTGATCGTCGCGAACGAGGAGGCGCTTGCGGCCGGCGAGCGCTATCTCGAAGCCGATCTCAACCGGTCGTTCCCCGGTGACCCGGACGCAGACACACACGAGGAACGGCTCGCTCACCGGCTCCACGCAGAACTCGGCGGCTGTACGACCCTTGCGATCCACTCGACACAGTCATACGCCGAGCCGTTCGCTGTCGTCGACTCGATGGACGAGGTCGCCCGTGCGGTCGCCCCGCACCTTCCGGTCGACGCGGTGGTTCAGACGGACGCGATCACCGAAGGGCGGCTCATCGAACAGCCGCACACCCTCGAAATCGAAGCCGGGCTACAAGGGTCGACTGAAGCGGCCGACAACGCCTACTGGGTCACCCGGGCGTTCCTCGCCGCGACCGGTGTGCTCGCGGTCCCGGCTGCGGACGGCGTAGTCGACGCCGGCGGCCGCGAGGCCGTGCCGGTGTTTCGGCTCCACGAACGGATCCCGAAGCCGGCCGCGACGAAGTACAAAGTGTTCGCACACAACTTCGAGCGCGTCGAGGCCGGCGAACGGTTCGCAACCGCAGACGGAGAGCCGGTCCGCGCGGAGACGGACTTCTATCCGGTGTTGCTCTCGGCGGAGGGGTACCGCGACCAATTCGGGTACGTTGCAGAGCGCGTCGGCGTACTCGAGTGAGTCGCGGGCGACTGGTCGGTCAGCTACTCGACGAGGTCGATCTCGTCGTCACCGTTCGGCACCGCACAGATGAACGCGCCCGGCTCGCTCCCCTCGTTACGGTACCAGTGTTCGACGCCGGCCGGGATCAACAGCGCGTCGCCGGCGGAGACGACGTGCTCTTCCTCGCCGATTCCGACGACGTACTCGCCGTCAAGTACGTACTGCTCGTGTTCGATCGCGTTGGTGTGCCGCGGGACCGTACTCTCCGGATCGAGTTCGAACCGACGGATGGCGAACGTTGGTGCGCCGTCGGATTCATCGAGCAAGACCGCCTTCTGGAGCCCCTCGGCAGCGTCGACCGGGTCAGCACTCACCGACTCGTGGCGTACGATCACGGGCTCCGGATGAGTTTCCCCCATATCAGCCATACCTGACGCTCACGCCCGTCGAACATAAAACGGTGGCTCGGTCCTCGATGCGTACAGGCCCGATACTTATGCGGCTACCGCGTGAAATGACACTCATGCGTGGAATTCACGTCGGAACCATCGTCGGTATCCCCATCCGACTCAACTGGACGTTCCTGATCGTCCTGCCGCTTTTCGCGTACCTCATCGGGTCTGAGGTGGGAACGATTGCAGGCGTGATGAACGAGACGCTCGGTGCAGGTATCGACCCGGCAGCGATCGGCTCGGGCACCATCACTTGGGTACTCGGACTGACCGCGGTTATCGGCCTCTTCGCCGGCGTCTTGCTCCACGAACTCGGCCACTCAGTCGTCGCGATGCGGTACGGCTACGAGATCGAGTCGATAACGCTGTGGCTTCTCGGCGGGCTCGCGAACTTTGCGGCGTTCCCCGACGACTGGCGCCACGAACTCACCATCGCTATCGCCGGCCCGATCGTCAGTGTCGGCGTCGGCGGCGTCTGTTACGTCATCTTTCGACTCGCCCCCGCCGGTGCTGACGCGCTGTTGTTCGTCTCCGGCTACCTCGCGCTGTTGAACGTCGTCCTCGCGGGATTCAACATGCTTCCGGCGTTCCCGATGGACGGCGGCCGCGTGTTGCGGGCGCTCTTGGCTCGGCGCCAGCCGCGCGCACAGGCGACCCAGCGAGCTGCGGCGGTCGGAAAGGTATTCGCGTTTCTGCTCGGGCTCTTTGGTCTGTTGTCGTTTCAATTGTTGTTGATCGCACTCGCCTTTTTCATCTACGTCGCCGCCTCAGGCGAGGCCCAACAGACAACGCTTCAAGCCGTCTTTGAAGACGTCACCGTCAGCGATGTAATGACGCCAGGCGCGGAGTTACACACCGTCACCGCAGAGACGTCGGTGGCCGAGTTGATGCACCGGATGTTCGAGCAACGACACACCGGCTATCCAGTAATGGACGGCGACGACCTTGTCGGGATGGTCACGCTTGAAGACGCCCGTGACGTACGCGAGGTCGAACGCGACGCACACCACGTCGGAGACGTAATGGCGACCGATATCGCCTCGGTGACGACGGACACCGACGCGATGACCGCGCTTCAGGTCATGCAAAAAAACGGGATCGGACGACTGCCCGTCGTCGATCATACGGGACAGCTCGTCGGACTCATCTCGCGGTCAGACCTGATGACCGCGTTCAACATCATCCAGACCGGTGGCAGACCTCGAGGCGGATCATCTCGCCGGCCCGACGACGGCCGCCGGCTGGTGTGATACGCGAAAAAACGAGATCTACAGGCGGTACAAGACGAGTGCCCCGGGGTCGTACGGAAATCGGATATTTCCGTGATGACGAGATGCTTTGCGTCTCGAACCACTTGACCTCGGAGGTGAAGCCGACCAACATATTTAATATTCAACACTTCGTATCAACTGGTAACGACCGCGAATATTGAAGACCTCAATATGAAGTGGTCGCTCGGTTGGTGAAAATGCGGCACCTCTCACCCCCCGCGTCTTCGACGTGGTGAGACGGATGTTGTCGGGTGAGGTGGAGCCGCCGACCCTCACGGACGCACCGAGTGTTCGGGTGTTAATTTCAATCAACCCGTATGGGGAGGTCGAAGGGAATTAAATTCGCCTGCGACGGCACGACCCGCTTTCGTGCGTGCGGTCAACACGGTGAAGCCTCGGGGCGTGTCCCCGAGGCACTTCAGCCTGCCGTCCTGACTCAGTCGTCTGCGGAACCGGCAGACGTCGACGCACCCACCGTGGCCGAGCCGTCATCAGACGATTCGAGCGCCGAAAGCCGGTCGAGTGCGTCGACCATGGCGACGACACTCGCCCGAGTGATGTCCGCGTCGGACGCCGAGACCGACACAGACTGGTCCCCACGTGAGAGGTCGACCGCCACGGTGACCACAGCGTCTGTTCCGCCGGTGATGGCGTCGACGTGGTAGGCGTCAAGCTCGAAGGCCGTCTCGTCGACTCCCTCCGTTCCGTCTGCGAGCGCGGCACGAACCGCTTCGAGGCCGGCGTCGACTGGTCCAGAGCCGGTGCCGGCCGCCATCCGCTCGTCGTCCCCTACTCGAAGCTTGACCGACGCGGAGGGGAGATTCCCACCAGAGGTCGCAGAGAGGTCGACGAGTTCGACATGACGGTCGCGTTCACGACCCTGGACGTCCTCCGTGATCGCGAGCAGGTCGGCGTCGGTGACGCGCTTTCCGCGGTCACCGAGGTCTTTCACCCGCGTGACGACCTCGTGGAGCTCGTCGTCGTCGAACTCAAGATCGTGTTCAGCGAGCGCAGCTGCGACACCCGCCCGCCCGGCGTGTTTGCCCAGTACGAGTCGGCGCTCTCTGCCGACCGTCTCCGGCGCGTACGGCTCGTACATTGTGCCGTCTTTGAGCGTGCCATCGGTGTGGATCCCCGACTCGTGTGCAAAGGCGTTCGCACCACACACTGCCTTGTTCGGGGGGAGTGCGACGCCAGTCGCCTCCGAGACGCGCCGGCAAAGCCGGTAGAGTCGGTCAAGCTGGACCGTCTCGACGTCGTAACATTGGTCGAGTGCGATGGCGACCTCCTCGAGTGCAACGTTGCCAGCTCGCTCGCCGACGCCCGTCACGGTGCCGTGGACGGTGTCGGCACCGGCACGCAGGCCCGCGTGGACGTTTGTGAGCCCGAAGCCGAGGTCGTCGTGCGTGTGAAGACTCGTCGGGCCGAGCGCGGCGAGCCGTGAGACAACGTCCGCGGTGCGCTCGGGGCCAGCCGCTCCAACAGTGTCACAGTAACAGATGCGGTCTGCACCCGCGTCGAGCCCAGCACCGAGTAGTCGTTCAAGATAGTCGAGGTCGGCCCGCGAACCGTCCTCGCCGAGCACCTCGACCCAGAGGCCGTGATCTGTAGCGTACTCGACGAGCTCGACGGTGGTCTCGACGACGGCATCACGGCTTGAGCCGACCTTTGTCTCGACGTGTTTGTCAGAGGCTGGGACGACGAGGTTGACGCCGTCGACGCCGCAGTCCAGCGCGTGGTCGATGTCCGACTGGACCCCGCGCGCGAAGCTGGTGACGGTGGCGTCGAGGCCCGCCGTAGCGACGCGGCGGATGCCCTCCCGCTCGCCGGCTGAGGTGCACGCCGAGCCGGCCTCGATGATGTGGACGCCCGTGGCGTCGAGTTCACGGGCCACGTCGACCTTCTCGGTCGGCGTGAGCGAGACGCCGGGCATCTGCTCGCCGTCGCGCAGTGTCGTATCTAAGAGCTGTACCTCGTCGAGGGTGGTAAGTTGGGTCAAAACGGTCTCCGTCGTCGCAGGGTGGTCGCTGCCGCCGTCGGTTCGCGTGGGTCGGTCGTCGGGGGAGTGGTCACGGTCGGTGAATTTCGCGGCCAGCCGCCGCGAGGCGACTTGCTCTATCCTCCGAACGACCACGAGCGTCTCGTGTCATTCGTACCCGTGGCGAAGGGACACACCGTATTAAATCGGACGGTTATTCCGGGGTGATAGCCGAGCAATCGTCGATGATTGCCGGTGATTGGCGACGATCCTTCGTCGAGCTCCCGAAGCTAGCGTGCTACGGGCGGCCCGCGCATACAGCGCCTGGATTTGTTCGTCTGTAGTGAGGTTTGCCAATTCACTCGCCCAAGCGCAACACCGACCGGAGGGTGCGTCGGCTCGGCCCACACGTCTCGCGGTACGCACAGCTCTGACAGCGGTTATCGGCGACCCGTGCGGGAGGGCCGTCTATCGCCCGCACCGCTCGCACTGTCCGCCGATAGGCGGCCTTCCGCCGGGTCGTGAGCCGTACCGACCGGACGACGCCGACCGCCGGGTATTCGACGAGGGCTCGCGGGATCTCTCGCTCTCGTTCCCACGCGAGTGCCTTCGCCGCCGCCACCGCACGGACCGACTGCGGCTCCCAGACGCCATGCTCCGGGGGCTCCCCGGGTGAACAGACGACCGGTGTCGGCGCTCGATCTGCGTCGCCCGACAGCAGTTTGTGAACGACCCCACGACACTCTCGACCGGTGAGGACGGTCCGCGTCGCCGCCGGGTCGACGAGGTGGTCGTACTCGGGTCGTTCACGCACCTGCGCGAGGTTTCGCCGGTACACTGCCGGCTCGCGGCGGATCGGCAGTCGACGAAGTGTTGCGTCCGACGCGGTCGCCAGCTCGGGATACCGGTACGCCAACTCGATCCGCTCACGGGCTACAGCCGGCACCTCACGGTCCTCGTCGCGCCAGCGGTAGTACAACTGTCGCGGACAGTATGCGGCCGACGCCAGGTCGCTAAAGGCGATCACGCGGTGGGGTGGCCGCGGCTTCAGTAATAACCGCTTGGGGTCAGTTCACAAAGAAACGTCCGTCTCGATGTCTTCGGTCGCCTCGCGAAGGCCGTCTTCTCTGGCCGTCGCTGCGTGTGACTCGCTGAGGTCCGCGTCGGTGAGCAGCGATCGAAACTCGTCGCGGAACCGGTCGTTCACCCGGGCCGACGCAAGGTCTGCCCGTGCCGCCGGGAGGGCTCGTTCGACGGCTCCAACCGGTGCATTGAGGCGGCGTGCACACGCCTCGGCCGACCGATCGGGGTCAGCTGCGAGCAGTTGCTGAAGCGCCGCATATGGAGCCACGGTTTCCCTGTCGCTCGCGCGAACGAGGTGGAGGTCGAGGCGGGACCGCCGCACGGTCTCGGGGCCGATCTCTTCGTCCGCCTCGTCCACGTCGTCTACACCATCACGCCGGTCGAACTCCTCGCGGGCCTCAAGCGCGTCCGTGATCGCCTCGTCCGACTCGCCGTCGAAGACCCCGCGTGCGACCCGCTCGTAGGCTGCGGTCGAGAGATCGGATTCGAAGGACTCCCGCTCGCGCATCGTCTCGACGATCGCTACGATGCGGCCCGCCACAGTCGCCTCGTCGCGGTCAACGAGGCTGCCGGGTGACGCCTCCTGTCGCTCGGTGACTGTCTCTTCGCCCGTTGCTTCGAGGAACACGTCTCGAAGGTGTTCGGTCTGCTCGTCCATGATGGAGCCGTCGCCGTCGGCGGTGATAAACCGCGCGCCAAACCCGATTGTAAACCGGTACACTAAATGTGGTTTACGAACCATCTGGTTGCATGTCGACACGGTCCGAGACCGTCGAGCTCGTTGCAGACGGGACGGCACGTAACCTCGCGCGAGCGGCGTTGTTCGCGGCGCTCGTCGGGGCGTTTGCGTATGTCACCTTCCCGAATCCCGTCTCTCCCGTCTCCGTGACGCTACAGGTGCTCGGCGTCTTCCTTGCGGGCGTCTACTTGGGCCCGGTGTGGGGTGGCGTTTCGCTCGTGTTTTATCTTGTCGCTGGCGCGCTCGGGGCCCCGGTGTTTCAGGGTGGAACAGGCGGAATCGGGGCCATCGTGGGGCAATCCGGCGGGTACCTCCTTTCGTATCCGGTTGCCGCGGTGCTCGTCGGTGGAATCGTCCACCGCGGGCCCACGCTCCGCGACCCGCGCATGGTCCGCCCCGCTGTCCTCGTCGCCGCGATGGTTCTCGGCACCATCGTGATCTACACCGCCGGGGTCCTCGGGCTCGTCGTCGTGTTGTCGCTCACAATTTCTGAGGCGGTCACGGTCGGCGCGGTCGCGTTCCTCCCGGCAGAGGCGATAAAAATCGCGGCCGCAGTCGGGATCGTCCGCTCTGACGTCGTCAGCGCCACCGGCCAATGATCGACGTCGATGGCGTCACCGTTCGATACGACGTGAGTCAGGTCGGTGGCGACCGAGCCGAGCCGGACGAGAACACCAGTTCATCCGATATTGTCGCCGTCGACGACGTCTCATTGCGGATCGACGACGGCGAGTTCGTCGTCCTCGCCGGCGCGAATGGCTCGGGCAAGTCGACGCTCGTCCGGACGTTCAACGGCCTCGTTGAGCCCACGACGGGCACCGTCTCGGTCGACGGGACCCCTGTTGAGTCCGATCTCGTGAGCGCCCGCTCGGCGGTCGCCATGGTGTTCCAGACGCCGCGCGACCAGTTCGTTGCGCCGACCGTCGCCGCCGATGTCGCCTTCGGCCCCGAGAATCTCGGACTTCCGCGCGAGGAGATCGACCGGCGTGTCGCGGCCGCACTCGACGCGGTCGACCTAGCCGGCCGCGGCGACACCCGGATTGCGGCGCTCTCTGGGGGCGAACAACAACGAACCGCCATCGCGGGGGCGATGGCGATGGCCCCCACGCATCTCGTCTGTGACGAACCGTTCACGGGACTTGACGAGCCGGCACGTCGGACCGTCCTCAGGCGCCTCCGATCGCTCGCCGCAGAGGGGACGAGCATCATCGTGGTAACTCACGACCTCCGCGACGTTCTAGGCCTCACAGACCGACTTATCGGACTGGACGACGGCCGGCTCGTCGTGAACGGACTGCCTGCGTCGGTCATGGCCGATCTTGCTGACCACGGCGTTCGCGTGCCACCCTTCAGTAGTGTGGAACGATGACGCTCGCGTACGTACCGGGCGACTCGCTCGCTCATCGTCTTGACCCCCGCGTGAAACTCGTCGTCCAGGCTGGCTTTACCGCGGCCGTCTACGCGACACACTCACCCCGCGGGCTGCTCTTTGCGACGCCGCTCGCCGTTGGCTGTCTGTGGGCGGCTGATGGTGGCATCGGTGACGTGTGGGCGTTCCGCTTTGCGTTGCCGATGCTGCTTGTCGCCCCAGTCGCTGCTGGCCTCACGCTTGGTGAGCCCTGGATACAGCCGGACCGCACAGCTACCACCGCGCTCGCGAGTTACCGAGTTGGACTGATTCTTGTCGTTGCGGCCGCCTACGTTCGGTCGACGACGGTTCGCGAGTCACGCGCTGCGGTACAACACACGGTTCCCGGCCGCCCCGGCGCGGCGCTGGGACTCGGAGTCGCGCTCGTCTTCCGCGCCCTGCCGCGCTTGGCTGCCGACCTCCGTCGCGCTCGCGAGGCGGTTCACGCCCGCGGCGGCGGCGCCCGTCCCGTCCACCTGCGAATGCGAGCGGTCGCGACCGTCGGCGTTCGCCGAACGCTCTCGCGGGCAGACCGACTTGGAACGGCGATGGCGGCGCGGTGTCTCTCGTGGAACCCAACACTTCCGGCGCTCACATTCGGTCGCACCGACGCCATCGCGCTCGCACTCGGTCTCAGTCTGTTCGCCATTGGCGTGGTGAACGCCCGGTGAGTGCCGGTGAGCCAGCGTGTTCTCGAATCCGTCTGAGTACCGCTCTCGCGGCGGCGCGATCCCGAAGTGGGGCATCTGCGAGGTACTCGACCAGCGCCGCACGGAGGAGCTGCCGCCCGGATCGATCGAGGGGGCTACTGTCTTCGACCCGGATGAGGGCGCGTCGGTAGTGACTCTCGTCTTCCCCCGCGTTGACGGCGCGCTCGTAGGCGTTGAGCAACGCCGCGTGAGCGACCCATTCCTCCACACCCGAGGTGATGAGGCGGGTCGATCCGTCTTGGGGAGACGTCATTCACCTGGGTCTCCAGATGAAGCGATATAAAGCTACCTTCCGGTGGATGCGGCCGTGATCTGACCGCCCGCTCGACACGTCGTCCCCGCAGAGACGGAAAGTCGGGTATCTTTACTGTCCTGGCACCTTCGATGCCGATAAGAGACCAGCATGAGCGATACGAGTACCACGAGCGACTCTGCAGACAGACGGAAGTACGAATTCCGCAAAGTCATAGAGGAGCTCAAGTCGTACGAGGGCTCCGGCACGCAACTCGTCACGATCTACATCCCCGAAGACAGACAGATCTCCGACGTTGTCGCCCACGTCACCCAAGAACACAGCGAGGCGTCCAACATCAAGTCCAAACAAACGCGGACGAACGTCCAAGACGCTCTTACGAGCATCAAAGACCGACTCCGTTACTACGACACCTTCCCACCAGAAAACGGGATCGTGATCTTCTCTGGCGCCATCGACACTGGTGGGGGCCAGACGGACATGGTGACCCGTACGCTCGACTCGCCCCCACAGCCGGTCGAGTCATTCCGGTACCACTGCGACTCGGACTTCCTTACGGAGCCGTTAGAGCACATGCTCACCGACTCCGGGCTCTTCGGGCTCATCGTCTTAGACCGCCGAGAAGCGAACGTCGGCTGGTTAAAAGGCAAGCGGGTCGAACCGGTCAAGTCCGCCTCCTCGCTCGTCCCCGGCAAACAACGCAAAGGCGGTCAGTCCGCCCAGCGGTTCGCCCGCCTCCGGCTCGAGGCTATCGACAACTTCTATCAGGAGGTCGCGGGCATGGCGAACGATCTCTTCGTCGACAAGCGTCACGAGCTCGACGGCGTACTCGTCGGCGGCCCCTCCCCGACCAAAGACGAATTTCTCGACGGCGACTACCTCCACCACGAGCTCCAAGACAAGGTGCTCGGGAAGTTCGACGTCGCGTACACCGACGAGTCCGGGCTGAAAGACCTCGTCGACGCCGCGAGCGACGCGCTCGCCGATCAAGAGATAGTCGAGGATAAACGCCAGATGGAGGAGTTCTTCGAGAACCTCAACACCGGCGAGGAGGCCACCTACGGCTTCGAACAGACCCGCCGAAACCTCATCATGGGATCAGTCGACCGGCTCCTCATCTCGGAGGATCTTCGCTCTGACGTGATCGTCTACGAGTGTCCAAACGGTCACGAGGAATTCGAGGTCGTCGATGCCCGCCACTCGACGCCCGACCACGAGTGCTCTGAGTGCGGTGAGTCGGCGGCTGTCGAAGCACGCGAGGACGTCATCGAGCACCTCATGTCGATCGCTGAACAGCGCGGCACGGAGACAAAGTTCATCTCGACAGACTTCGAGAAAGGCGAACAGCTGCTTGACGCCTTCGGCGGTATCGCTGGTATCCTTCGCTATTCGACTGGCGTCTGACCCGGCTACCTACGCGCTCGCACAGCGCGCGTCCATCACTCTGATTCGACCGGCGCGGTCACCGCCTCCAGACACGCGCAGGCGTCGCTGTCGGGGTCGAAACAGTCTGGACACTCCGGCTGTCGGTCGATTATCGTATCGAGACGCTCGGCGACAGTGTCATCGATGACTGCCTCGAGTTCGCGCGCCTCTTCACGGAACGCTTCGACGGCGAGCACGTTCGCGAGGAAGCGCTCGATGATGCAGTACGTTTGCAGTGCTTCGCGCGCCTTGAAGATGCCGTCGTCGGTGAGCCTGACGCCTTTGTACTTCTCGTGTTCGGCGAGTCCGCGGGATTCGAGTTTCCCGATCATCTCGTTCGCGCTTGCCGGGCTCACGTCGAGCGCGTCGGCTATTGACCCGGTTGAGGCGGGTCCGTCCTCTTGCTGCTGTACGACGTATATCGTCTTGAGGTACTGGTCTGCGGTGTTCACGGCTCCCCTCCGTCGGCGGTCGCTGCGGTAGCGATCTCAGTCGGTGGCTCCCCTGTCTCACTCATCGTCGCTCCATGACGGCGGTAACCTCGCTCACACCCTCGGCTTCCTCCTCGCGTATCGCCCGCAGCGTCTCGAGTAGCGCCGACCGATCGAGTGAGAACGTCGCGTCCGACTCCACAATTGCCTCAATGAGGTCGTCATAGAACTTGTAGGCGGTCTCTTCGTTACACAGCTGGTCGTACAACACGCCGTCGAAATCCTCCGGTCGTGTCTGGCCGTATCGCGCGTCAACTAACGACTCAATCTCTTCAAACGGCACACTGTCGACGCCCAGCGCGTCCACCAGCGCTTCGAGCCGACCACGGTGATCTGCGGACTCTGCGGCGGCCTCGGCGAGTAACGTCTCTACCTCCTCGTCGAGCGCTTCGTCGAGGCTCTCGGTGTGATGGTGTGCTCGTGCCTCGACGACCTGCTCTAAGACAATCCCAATCTGGAGCAACCGAGCGAGCTGGTCGTCTGAGGTGACCCGCTGACTGACGCTCACGGCGACCACCCGTCGCGCTGTGCACCCGTTCGCATAGTCGAACCGTCGGGCCCGTCCGGACTTAAGCCGTTCCCTCACACTACGGTGCTTGCGCCCGCGCGTTCTATGCGGTCTCAACCATTGCGGTGATCGGTGCCGGGTGGCTGTCGAGTTATATACCCACTCTGTGACTGGCTCCTGATGAGTGTACTGTTCAAGTGGGGTGCCGGGCGGAACCCTGACCACCCCACCATCGTCGACGCACACGACGCTGTTCTCGTAACGGCGGACGGCGACGAGATTGTTGATGCGGCCGCGGGCGCAGCCGTCGTCAATCTCGGCCACTCACTCGACGGTATCGGGGCCGTCATGGCCGACCAAGCCGACCGCGTTGGCTACGTCTCGACCTCACACTTCCGGACGCCGTCGGTTGAATCCGTCGCCGACCGACTGGCCGCGATGACGCCCGGTGACCTCGACACCGCGTTCTTCGTCACGTCGGGCAGTGAGGCGGTCGAGTCGGCGATCAAGCTCGCTCGAGACTACCACGTCGCCCGTGGTGAGCCGACGCGACAGACGGTGATCAGCCGATGGCAGTCGTACCATGGGGCGACGCTCGGTGCGCTCTCGGCGTCGGGTAACACCGACCGCCGAGCGACATATGCCCCGCTGCTCCACGAGTGGCCGAAGATCGCCCCGGCCGATCCCGCCCGCTGGGATCACCGCGGTGACCCGGAAACCCAGGCGATCGCTGCTGCGGCGGAACTCGACCGGCTCATCCGACGGACCGGCCCAGAAACCGTTGCCGCGTTCATCGCCGAGCCCGTCGGGGGTGCGAGCCTGCCGGCGGCGCGACCCCACCCGGCGTACTACCGCGAGGTGGCCCGCATCTGTGCGACACACGACGTGTTGTTCATCGCCGACGAGGTGATGGTCGGCTTTGGCCGAACGGGTGACGCGTTCGCCTGTACAGGGCTCGATGTGACGCCAGATCTCCTGGTGCTCGGTAAGGGGCTCTCTGCGGGATACGCACCGATCAGCGCCACGATGGCGCGTGACCACGTCGTTGAGACGCTCGAGACTCACACTCACTCGTTCGCTCACGGTCACACCTACAGCGCCACGCCAATTTCGACTGCTGTTGCCGACCACGTGCTTGACCACTACACCCCGGCGTTGTACGCGGCGGTTCGCCGGCGAGGCGAGCGTCTCGAGTCGGCCCTCGCGCCGCTCCGCGAGAGCCCGATCGTTGGTGAGCTTCGGCGCGTGGGCCTACAGATCGGAATCGAGTTCGTCACAGACCGGTCGACGAACAGCCCATTCGACCCCGATACGGCGGTCACGAGGCGCGTGTACGACGCTGCACTCGAGAACGGCGTCTACACATATCCTGGCGGCGGGAGCGCCGACGGCCGCGCCGGTGACCATCTGATGCTTACGCCGCCGCTCACCGTCGACGATGAGACAATAGCGACGATCGGTCGCGGTGTCGTCGACGCCGTCGGTCAGACGGCCGATGCGCTCAATGGTATGGCGTCCAAGTGAGCGAAAAAATCCGTTTCGCTGCTGTCGTGTCTACGCGAGTCGCGCTTGGACGAGGTCCTCTACGTCCTGCCGGAACTCGTCGACCGCGATCTCTTCGAGGACGGGAACGAAGAAGCCCTCAACGAGCATGTTTCGCGCCGACCGCGAGTCGACCGACCGACTCTCTAGATAGAACAGGTCTTCTGCGTCGACCTGCCCGACCGTCGCCGAGTGTGACGCCTCGGTGTCGTGGTTGTGGATAATCAGCTTCGGTGACGCGTCCGCTTCGGCCTCATCCGAGAGCATCAACGTATTTTCTCGCTGATAGCTCGAGGTGTTCCACGCGTCGTCGCCGACGTCCTGGACTCCCTCGTACACCGAGCGGGCAACGTCGTCGAGTACGCCGCGCGTGACGAGGTCGGCCGTCGTGTGCTCAGCCTGGTGCCAGACACGAGCGTTGACGTCGAAGTGCTGGTCTTCGCCGCCGAAGAACGTCCCGACGATCTGGCTCTCGGAGCCGTCGCCGTTCAGCTCGGTCTCGACGTCGGACCGGGTGAGCTTCGAGCCGAAGTTGCTCTCGATCCAGTCGATCGTCGCGTACGTGTCGGTCACGCCGCGCTTCAGCGAGTAGGTGTACGTCTCGTCGTCGAGGTTCTGTAGCGACCCGAACTGGACGTCGGCGTTCTCGCCGCCGACGATCTCGACGAGATTCGAGAAGTATCGGTCGCCGTCGACGTCGCCGTCACCCGAGGTGATCGACTCCAGGATCGTCACCGACGACGACTCCTCGGCCACGACGAGCGTCTGACTGAACAACGACCGTGAGTTCATCTCTGCACGGACGGTGACGTCCTCGACGTCGACGCCCTCGGGGACGTAGACGAACGTCCCGGTCGTGAACAGTGCGACCGACAGTGCGGTGAGATAGTTCTCGGTTGGGTCAAGCACCGTTCCGAAGTGCGCCTCGAGAACGTCACCGTACTCGTCGAACGCCTCGGTGAACGGCGCGACGACGACTTCGTCGCTGCCGCCGTCTCGCTGGGTCGCGTCGGACTGATTCAGCGGGTCGACGAGCGCCTCGAAGTTGAGCGCCTCGAGGTCGGTCCAGCGACGCCCGGGCGTCTGGATGACGTCGGGCAACTCGGCCGTCTCGAGCGCCTCGAGCGCTTCGAGGCGGGCTTCGAGGAGCCACTTGGGCTCGTCTCGGTCGTCGGCGATGCGTCGTACTGTGTCCTCAGAGAGGCTCTCGATTGCTTGTGTGCTCATGATGGATTACCCGAGCGAGCCCTCCATTTCGAGTTCGACGAGTCGGTTGAGTTCGACCGCGTACTCGATCGGGAGTTCTTCCGTGATCGGTTCGATGAATCCGGAGACGATCATTTGTTTTGCGTCG